>JBIOZK010000013.1:0-50203 GCA_044870975.1 Pyrinomonadaceae bacterium
TCATCGTCGGCGTCGCGATTCCGCTGGCTTTCGGCAAGCGGATCGAACGCGGCGATCTGCGCAAGGCACTTTTCATCAAAGTCGTCTATCGCTCCGTCATAATTTTTTTGCTGGGTGAGTTCCTTGCCGGTTTCCCTTATTTCAAGCTGGCGACGATTCGCATTCCGGGCGTGCTGCAACGCATCGCCGTCTGCTACTTCTTTGCCGGCTTAATATTTCTAATCACGCGTCCGCGGACGATTGCGATTATCGCCGTCGCTCTGCTCATCATTTATCACTTCATGATGACGCGTGGTCACGCGCCGGGTCATTACGTCGGCGATTTAAGCAAGGAAGGAAGTCTCGCCTCTTACATCGACCGCACCGTCTTTGGTCCGCATATCTGGCGGCAAGGAGTGGTTTACGATCCGGAAGGCCTTTTGAGCACGATGGGGGCGCTGGCGACGACTTTGTTTGGCGTGCTCACCGGTTACTTGATTGGCGATAAAAGCAGGACACCCATCGAAAAGGTGACGTTGATGTTCGTGGCGGGATTTGCCTGCGCGATCATCGGCTGGTGTTGGAATCCCTGGTTTCCCATCAACAAGTCGCTGTGGACCAGTTCGTATGTGTTCTTCACCGCGGGACTGGCGCTCGAGTTTCTCGCGCTCTGTTACTGGCTGATCGACATCAAGGGATACAAGGCCTGGACCAAGCCGTTCGTAATCTTTGGCGTGAATGCAATCGTGCTCTTTGTCGGAACCGGAATGATGGCGCGACTGGCGGGGATGAGCACAGGATTCATGGGCAGGTTCACCGCGTTGCTGCACATCACCAAGCCTGACGGCTCGCCGATGGCGCTGCAACCATTTGTCTACAATCATCTGTTCGCGTCATGGTTGGCGCCGAATAATGCCTCGCTGGCGTTTGCGATTTCATTTATTTTGCTTTGGCTTTTTCTGATGTGGTTGCTGTATCGAAAGAACATCATTGTTAAGATCTAGTGTCAGAAGCCCGACCGTGAGGAAGGGCCACTTTGCGTGAGTTGCCCTCCCTGACGGTCGGGCTTCTGACACTGAAACAAAAGGAGACCTCTATGCCAACTTACATTGCCTTATTGAAATGGACTGCGAAGGGAATCGCCGCGGTCAAAGCTAGTCCGGACCGCTTGGATGCCGGTCGCGCGGCGTTCAAACAGGCAGGGATAGATCTTAAGGAAGCCTATCTAACGATGGGCCGCTATGATCTCGTCTGCGTGATTGATGCTCCCGATGACGAAACTCTGGCGCAGGGCATGCTCAGCCTGGGCTCACAGGGAAACGTGAGCACTGAGACACTCAAGGCCTTCAGCGAAGATCAGTATCGTAAGATCGTAGGTTCGATTAAGGACGACAGCGGCAGCTAATAAGCGCCCTTTCGGACCGCGGGCATCCCTGCCCGCAAAGCTTGCGAAGCAAGCTCAACAACTGTTGGCGCTTTCGCGCTCATGCGGGCAGGGACTCCCGCGCTCCCGTTCAGCGCCCGTAACCGGGGCCGCGCAACGGTCGCCCGGCCAGCGCCGGAGTTCGCTGGCCGTCATTGACCTCAATCTGTCCGTTTACGATCACGTACTTAATTCCCACCGGGTACTGATTCGGATCTTCAAAGGTCGCGCGATCGATTATCGTCTTCGGATCAAAGACGGTGATGTCGGCGAAGTATCCTTCGCGGATCAAACCGCGCTCTTTCAACCCGACATTCGCGGCCGGCAACCCGGTCATCTTATGAATCGCCAGCTCGAGCGGCAGCAATTTCTCATCGCGCACATAACGCCCGAGGATGCGCGGATAGGTTCCCCAGCCGCGCGGGTGCGATTTCGATCCCGCCAGCGGCCCGTCGGTCGCGCGTGAGCCGCTGTCGGTGCAGACGCTGACAAACGGAGATTTCAAAGCGGCCTGCATGTCGCTCTCCTGCATCATGAAAAAGATCGCGCCCGTCTGGCCATGATCGGCGATGATGAAATCAAACAGCGCCTCCAGCGGATCTTTGTTTTGCGCCGCGGCAATTTCCGACAATCGTTTTCCCTGCCAGTTGTCTAGTTCGCGATTCACGACAGAGCCGATCAGAATTCCGCCCGGCCCGCCGCTGCCGAGATAGATGTTTTCCCAATCCTTCGCATCGTCGCTGATTTCCGTCTTCAAGCGCTTGCGAGTCTCGGCATCCTTCAAGCGCGCGACCATTTTGTCAGTGCCACCTTCGAGCGCCCACGGCGGCAGGCATGCGCTCAACGAAGTGCTGCCGGCGACGTATGGGTAAACATCGGCGGTGATTTTCAGTCCTTGCTTGCGCGCGTCTTCGATGCGGCGCAGCATCTCAGGCATACGTCCCCAGTTCTTCTTGTAAGCAGTTTTGAAGTGCCAGATTTCCGCGGGAATATTGGCGCGGCGGGCAATCTCGAAAACTTCTTTCATCGAATCGTCGATCGCGTTGGCTTCGCTGCGCTGATGCGAAATGTAGATGCCGCCGTATTGGTGAGCGACCTTCGCCAATTCGACAATCTCATCGGTCCTGGCAAATCGCGCCGGCACATACTGAAGCGAAGTCGAAACGCCGAGCGCGCCATCCTTCATCGCGTCAGCGACCAGCTTCTTCATTTGCTCCAGTTCAGCCGCACTCGGCGGGCGATCGTCATAGCCGATCGCGTACTCGCGCACCTGCGTCGCGCCGACGAAGGTGCCGAGATTCAAACCTGAACCCTGTTTCTCCAGCCGCTTGAAGTATTCATCAAGCGTCCGCCAATCGACGGTCAGCTTGTATCGCCGGTTGAAATCTTCCTGCTCTTTGAGAATGCGATCATTGATAGGCGCGATCGATTCACCTTCGCCGGTGATTTCAGTCGTGACGCCCATCATGACCTTGCTCATGCCGCGCGGATCGATCAGCAGATATTGTTCGGACTGCCCGAGCATGTCGATGAAACCCGGTGCGACGATCATTCCCTGCGCGTCCCGAATGCGCACAGAGGTTACGCCGCGAATGCGGCCAACCTTCACAATGCGGTCGCCCTTGATACCGATATCGGCAACCACACCTGGACTGCCCGAGCCGTCGATGACGGTCCCGTTCGTAATAACCAGGTCGTATTCCGGCGCCGCGGGTGTTTGACCTGTGATCGGCATGAAGTTGTTCAAGGCTAACGTCAAACACAAAAGCACAAACAGCAGTCTCATCATCCTGTTAACCTCAGCCGTGTCAGAACCCGGAGCGGTAGCGACCGGATCTGACACCTCGCCAAATATCGGAAAAGCGCGGCGTTGATTATAATCGCGAATCGCTTTTTCGAAGCTAACTAAAGTTGGGGAGCAGGATTGGGAACCGAAAATCAAAGTCCAGTTTCAGCGGCCGACGTCGCAGCCAGAGCCGCCGGCACGCTGTCAGGTGATGCGACGGCCATCATCACTGATGTAACTCACGATTCGCGCCAGGCCAAAACCGGAAGTTTATTCGCAGCGGTGCGCGGCGAGTTGTTCGACGCGCACAAGTTCGTCCCGCAGGTGATGGAGCAAGGCGCGGTCGGGGTGATTTCAGAACTTGAAGCCCCGGCCGACTTCCAGGGCACCTGGATTCAGGTTGAAGACATTCGCCGCGCAATGGCCGTGGCCGCCGCCGAGGTCCACCATTATCCGTCACGCGAATTGAAGCTGGTTGGCATCACGGGTACCAATGGAAAAACGACCTGCGCCTACCTCATTGCTTCAATTCCGGAAGCGGCCGGTGAACCCGTCGCGATGACGGGAACGGTCGAATATCGTCTCGGCAATGAACGAATGAAGGCCGGACGCACCACGCCCGAAGCGCCTGACATGCAGCGGCTCCTGCGACAAGCTGTCGAGATCGGATGCAAAACGGCGGTGATGGAATGCTCATCGCAAGCAATGGACTTTCATCGTTGTGACGAATTGCATTACGAGGTGGCGGTCTTTACGAATCTTACCCGCGACCACCTCGACTATCACAAGACCATGGAGAATTACTGGTATGCGAAGCAGCGGCTATTCGACGGCCGGCTGGGATCGCGGCCGAAGACTTCTGTCATCAACGTCGATGACGCGCACGGTGTCGAGCTGGCTGATCGATTGAAAGGCGAAGGTCTGCGGGTGGTGACTTATGCCGTGAATGCTGCAGCCCACGTCACCGCCAGCGATGCTGACTTTTCTTTGAATGGAATGCGGTTCCGTTTAGCGGTCAGCGAACACGCGGGAGCGCGTACCGAAGTCGATTTCCATTCGCCGCTGGTCGGGCCGCCGCACGTTTACAACACGCTGGCCGCCGTCGCGAGTGGTTTGGCGCTCGGGTATTCGTTTGAAGTGATTACGAAAGCTTTGGAGAGATGCACCGGTGCGCCAGGACGATTTGAACGGGTCGAGCACGACGGCGACTTTGCAGTAGTCGTAGATTACGCACACAGCGATGACGCGTTGCTGAATGTGCTGCGCACGGCGCGTGAGGTTACCACAGGCAAGATAATTACTTTGTTCGGTTGCGGCGGCGACCGCGATCGCTCGAAGCGCGCGCCGATGGGTGAAGCAGCCGGCTCGTTGAGTGATGTCGTAATCCTGACGTCGGACAATCCCCGCACCGAAGATCCCAACCAGATCCTGTGTGATGCCGAAGAGGGAATTAAGAAAACTGGGAAGCCCTACGAGAAGATTGCCGATCGACGCGAGGCCATTCATCGCGCCGTCGCACAAGCTCGCGCAAATGACCTGGTGCTAATCGCCGGCAAAGGTCACGAGGACTATCAGATCCTCGGCCGCGAAGTTTTTCATTTCGACGATAAGGAAGTCGCGCGCGAAGCACTGAACCAACGCTAAGTCGTAAGCAGGGCGCACGGCCGATTAGCTCTCGCGCTTTTTCTTTACCGTTTCCAGCCGTCCCAATGTCAGGAACCGCCTGTCGAAAATGTACAGGTGCAAAACCGCCGCGACGAACCCGAACGTGCTGATGAACACCGCCAGGATCAAACGCTTCAGGTTGTCTTTCCAACGCACCACAAACAGCAGATCTCGTCCGAGTTCATCGTGCATGAACGAGGCAGCGATTCGGGCCGCAATGTAAAGCCCGTAAGTTGAGGCAAGTGCGAACACAATTTGGCGAAGCGTCACGGTGGACAGGACCTGAGCAAAGTTTTGCAGCTTACCGGCCAGCCATCCCAAAACCCGCACGCCCTGCCCCGCCACTGAGTCCGGCAACGGATTGCTCCACCAGCGGTAAACGCCGGGGCCCAGCAACACCGCGATGGCCAGCGCCAGTACCAAGAGAAATCCTCTCAGGCCATACTTGAGTACGGGGTCGATGTGCCAGACTTTGAATGCGAGATTGCTGCCGGCGGCCAGAAGCTTCTTGAGATATTCATATTGCGGTCCGGTCCCTCGCATGCTGTCTTCAATTTCAAGAAATTTCCATTCTTCATCCTTAACCGGAGCTTTGAAGCCTTCCACGCAGTTCTGATACTTGAACTGATACTCCGTCATGCGATACGAACTGGTCATCAGCGCGTAGGCTTCGGCTTCGGAAAAAGAATCAAGATCGGTGCGAATTCCTGAAAGCAATTCCTGCACGTCCTTAGCGATCCCGTATTTGGTCAACGGACCGCGACGCTCAGAGGGCCGGGCATCGTCAGCGGGGTCGTATGGATCAAGACAGCCTACCCAGTCGATTGGATCGACTTCGAGGTCCTGTTTCAGATGCACGAACATGAAGCCGCGCAGTAAGCTGGAACGCCGCCGACCTTTCAGATCGTGATATTCGGCTTCGCGAATGCGTGCCTGAAAGATGCTATTGCTGCGCAGCAGGACGGGAAGGAGGCTGCGTCCCGAAGCTGCCTGTGATTCCATCTGACCGCTACCGTCGCTAACCAGAATCACGCGGCAATCCTGCTCGAGCAAACTGGCGACCCCCTGGTTATCACAAACGCCGCCATCAACCAATCGAATGATCCGGTTCGGATAGAGATGATCCAGGGTTATCGGCTCAAAAACTCCAGGCACGGCCGCCGATGAACCGACCGCCACTCCCAACCGGATTTTTTGAAAGTCTTCAGGAGCATCCGAGTAATACATCCGGCGCAGTCGATCATTGCCGTCGATTTCGCTGTCAATCGCGGCGGGAGTCTCGCCCATCCAGGAAGCGGTAAACTGCCACGTATGGCCGGTGTTGAGGGTCGCCGCGTTGAGCACCAGAATCGGAATCTTGGCCTCGCGGCGCCAGTTTTCGTACTTAGGCGCGAAGTTTTGGGCCTGGATCTTCTTGCCGCTCTGTTCGATGAGCGGCGCGATGGTCAAACCATTAATCCATCGCTCAGCGTTTTCCCCGCCATCTTTAACCCGGGCATATAAATTCTCTTCGTAGAGTTCCGCTGCCCGAGTCGTGCGCGAATAATTCTGGCTATAGAACATTCGCAGATTTTTAATCGGATTGACGGCGATGCGCGTGCGAATGTTTCGCTGCACACCTTCGGTGAACTGGCCGATCATGTCGTGGACGATCTTGATGTAGTCTTCGCGCGTGATTTCCTGCTCAGTTTTTGTTTGCAGCAGATGGCGAACGGCGAGGTAGTAATACGCTCCGACGATCGAGCCGCCTGAGACGCACGACAGAACTTCAACGGACCGAAGCACGTCCAATTCGGCGAGCCGGGCCATGACGCCGAGGTGAAAAAGCGACGCGCGAAAGCCACCACCCGAAAGCGCCAAACCAATCTTTCCGGTAAACGCAGTCCGAGGAACTGCGCTAGCGCCAAAGGCCTCTTTCAATGCAGCCCAGGCCTTAGTGTTGGCAAATTCATCCGGGGTTAACTCTTCGTCTTCCTGCAAACGCGCGAGTGCAGCGAGTTGCCGCGCGCATGATTCAAGCTCCCATTCATAAACCTGGCGACCGGCTTCCTGTCCCGCCAAGATCCATTTGACGGCCTCTTTGTAATTCTTCAGACCAAAATGGGCTTCGGCCATGGTGGCGTAATACCACCAGTGATCAGCCACCCATTTGTGATCGGGATCTTTAACCAGAGCGCCGACTTGCTCGACGATGTCCTCACGGATCTTGGTAGCGCGCTGACGGCGAACTTCGGCGATGTTTGAAGTGCGGCTGGCCTTGTCCGCTTCGTGGCCTTCCAGACTGGCGAGCTGATCCAGCACGAAAGCAGCATTTATTCCGGTGTAGCCCTGGTCATTTGCCGGTCCCTGCTCGTACCCACGCAAATAATAGAAGAGCGAACGCTCAAGGTTCTGACGTTGATTGTCGATCTCCCATTTACGTTTGAAAATCGAACCGATCAGGCCGAGCGTCTCCTGATCTTTGGTGGTATCGAAATCAACAATCTGGCACAGAATGGTGAGCGCGCGATCCAGTCGCTCATCAGCCGGCAAGTCCTGATCCTTGTAAGTACAAAGCGCCAGCTGCTGAAAGATCGTGTCCCGGAGTTGCTTATCCTGCGCGAGGTTTTCATCGGTGCTTGCGCGCGACAACAAGCGACGAGCGTAGCCGAACTGGGTTTCGGCTTTCAGCTTCTTCGCCAGTGCCAGCATTTCGGCTGGATCGGCCTGACGGCCGCGCAGGATTTGCTTGGCGTCGTCGACGAAACTGCTCTTGCGAGTAGGAACTGTGAAGCGGTGATACTGGGTTCCGGTGTTCTGGGGAACGGCCGGTACTTGGGGGATTGAGTCATTCATAATTAAGGAGTCCTCGTTTGTCGGAGTCACTTTGTAGTCAAGCGGTTCCTAAAGCGCGGAGCTTGACTGAGATGCCTTTATGATTAATGACCTGCTCAGCAGAAACCTTTCAAGACCCTGGGTATGAGTGAGAGTCGCGTCAATTATGGTTTTAAGATTTTGCGTTCGCGCGACTGGCGCTTATCTATGCCAAAATTGCGGGTAAGTCAACAACTTTTGTGCGTTCGCAGTGACTCTTGCAAGGCAGCGGTCAAATTAGTTTTAGCTTCCGTGACGAATCGCTTGGCTAATTTTGACCTGAGCCTTACCATTGCGCGCTAAATATTGAAGCCATCAAACACAACGTCAAATGAAGGCCTGGTGCGCGGCATCCGCCGCTGGGATCTGGTCGCCGTCACCATCAACGGCATCATCGGCGCGGGCATCTTCGGATTGCCTTCGAAGGTCTATGGGCTAATCGGCGGCTATAGCCTGATTGCCTTTGTCGCCTGTGCGCTCGTGGTCATGCTGATCATCCTGTGCTTTGCAGAGGTCGGCAGCCGCTTTGAGACGACCGGCGGGCCTTACCTTTATGCGCGTGAAGCTTTCGGCGAGACCGTTGCGTTCGAAGTTGGTTGGCTGATTTGGTTGGCGAGGCTCACCGCCTTTGCGGCCAACTGCAACCTGATGATCAGTTACCTGACGTTCTTCTGGGCACCCGCAAACACAGGATTGATTCGAGCGAGCATCATCATCGTTGTTGTTGTGGCGTTGACGGCCCTGAATGTGTTGGGCGTGCGTCAAGCCGCAATGGCCAGCAACATCTTTACGATCGGAAAGCTCGTGCCGATGCTCATCTTCATTGGAGTTGGCCTCTTCTTTCTGAATCCTGGCGCCTTCGCGCTCGGAGCTCGTCCGGCGGCGGGACCATTTTCGCAATCTGTTCTGCTGCTGCTTTATGCATTCACAGGTTTTGAAATGGCGGTGATTCCCGCAGGCGAGATTAAGAACCCACAGAAAGATTTGCCGCGAGCTTTGTTGATTGCCATGGCGGTAATCGCGACAACTTACATTCTGATTCAGGTTGTCTGCATCGGCACGCTGCCCGATCTGGCGAAATCAACCAAACCGCTGGCGGACGCTGGACAAAGATTTATGGGGACCGCAGGCGCGGCCATCATTTCGGCCGGCGCCATCATTTCGGTCGCTGGAAATTTGAACATCACCGTGCTGTCGGCTTCGCGCGTGCCTTTCGCAATCGCCGAACGGAAACAGTTGCCGGCGATGTTCGCGCGCGTGCATCCACGCTTCTTCACACCGCATTTGTCGATCATCGTCACGACCGCGTTGATGCTGGTGTTGACGCTGAAAAGTTCGTTCGTGGCGGCGTTGACGATCAGCACCATTGCGCGGCTGGTGGCCTATGCCGTGACCTGTGCCGCGTTGCCGGTACTGCGCAGAAGAACTGGCGCGCCACCTGCTCATTTCAAGTTGCGCGGCGGGTTCGTAATTGCGATCGCAGCGTTGATCTTGTCGGCGTGGTTGCTGATGAACAGCACCGCGTACGAAGCAATTGCGACGACAATTGCAGCAGGAGTGGGATTCTTAATCTACCTGGGATATCGCCTCTATCGCTCACGCGCTTCGTGAACAATCTGCCCGTCCATGATCGTCATTACGACGCGCGCCTTTTCAATTTCAACCGGATCGATTTCGAAAATATCGCCAGACAGCATGACGATGTCCGCGAGTTTTCCGGGCGAGATTGTGCCTTTTTCATGATCCTGAAATTCGGCGAAAGCCGAGCCGACCGTGTACGCACGCACGGCTTCATCCACCGAAATCTTTTGCTCCGGAATCCATCCGTTCGGCTGCTTCCCGTCGAGCGTTCGGCGAGTCACAGCTGCGTTGATCGTGAGCAGCGGATTCAAAGGTGCGACCGTCCAGTCGGTTCCAAATGCCAACTCTGCTCCCGAATCCAACAGCGAGCGAAAGGCATAAGTTGTCTGCGCCCGTTCGCGACCGATTCGCTTTTCCGCCCAGCGGCCGTCGTCGATGCAGTGGTATGGCTGCATCGAGGCAATCACCTTGCGAAGCGCGAATCGCGGAATGTCCTGAGGCCGCAAGTGCTGCGCGTGCTCGACCCGAAACCGCCGATCGCGTTCACCGTGTTCGCCTTCAACCTGTTCGAAGATCGAAAGAACTTCATCGTTGGCACGATCACCGATGGCATGAATCAAAGTCTGAAGACCCGCGTTGTCGGCGCCGCGAACTCGTTCGAGCATCGCGCCTGAGGGAAACATTTCATCACTGGGGATGCCGCACGTGTTTGGTTCATCAAGGTACGGATCGAAAAACAACGCCGTGGTTGAGCCGAGACTGCCGTCAGCGAAGCCTTTCAATCCGCCGGTGCGCAGCATCGCACTGCCAAAGTGCGCGCGCACTCCCGTCTGCCCGAGACCGTCCCAACGAGGCAGCGGCCATACTGCATAGATCCGAGTCTTGAGATCGCCGCGATTGAGCAGCATCTGGTAGACGCCGACATCTGCGCCGGCCGACATGTCCTGTACGCTGGTGACGCCGAGACTCGCCGCGTAATCGGTCGCTGCGCGCGCGGCCGCAAGTTTTTCGTCGAAGGTCCGCGGCGGGAAAACTTTCCACACGAGACTCTGCGCCGCGTCCTTCAAAACTCCGGTGGGTTCGCCCTTCGCGTCGCGTACAATCACGCCGCCGTCAGGATCGTCTGTGTCGCGCGTCACGCCTGCAAGTCGCAGCACCAGCGAATTGGCCAACGCCATGTGACAATCAAGTCGATTTACGAACACCGGCGTCTCCGGCGTGTACAGGTCAATTAGTTCCCTGGTTGGGAGCGTCGCGTCCGGCCATCGTTCATGATCCCAATCACCGCCGGTCATCCACTGTCCTTTGCCCAGAGTCGCGGCAAAGTCTCGAATGCGAATGGCGAATTCGTCCGGCGAGTTCGCGTCACGCAAATCAACGCTGCTGAGTTGGAATCCTCCGGACATGAAATGCACGTGGGCGTCGTTGAATCCGGGGAGGACGAGTCGGCCCTGCGCGTCAATTAAGTTTGTTGTAGCGCCGGCAAGCTGTTTGATTTCTTCGTCGGATCCGACGGCAACTATGCTATTGCCCAGGATGGCAATCGCCGACGCCGTTGGCCGGTTGCGCTCCATCGTCTGAACATTGGCGTTGATGATGATTAGATCGGCGGCGAGTCCCATGGTCGGTAGGTGCGGTGTCAGAACCGGGAGCGGTAGCGACCGGATCAACAAGATACCTCGGAGGCTCACATGATCCCGTCGCTATCGCTCCGGGTTCTGACACAGATCAAGCTCACTGCTTGCGTTACAAAAAGCGCGCGTAGTGTATCATCAGACTTCGCCTCCGACCGTAATTCAATGGCAGCCAGCGAACAGGAAATCGCCGCGACCGATAGCCTCATCGATCAACTTCGCGACATTGTCGGTGATGAGAATGTGCTTTCTGAGCCGGACGAGTTGCTGGTTTACGAATGCGATGGCTTGCCGCAGCACAAACACCCACCGCGGGCAGTGGTCTTTCCTAATTCGACCGAAGAAACCTCGGAAGTCCTCGAATTTCTGAACGAACAAGGCGTGAGCTTCGCTCCCCGGGGCGCCGGAACCGGTTTGTCCGGAGGAGCGCTCGCGGTTAACCGTGGCGTCGTCATAGAGCTGGCGCGCACGCGCAAGGTCCTCGACATCGATCCCGAAAATCGAACTGCGCGCGTGCAAACCGGAATGGTGAACGCACAACTTTCGCGCGCCGTCGCGCCTTACGGGCTTTACTACGTGCCCGATCCTTCCAGCCAACCTTCTTGCACCATTGGCGGCAACATCGCCGAAAACGCCGGTGGCATTCATTGTTTGAAATATGGGACGACGACTGATCACGTGCTCGCCGCGCGCGTGGTTTTGTCTGATGGATCGGTGGTCGAACTGGATCGGGCAAAGCCCGGTTACGATCTACTAGGAACGTTCATCGGATCCGAAGGGACCTTTGGCATCGCTACGGAAGCGACGGTCAAACTGTCGCGCATCCCACCGGCCGTGCGCACCGTCTTAGCAGATTTCACTGACGTGAATGAAGCGAGCCGCGCTGTTTCAGCGATCATCGCCGCCGGCATGTTGCCGGCTGCGCTGGAAATGATGGACAACGAAATTATTCGCGCGGTTGAAGCAAGCGTCTTTACGGCTGGTCTGCCGATTGACGCCCAGGCAGTGCTGTTAGTGGAACTCGACGGCATCGAAGCTGGTCTCGATGAAGAAGCTGAGCAGGTGGAAACCATTTTGCGGAGCCATGGCGCGCGTTCAGTTCGGCTCGCTTCCGATGAAAAAGAGAGAAAGAAGTTGTGGGCCGCGCGCAAAGGTGCGTTCGGCGCGGTCGGTAGGTTGAGCCCCGACATAATGATTCAGGACGCGGTCGTCCCGCGCTCGCGACTCCCGGAGGTGCTGGCGGAAACTTATCGGATCAGCGCCGAATACAAGATCAAACTGGCGAACGTGTTTCATGCCGGCGACGGCAATCTGCATCCGCTCATCTGCTTTGACTTGAGGTTGGGAGACGATCTTGAACGGGTGCGAAAAGCCGGTCGCGAGATTATGGAGACCTGCGTGCGAGCCGGGGGATCAATCACCGGGGAGCACGGCGTTGGTTTGGATAAGAGCGGTTACCTGCCTTTGATTTTCAGCGAAGCCGACATGGACGCAATGTTGCGCGTGCGGGCTGCTTTCGATCCGTCGGGCCTTTGCAATCCCGGCAAGATCATCCCGTTGCCGCGTGGCTGTGGCGAAGCACGGGCCGTGGCTAATGTCAGCGTGTCAGAACCGGGAGCGGTAGCGACCGGATCAATGACGCCGGCGGGATTATCTGATCCGGTCGCTACCCCTCCCGGTTCTGACACGACTGGACGCTTTACCCGTCGCGTGCAGCCGTTAGTCGAGCAACGCATGAAGGAAGGCCGGCTGGCGAATGAATTCAAACGACTGGTCGGCTATTCGAATGTCGCGCGGCTAGCTGACAATGACTTCGCCGCATCACTGCAATCGAAGAATGCTGAGCGCGCCTTAGTTCTTGCGCCGGGATCTGCCACCGAACTCAGCGAAGTGGTGAAGCTCGCCGCGGATGAAGATCAAACGATCATTCCAAGCGGAGCCGCAACGTTTCTCGGCGCCGGAAATGTTCTCGATGAATCGCACTTGATCGTCACCACGCGACGTCTCACAAAACTGATTCACCATGAACCGGCGGATCTCGTAGCGACGGCCCAGGCAGGACTGGCTCTGCGTGATTTCCAAAATCAATTGCGCGAAAAAAGGCAGTGGCTGCCGGTCGATCCGCCCGATGACGGCACCGCAACACTCGGTGGCGCCGTGGCTACAGCATTGGCCGGCTCGCAGCAACTGGGGTACGGTCCGCTGCGATCGTTTGTCATTGGCTTGCGCGTGGTGCTGGCCGATGGGACTGCAATCAAGGTCGGGGGTAACGTGGTGAAGAACGTTGCGGGCTACGATCTCTGCAAGTTGTTCACGGGCAGTTATGGAACGTTGGGCGTCATCAGCGAAGTAACTTTTAAGCTGCGCCCATTGCCGGTTGAAACGCGCACAATTGTAGCGACGGGATCGCTGACTGCGCTGCTGAAGATTGGACGTATGATCTGCCGCGAGCACTTTCCAGTAGCGGCCGAGTTGCTTTCGCCTAAACTTGCGAAACAGGTCATCGTTGACGGGAATGAGAGCGAGTTTGTGTTGATGATTCGATTTGCCGGCGCTTCACGAGCCGTCATCGTCGAAACTGCAAATGCTCTGAAGACGCTGCGCGCCGACAACCTTGTCTGTACAACGCGTGATGAGGATGAAGAGCTTTGGCTCAATCTCAGCAAAGCAACAGCGGGAAGTAATAATAATCTCAGGTGGCGTGCCAACACGCGGCCGAGCGAATTGCCGTCATTCATTGATGACATCACCGCACTTGAGCACGAGGATGTCTCTCACGTCGCGACGCAATGGCACGCAGGCGTGGGTGACGGTCGCGTGCGGGTCATCGCTCGCGCCCCGATTTATCCTCACGAAACCGTGCGCATTGTTGAACGATTGAGACAACGAGCAGAGAATCTGGGTGGTAACTTGATCATCGAGAGAGCGCCGGTCGACATCAAGAATGAGATCGACAGTTGGGGCGGTTTTGGTTCGGCAACCGAGTTAATGAAGCGTGTCAAGAGAGAGTTGGATCCGAAGAACATTCTGTCGCCGGGCAGGTTCTTCGCGGCTTAGGAGGAATTATGCTTAAGAGGCTGCGCGCGCTATTTGCACCGTTATTGGTTTTTGCATTTGTCTGTTTTCCCACGACGCTGCCGCGCCGTTATGAGTCATTGCCCACCGCGGTTGCTGCCTCGCGTGAACCCGTGCGGGCGAAACACGGCGTCGTCGCATCCACCAATCAGGTGGCTTCGCAGGTCGGCGTTGCCATCATGAAGCGCGGCGGCAATGCAGTTGATGCAGCGATTGCGGTGGCTTTTGCGCTGGCGGTGACGCATCCAGCGGCGGGCAATCTCGGCGGTGGCGGTTTCATGATGATTCGTCTGAAGGATGGGCGCAGCACCGCGATTGACTATCGCGAAATGGCGCCGGCGGCTGCGACGCGCAACATCTATCTCGACAAGAATGGCAATGTGATTAAGGGCGAAGGTGGATCAATCGAAGGGTATCGTGCGGCGGGAGTTCCGGGTACGGTGCGCGGAATGGAATTGGCGCTCAAGAAATATGGTTCGGGCAAATTGAGCTGGGCACAGTTGATAGAACCGGCGCGGCGACTGGCGGCGAATGGATTCACGGTTACGCGCACGCTGGCGCGCTCACTGCGAGCCAAGCGCGAGAGTATCCAAAATGGCGAGACCGTCGAGGAAGAGCGATATTATCTGGCGACTTATCCCGAAACGAAGCGCATCTATCTCAACAACGGCAACTTATATAACGAAGGTGATCTTTTCCGGCAGCCTGATCTGGCCGCTACCTTCGCGCGTCTACAGCGCGGCGGCCCGAACGAATTCTACGAAGGCCAGACGGCGCGAATGATCGCAGATGACATGAAGCGTAATAACGGCCTGATCACCATGGCGGATATGCGCGGCTATGTCGCGAAGGAGCGCGCGCCGCTGCGCGGCAACTATCGCGGATACGAGATCATTTCGATGCCGCCGCCGTCGTCAGGTGGTGCGGTGCTTTTGGAGATGCTGAACATTCTCGAAGGCTATGATCTGAAGAAGATGGACTGGGCCTCGTCGGATCGCTATCACCTGATGACCGAAGCCATGCGGCGCGCGTTCGCGGATCGCGCGGAATATATGGGCGACACAGACTTTGTGAAAGTTCCGATCGCGGGCCTGATCGACAAGAAATATGCCGCGCAATTGCGGAGCACGATTAATCCTGAACACGCGTCAACCAGCGAGCAGGTCAAGGCCGGTAAGCCGCTCGGGTATGAATCTGAAGAGACGACCCACTTTACGGTTGTCGATGCTGACGGCAACGCGGTCTCGAATACTTATACCCTGAACAATTCATATGGCTCAGCCGTCGTGGCGAAAGGCACCGGCATCATCATGAATGATGAGATGGATGACTTTGCCGCGAAGCCAGGCACGCCGAATCTCTACGGTTTGATTCAGGGAGAACGTAACGCTGTCGCGCCGCGCAAGCGTCCGCTGTCAGCCATGACGCCCACCTTCGTCTTGCGTAAAGACGGTTCGCTTTGGTTTACCGTCGGCAGCCCCGGCGGCCCGACAATTATCAACACCGTGCTCGACGTGATCACCAATGTGATCGACTTCAACATGAACATTCAGCAGGCCATCGACGCGCCGCGCATCCATCATCAATGGTTGCCCGATGAATTGGTCTATGAGCCGTTCGGCCTGGCTGGTGACACGCAGAAGTCTTTGACGCAGCGCGGCCACAAGCTGGTGAAGAAGCCACGTTACCTCGGCGATTGTGAAGGGATCATGATTGAAGAGAAGACGGGGGTTCGTTTGGGGGCAACCGATCCCCGTAGAAGTGATGGGATGGCAGTTGGGTACTAACTATGTCGACTAGTTTGTCAGAGGCTCCCACGTTAGCAACAGTTCTTTCCGCCGAAGAAGAAAAAATTCTCGCCTGTGTCCACTGTGGGCTTTGTCTGGAAGCCTGCCCGACGTACGTCGCGACGGGGGATGAGAATGATGGGCCGCGCGGGCGCATCTATCTGATGCGCGCGGTCAAAGAGCAACGGCTGTCTGTCTCGTCTCCCGCGTTTGAAAAGCACATCGATCGCTGTCTCGGCTGTCGCGCGTGTGAATCTGCATGTCCCGCGGGCGTGCAATATGGGCACTTGTTGGAAGCGGCGCGCGCGGAGATTGTTCGCGGACAAACGAAGCCGAGTGGAACATATCGGCTGCTGTATTTTGGCTTGAAGCACGTCTGGTCGAAGCCGAAGCGGTTGAAGCTGGCGTTTCAGTTCGCGCGGTTGTTGCGAGATTCGAAAATTCCCAGCTTATTGATCCGGATTGGATTTGCTCGGGGTGTTTCTGAGCAGTTTGAGTTTGCGTTGGCGCTTCTGGATGGATCGTCTGCGCTGGGTAACGACAAAGGCGCAGCCAGGATGAACGCGAATCGCGACGTGTCGGGACAGGATGCGGGCGCTCCTTCGATGCTTTTTAGAGGCTGCGTAACAGACGGCCTATTTAAGAGGGTCAACGACGCCACCGCGCGCGTGCTCCAGGCGAATGGCTGCGAAGTGCAATCACCGGCAGCGCAGGTTTGCTGTGGGGCTCTGCATGCGCACGCCGGCGATCTTGAAGGCGCACGGGCTTTGGCGCGGCAGAATCTTGAAGCGTTTGCTGCTGAGGGAGCTGTGATTACCAACGCGGGTGGTTGCGGCGCGATGTTGGCGTCTTACGGGCACCTGCTGGAAGACGATCCGGCTTACTCAGAAAGAGCGCGCGAATTCAGCAAACGCGTGCGCGACGTGGGCCAGCAGCTTCAGGCCCTCGGCTTTCGTAACGGCGCTGATATCGGGATTGAGCGCACTACTTATGATGCGTCCTGTCATCTGCTGCACGGACAGCATGCGGCGGATGCGTCGTTACAGATGCTCTGGGCGATTCCAAATCTGAACCTGGCGCCGCTAACTGACAGCGATGTGTGCTGTGGCGGTGCGGGTGTTTACAATATGCTGGAGCCGGAACTATCTGAACAGATTCTCGCTGACAAGCTCGAGCATATTAAACAATCGGGCGCGACCGTGCTGGCTACCGGCAATCCGGGTTGCCACATGCAGATCGCGGCGGGCGCTGCGTTGAGCGGAATGCAACTGAGAGTGGTGCATCCCGTCGAGTTGCTCGATGAGTCATACCGGCGTGCGAATTTCTACGAAGATCGAAACGATGCCGGCTAGGTTGGCGGCGCTACTTCCCAGACTCCTCAAATCTATTGCAAAATCCCATAGCGTTCGTCTAAGCTGCGCCGGACGCGACGCTGATTTGGCTAACGATCCGCCAAGGGTGATCAAGTTCAGGATGCTGTTATGACGGCAGGCACAGAATGGTTAATCGAAGCCGGTGGATGTCGCGCTGAAGCTCTGCGCGACCTCGATCTCTTGAGCGAGCTTTTTCATCGGGTGATCGCTGATCTCGATTTGCGCGTGGTCGGCGATCCGTTGTGGCAGAGATTTCCGTCGCCCGGCGGCATCACCGGCATGGTCCTGCTTTCTGAGTCTCATCTGGCCTGCCACACCTATCCGGAATACGGCCTGATAACAATTAATCTTTATTGCTGCCGCGAGCGCCCTGAGTGGCCCTGGCGGGGGTCGCTGTCTTCATTGCTGGGCGCGACTGAAGTTCGAGTGCGGGCGATTGACCGTGCGCTTCCGGTCGAAGAATCAACGTCTGCGGATTTCAAATTAATGGTCGTGGCCTCCTGATGACTCCGCTGCAAGCCAATTGTCCCGCCTGCGGCGCTCCTGTCGCATTCAAACAAGGTTCGTCAATCGTCGTCGTTTGCGAGTTTTGCCATTCGGTGGTCGCGCGCACAGATCGGGCGCTTGAGGATCTGGGCAAGGTCGCCGAGATCGTCGAAACCGGATCCCCGCTCGACATTGGTTTGAAAGGCTCGTATCAGTCGGTCAGGTTTGAGCTGACCGGCCGGGCCCAACTTGGACATGAAGCGGGTGGTTTCTGGGATGAATGGTATGCAGCCTTCTCGGACGGCCGGTGGGGCTGGTTGGCCGAAGCGCAGGGAAGGTTCTACTTAACTTTTCAATTGCCTCTCGACCCGAACGTCAACCTACCGTCATTTGAAGCTTTACAACTTGGACATCCGGTCGCTGCAATTCCGATCTCAACACCACTCATGGTTGCTGAGAAGGGAACCGCGCGCACGATCGGCGCCAAGGGTGAAATTCCCTGGCGCGTCGTGCCCAATGAAACCTACGCCTACGCCGACCTTTCGGGACAAAAACAGACCTTCGGCACGATCGATTACAGCGAGACACCGCCGCTCGTGTTTGTCGGCAGGGAAGTAACGCTCGCTGAACTCGGAATTGCCGATGCGCGCGCGCCGGAGAGAGCAGCGAGGCGCGTCGCGGCGGTTCATCTGTCCTGTCCTAAATGCGGGGGGCCGTTGGAACTGCGCGCCCCGGATGTTTCAGAGCGCGTCACCTGTCCGAATTGCGCTTCGTTGCTGGATGTTGACGAAGGGAAGCTCAAGTTCTTCCAAACGCTGAAACCGCACGCATTCACGCCGGTCATCCCGCTGGGCGCAACCGGTGAGATTGGGGAAGGCAAGTTCACGGTGATTGGCTATGTCGCGCGCAGCGTGACTTTCGATCGCGTGTACTTCTGGTATGAATATCTCCTCTACAATCCGAGCATCGGTTTCCGCTGGCTGGTGCACAGCGATGATCACTGGAGTTACGTGAGGTCCATTCCGCCCGGCGAGGTGACAGAAGACTACAAGAAAGCGATTTACCAGGGTCGGGAGTTCTACATCTATCAGGACGCCACCGCTACGGTCGAATATGTAATCGGCGAGTTTTATTGGAAGGTCGAACGCGGCGAACAATCGCGGGCCATTGATTACATTCGACCGCCGGAGATGCTTTCGATCGAATTGTCGAACGTTCTGCCCAAGTCTTTCTACGATTCTACCGCCGCTCCGATTTCCTGGTCGCAGATCGACAAGAAAGCTGCCAGGAAGACGTCGGGCGAGATTAATTGTTCGCTGGGAACCTATATGACGGTCGCCGGCGTGGAAAAAGCGTTTGGCGTCACCGGTCTGCCGAGGGCTTTTGGGGTTGGCTGGAACCAACCGAATCCGCATAAGGGGCTGTCCAAATATTGGCTCGCTTTCGCCGCGGCGCTCGTGGTCATCGCGTTGGCTTTTACCTTGACGACCAGTCGTCAAACGGCATTTGAACAAACCTTTCAGTTCGACGCCTTGCCAAATGAGGATGGCACCCAGATCGCTTTTACCGCGCCGTTCAAATTGAAGGGCCGCAAGAACATCTTCATCCAGGGAGCGTCGGCGGTTGATAACAGCTGGATCTATTTCGAAGGCGATCTAATCAATGAAGAAACCGGACTGGTGCAATCGTTCGATGTGCCGGTCGAGTATTATCACGGCGTCGAAGACGGCGAATCGTGGAGTGAAGGCAAGCAGACATCAGGCGTTTATGTGTCAGCCTTGCCGGAGGGCAACTACACGCTGAGAGTTGAAGCGCAATGGGAGCGTTGGCAGGCGCCGCCGCCGCCGCTGACGGTGCGCGTGGAGCAGGGAGTGACGCGGGGGATCTACTGGCCGATCGCCATGTTGTTGATCACCATCGTTCCGGTAATTGCCTTTGTCCGTCGCAGCACATTTGAAACGCGGCGATGGAAAGACAGTATGTACGGCGCTCAGGGCGGCAATTTCCTTTCCAAGATGATGTCGCGGAGTTCCAGTTCCGGCGGCGATGATTCAGATTCTGATTAGGGACACTGCAACTTTGCGGCGCGCGTCGCCGCGCAGGCGTAAATGCGAATGCGATTGTAAAAGCGACTTCGGATAATCAATCATGCTCAAGAAAATCTATCTCGTTTCCAGTGCATTGATCGTTCTCCTGTACGGCGTAGCTTCCTTTCAGGGCTGGGAGTTGGGAACGTCGCGTAGACAGGTTGTGCCCGCCGACGTTCGCAATTCGCCGGGCGGATACCGATCGTTTCACTTCTGGCACACAGGATTCCATGGAGGAAAATAGATGACCGACCTACATATACTCGCGCTGATCGTGCCGATGGATCAGCTCCTTAACCTGCTGGTGACCACGCTGGTATTTTCGGTTCTGGGCATCGTGCTGTTTGCCGTCGCCTTCCTGATCATCGTAAAGATCCTGCCGTTCTCAACGCGCAAAGAGATCGAGGAAGATCAAAACACGGCGCTGGCGATCCTGATCGGGTCGGTGATCATCGGCATCGCAATAATTGTCGCCGCAGCGGTCCACGGTTAGGCAGTGAGCCGCACTCCAATCCTTTTTCTTCATGTTCTGATCATCGCGACCTGCGGACTCGTCTACGAACTGATTGCCGGAACGGTCGCAAGTTACGTGCTGGGCGATTCCATCACCCAGTTCTCCCTCATCATCGGCATCTATCTTTCAGCGCTGGGCGCCGGCGCCTGGCTCTCGCGATTCATCAGTAAGAATCTCGCGCGCAGCTTCATCGAAGTTGAATTGGCCGTCGGCGTACTGGGCGGCGTCTCGGCCCCGCTGCTTTTCCTAAGCTTTGCCAACCTCAGCTACTTTCACCTGGTTCTTTACCTGATCGTCTTCGGCATCGGCGCGCTCGTTGGTCTCGAACTGCCTTTGCTGATGCGCATTCTCAAGGAGCATCTCGACTTCAAGGAACTCGTCTCGCGCGTGTTGGCGGTGGATTACATCGGCGCTCTGGTGGCGGCGATCCTCTTTCCGATTTTCCTGGTGCCGCGCCTCGGTTTGGTGCGCACGTCCTTATTGTTTGGAATCTTAAACGCCGTCGTCGGTTTGTGGGGCACGTGGATCCTGCGGCCGTTACTCAAAGGAAATGTGCCGGCGCTCCGCGCGCGCGCGGCGATCGTTATCGCGTTGCTCTCGATCGGCGTTATCAAGGCGGATCGGTTAACCACTCTGGCGGAAGATGGGATGTTCGCCGATGACATTGTTTATGCGCGCTCGTCACCGTATCAACGCATCGTAATCACCCGCGGCCGCGCCGGCTTCCAACTGTTTCTAAACGGTAACCTGCAATTCAGTTCGACGGATGAATATCGTTATCACGAGGCACTGGTGCATCCGGCGCTGATGCTGGCGAATGCTCCGCGGCGGGTGCTGGTGCTGGGCGGCGGTGACGGTTTGGCGCTCCGCGAGATTTTGAAGTACCCGTCGGTTGAGACCATCACGCTGGTGGATCTCGATCCTGACATGACCAAGCTCTCGCAGCGGTTTCAGCCACTGGCTGAGTTGAATCAGCATTCTTTCGAGAACCCACGCGTCCACGTAATCAATGACGACGCGATGATTTGGCTCCAACAAAACAAGGATCTGTACGATGCGGCGATTGTTGATTTTCCCGATCCGAACAACTTTGCGCTCGGCAAGCTGTACACGACGCGATTCTATAATCTTCTAAAACAACACTTGTCAGCGGATGCGGCGATCGCCATTCAATGCACCTCCCCGTTGTTCGCGCGCAATTCGTACTGGTGCATCGTCAAGACCCTCGAAGCCGCCGGCTTCAAAGTGAAGCCTTATTACACCGCCGTCCCGAGCTTTGGCGTCTGGGGATTTGCTTTGGCCAAGCGGAACGAGTTCGAGATACCGACGCAGGCGCCGGCCGGTTTGCGATTTCTGGACGACGGTGCGATGAAGGCCATGTTCGTTTTGTCCGCCGACCTGGGGCCGGTGCCGGTCGAGATCAATCGATTGGATAACCAGGTGCTCGTTCGTTATTACGAAGCCGAGTGGAAGCGTTATGAGTAGCTTCACCAGACGCGAAGTGCTCGCTGCTTTCCTGGGACTCCCGGTAGCGATTGCCGCCTGCCGATCTGGCATGACACCTCATTTTCCTGCAGGCCAAATCGTCGGCGCATCGGATGGAATCGGCCATCGGCTGCGCGACGCCATCAATCTCAACCCGACTCCGGATGCCTGGCAACGTGTCGGAGTTGTGATTGTAGGCGGCGGCGTCGCCGGGCTCGCGGCCGCGTGGCGCCTGGTCAGAAGTGGCTTTCACGATTTCGTTTTGCTTGAACTCGAGCCGGCTCCGGGCGGCACCGCTCGCAGTGATACCTCACCGGTCGTCTCTTACCCGTGGGGAGCGCATTACCTGCCGGCGCCATTGAAAGAGAACGCCACCCTCATTTCTTTGCTGGATGAGATGGGCGTTCTCGAGGGGCGCGATGCAGACGATGAACCAATCTTTGGCGAACAGTTTATTTGTCGCGATCCCGAGGAGCGCGTCTTCTATCGCGGTCGTTGGTATGAAGGTCTCTACCTGCACGCCGGCGCCACCAAAGAAGATCAGGCGCAGCTCGATCGGTTCAATGCTGAAGTGAATCGTTGGGTGGCGTGGCGCGATCGTTCTGATCGGCGCGCATTTGCAATTCCGCTTGAGACCGCTTCCGACGATGCTGAGGTGACCGCGCTCGACAAAACAACCATGGCTGATTGGCTGGCCGCGCATAACTTTGATTCGCCGCGGCTGCGTTGGTTGGTCGATTACGCTTGCCGAGATGACTACGGCATGACCGGGGATCAGACCAGCGCCTGGGCGGGACTCTTTTATTTTGCTTCACGCGTGTCTAAGCCGGGAGCGGAATCTCAACCGCTGCTAACCTGGCCGGAGGGAAATGGCCGGCTGGTCAGGCATCTCTATGATCGCGTAAAGGAAAAAGCGCGGTTGGGATTGGCGGCAATGCAAATCAGTCCTGCCTCGGACCCAGGCGAGGCGTCCCTCGATGTAGTTGCTCTGAATTCGCAGACGAATGCGCAAGTTGGCTTTCATTGTGAGCGGGTGATCTTTGCAGCGCCGCAGTTCCTGACGCCCTATCTGATAAGAGACTATCGAGAAAACAGACCGCCGCACGTGTCTGAATTCCAATATGGTACCTGGATGGTTGCGAACTTGTTTCTGAAAGACCGACCAGCGAGCCGCGGATTTCCTTTGTCGTGGGACAACGTGATCTACGAAAGCCCATCGCTGGGTTACGTGGTGGCGACACATCAACGCGGCCTTGATTATGGGCCGACAGTTTTTACCTACTATTACCCGATGTGTGATGCGAACCCGCGGGTGGCGCGAGAGAAGTTGCTCTCGATGGACTGGTATTCATGTGCGGACGTGGTGCTCACGGACCTCGAGCGCGCCCATCCCGAGATTCGTTCGCTGGCAGATCGAATCGATGTCATGCGCTGGGGCCACGCCATGATTAGGCCGTATCCCGGATTCATTTGGGGCGGTGCGCGCGCGGCAGCGATCAAGCCGTTTCGCGGGATTCACTTCGCGCATACGGATCTTGCCGGCGTCGCTTTATTTGAAGAAGCGTTCCATCACGGCGTGCGAGCGGCGGAAGAAATCCTCGCAGCCAAAGGTCGAAATGCAAGCAATCGAAGTTAACGAATCGGCTGGCGCCGTGAGGTTGGAGGACACGGCCCCGCGTGTCTCCGCGCACGGCCTGTGGCTCTTCTCGGCTCCCGTCGACCTCAGTGTTTTCCTTGGCAGTGCGGTTGTCGCACTCGCCGCCCTGTGGGTTGGCGCGCGTGCGGGTGTGCTCAACGATCGGGCTCCTGAATGGACGTGGATTCCCGCCGTCTTGCTGATCGATGTCGCGCACGTCTGGAGCACTGGCTTCCGCGTCTATTTTGACGCCGAAGAGCTGAAGCGGCGGCCGTGGCTGTACACACTGACCCCGGTGCTGGGATTAATTGTGGGCATGGCGCTCTATTCCGAAGGCGAACTCATCTTCTGGCGGGTGCTGGCTTATCTTGCGGTCTTTCATTTTGTGCGTCAGCAATACGGCTGGGTGATGCTCTATCGCGCCCGCGTCGGTGAACGAGACCGGGTTGGCCGCTGGTTGGATACTGCAGTCATCTACCTGGCGACGCTTTATCCTTTGATCTACTGGCACGCCAATCTGCCGCGACAATTCTGGTGGTTTCTTACGAACGACTTTGTTACGGCAAATGTTTGGTCAGTTGCTGAGCGCGTCTGTCGGCCGGTGTACGTTGCCGTGTTGGCGGCTTATGTCCTGCGATCGGCGTACCTTTGGTTAGTCAAGCGACAGCTGAATCCCGGCAAAGATATCGTCGTGCTTACGACGGCGGCCTGTTGGTACACGGGCATCATCGCTTTCAATTCAGACTACGCATTCACGGTCACCAACGTCATCATTCACGGCGTCCCATATCTGGCCCTGCTCTATTGGTACGCTCGTACGCGGAGACCTCGGGCGGGGAGTGTCTACCGCTTTCTCACCGGAAACGTCGTAATGTTTGTAGCCACGCTGTGGTTGATCGCTTACGTGGAAGAATTATTTTGGGACCGCGGCGTGTGGCATGAGCGAGCCTGGTTTTTCGGCGCAGGATGGGAGCTGGGAATGCTCAAGATAATTCTGGTGCCGCTACTCGCAGTGCCTCAGTTGACTCACTACGTTTTGGATGGATTCATCTGGCGGCGGAAGAGCAATCCCAACTTTTCTCTGATTCGTTAGAGGTGAGCTCGTTCGCCCCTCTACCTTGCGTCGTACGCTATTCGCCCGTTAATTAAAGTCATCCGAACAGTTCCAGCGTTGTCCAGGGCGACCAGGTCCGCGCGTTTGCCGATCTCAATCGAACCGCAATCAGGGTCGATTCCCAGGAGCTTTGCCGGATTCAGCGACGCCATTGTTGCCACGTCAGCTTCCGAGAATCCAAGTGTCAGCATGGTTTGCACTGCTTCCCTCATAGTGATTACCGATCCGGCGATGCTCCCGGCGACGTTTTGGGTTCGACCATTCTTTACGCGAATGGTTTCGCCCCAGATTTGGTAATCACCATCACCGCTACCCGCGGCAGCGATGGCATCGCTGATTAACGAGACTCGTTCCGGAGTCTTGTGCTGAACGATCAACTTGAGAATTTCGCAGTCAAGGTGAATTCCATCAGCGATCAGGTCGCAAGTCACCTCGTCATGAATCAGTCCCCAGCCTACAGCCCCGAGCGTGCGATGGTGCAGCGGCGTCATCGCATTCATGAAATGCGTCATGTGTCGCGCCCCGGCGGCCAATGCGTCATCAAGAATCGCGGCGCCGGCTTTTGTATGCCCGATCGAACTGACCCACCCTATGCTCGTGAGCGCTCTAACCAGCTCGATGCCGCCGTCAACTTCAGGAGCGAGCGTCATCATGTGGATCGCGTCATGCTGTTTGACGACCGGAAGTGATTCCAGATCTTCAATGGTTTGAAATGTTCGAAAGTGTTCACGATGCAGCGCGCCGCACTGCTGGTCGTTCACGAAAGGGCCTTCGTAATGAACCCCGAGGATGCGCGCGGTTGATAGTTCGTTGCTGGCCGCAAGGGACGCCATTGCTTCGCCGATAGCACGGACTGAATTTTCATATTCCTCTGGAGCCCCCGGGACCAGCGTGGGCAGCCAGGCCGTCACGCCATTTTGCGCGAGAAATTCGCCGGCGTGCAGCAAATCGTCAGCGTCGGCGGCCATGGTATCGACCCCGACAGCGCCATGAATGTGCACGTCGATGAATCCCGGATACAACGTCAATCCCGTCAAATCGACGCCCGTCGCCGAGGACGCTGACGTTGATGAGATATTCGCCATGCGTCCGTTTTCGACAGCGAGTTCGGCAGAATCAATTGTTCCTTCAGGTAGGACGATCCTGGCGTTGTGAAGCGACGTCGATGCAGGTTCCAGGTTAGCCATTACGGAAGCGCCTCATTGTAACACTCAGATTTGCAGAAAGGTTCGGCTGATACAAAAATGCCCGCGACTCGCGCCGCGGGCATTTGGTTGGGTTAGTTGAAACGCGAACTTAGAACAACAGCTTCGCGCCGAATTGAATCGTACGCGGATCGCGCACGGTGCTGATTTGACCAAACAGCGTCGAAGTGACGTTCGTGCTGGCAATGTTGCGGAAGTTCGTATGGTTGAAGATATTGAAGACTTCCATACGGAACTGCAGACTCTTGCTGCTATCGGCTGCGCCCAGCTGTATGTTCTTGAACAGCGAGAAGTCGAAACGCTTGGTCGGCGGTCCGTTGATGGCGCCGCGCACGCCGTTGCCGGGCACGTTTACGATACCCGTGTTTGGCGCCGCGCCGGTGGTTCCGGGGTTAAGCTGGTAGCAAGCAGTATTGAACCACTGCAGGAACAGCTGTGGGGCGTTGGCATTCGGATCGCAAATGGTGTTCGGTCGCGCAACCGTTAGCGGCGGCGCGATGATTCCCAATCCTGCGGGATCCCAGTTTGAAGTTGCCGGCGAGAAGGGAAGTCCGCTTTGGAACGTCACAATTCCCGAAATCTCCCAGCCGCCGAATGCGCGACCGACGAAGTCATGCCGCTTCTCAAAGAGCGGAATGTCGTAGACGTAGTTGGCGGTAAAGATGTGCCGACGATCCAGGGTGGCCCTTCCGTAGTCCGCGTGAATGTCGTACGTGTTCTGCGGCGCGGTGCTGCGGTCCGTCTGGTTGTCGGTCAGGTTCTTGCCCCAGGTATACGCAACGTTCACCTGCGAGTTGCCGGTGAAGCGCTGTTGGAACAGCGCCTGTAGCGCGTGATAGTTCGAGTTGAACTGCGGCGTAATCATGGTAATCGATCGATAGCCTCGATAAGGTCTGATCTGATCGAGAATCAACTCAGCAGCCGATGACGTAAAACCAGTTCCCGCGGCCTGACATACCACGGTTGGGGTGGTGGAAGTGCCGCTGGCGCAGAGCGTATTGATTGCCTTGCCGGCCGGCACCTCGTTCAATTCGTATCCGCCGATCAAGTGCGTTCCCTTGGAACCAAAGTATCCGACATCAAACAGGGTCTTGCTGCCCAGCATGTGCTGGATCTCAAATGACCAATGCTGCATGTAGGGATCTTTCCATTGCGGCTGTACCGCGCGGAGGTTGGGCGCGGCGGCTGGCGCCGATCCGGGCGGGCAAGAGCTGCCCCCGGGAACCGGCGAAACCAGGCTCGTCAAAGAGAAGGTGCAGGTTTCCTGGTACGGCGGGTTGACGCCGATATTCTGTTCGTAGGTTCCATTAAGGACCTGATCGTAGTAGATACCGTAACCGGTTCGAACTGAGGTTGTGCCCTTGCCGAAAGGATCCCAGGCAAGACCGAATCGCGGAGCAAAGTCACCTTTCGGGGCCTGCACCACGTATTTGCCGTACGGCGAAATCGTCGGGTTGCAATTCGTCAACGTCTTTGGGTTTTGCGAATTAATAATCAGGCCGTTACAGAAATTACCTGTACCCGCAACCCGGTTTCCACCTCCGGTGACCAGCGGCGCCGCGGCCGCGGAGAAAGCCGTCTGGTCGAAATTGGAAAGGAAGCCGTTCTTGTCATACGGCGAACCGAAATAGGAATGACGTACGCCGAGGTACAGCGTCACGTTGCGGCGCAAGCGCCACTCATCCTGCGCATAACTCTCAAACGCCATCTGGCGCAAGTCCGCCGTCAAGTCAAAACGGGCCTGGCTGAACGTCAGGTTATTGCCCTGCAGGAAGTTCGCCCAAAGTTGCAGATTAGCCACCAGCGTGGCTTGCGTTGCGGTCGTGCCTCCCAACAACGCCGCCTGCGCTAAAGCATTTGGTGCGCGAAGGCTGGCTTGCTGCGGACTTGTCACCGTCGTGTTCAAAAACCCGCTGAAGGTACCGTGGTTTGCGCCGCCCAGAGCGTTTTCATTCTTGCGATATATTGAGTAGACGGCGCCAAACTTGAACGTGTGGTTTTCATGCGTCCAGGTAACGTCGCCGCCAAAGTTATGTTTCCATGAGAAATTATCGTAATCGCCGAAGGTTGCCAGCGAACCGAATCCATTTCCGGAAACGGTAGGCACAAAATCACGGGTCTTTGTATAAGGCAGCGGTGGCGTGATCGGAGAATTGGCGAGCGCCATGGTGCCGATTGTTTTGCTCAGAATCGCGCCATAGCCATAGGTCCAACGACCCACCACCACCAGGTTTGGAGACGCGAGGTAAGTCAGTTGCGCTGTATGTGTGCGGCCAGGAGAATCAGTTGCCGATGTCGAAACCCCAGGCAGGCTCGAACCCGATGAGAACAACGAGTTCACATCGACTGTGGGAATCTTGTCTCGCTCGTAGCGATAGTAAAACGATCCCTTGCTCTTAAAGCTGTGATCAATGCGAATGATCTCCTGTCGAAAATCTGCAACGCCTGAGGCGGGATAAGTCAATGCCCGCGAGAAGGCGTCTGTCGGCGCCGGCAGCTTCTTGTAGATTAGATCAAGATACTGCTGAGCAATCGGGCTGATGGAACCGGCCGGTATGGGCGTGTTGGCCGGCAGAACGCTGGTGCAATTGACCGGATCAGTGGTCGACGCGCCGGCTGGAATTACGGCTCGCAAACAGATATCGACCGGAAAGATACCCGAACGCATGTTGATATCGGGAACCGTGTTGCTGGTCAGCACCGGATAGCGCCGATCCTTTCGCTGCTCTTCTGAGAAAAAGAAATAAGTGCGCGCCAGTTTTGACGTCGACGGGCCGCCTTCGCCAAATCGGGGGACATAGATTGGGCCACCCACGGTGAATCCGTAGTTGTTGTAACGGAAGGGGGTGCGCTTGGCTTTGCCGTTTGACTCTCGGCCGAAGGGCGGATTTGAATTACGGTTCGAAATGAAATCGTTGGCGTTCAGTTTTTCATTGCGGATGAATTCAAAAGCTGAGCCATGGAACTTTTCGCCGCCGCCGCGAGTCACGACATTAATCTGACCACCGCCACTGCGTCCGGAATCAGCAGTGAACAATCCGCGTTTGACGCTGAATTCAGAAATTGAATCTACACTGGGATAAGCCTGAATCGTAATGTTTGATCCGCGGTCGGTAACGTCCGCGCCATCGATCGTGTAAGTGTTCTGTGCGCTGCGGGCACCATTGACCGAAATGTTCATGGTGTTCGCTTGTCCCGCCGGATTGGTCGTACCTACATAGACCTGATCGGCAAGGTCGTTGCTGACGCCCGGCGCCAGCGTAATGAGTTGCACCCAGTTGCGATTGTTCAGCGAGAGTTCGCGGGCCTGCTGGCCGCTGATAATTGTCGAAACGGTCGGGGTTGTCAGTTCAACGGCGACTGGGTTCGCTTCGACTGTGACGACCTCGCTGACGTTACCTACCTCGAGGTTGATATCCAGATTGTTTACCTTGCCGACGTCAACCTGCACCTTGCTTTGAATACGTTTCTTGAAGCCGGTCGCTTCGATAGTAACGTCGAAAATCTGCGCGTGCAGATCGCGCGCCGCGAATTGACCTTCGTCGTTCGTCGTAGTGGTACGAACAACTTGCTTAGTTGCCGGGTCGGTAACGGTGATAGTCGCGCCCTTTACCGCGCCGCCGTTTTGATCTTTCACATTGCCGGAGATCGAGCCGGTGATTTCCTGCGCGAAGGCCAAACCGCTGCAGGCCAACAACAGCGCGAGGGTAGCGAGCAAACAAACCACGAACTTGGGGTGATGTCTCATTTGTTGTTCCTCTTTACTGGATAATTAGAAACGCAGTCTGGGCCCGTGCGAAAACAGCCCAAACACTGAACATTTTTGCGGGAAGGCTACGATTCTAGTAGCCTCAGACTTACAAGCAAAACTAAAAGATTTTATCAGTCCGATAATCGTGCTTAATGACACCGAGCCCAGGGGCGTCCATAAATCCGTGAAGTTGTCTTTTCACAATAATGGATCAAACGCTCCATATTTTCGGAGAGGCTCAACTTGGAAACCCCTCCGGGCGCGGAGGTTTAAGAAAGCCGAAGTGTGCTTTTACAAAGCTTTATGGCAACCTTTAGTTCGGCTTGCCAAGAATAGAAACATTCACACGCTCGACAAGTTTTTTGTCGCAATTCGTGTGCAACTAAGAGTAGCGGCGGTCAAAGGAAATTCACACTGAGAGATTGTCGGAGACCATCGTCTCCAATCAGCCTTTTGGCATGTGCGTGACTGATCAAGACGTAAAGTAAGCTCGCTCGACTCCGGAAAGGAAATTCCACAGTGCCTGCGCCGCGTCACCGGCTGCTTCGACGACCGCCTCCTGATCGCCGTCCGACAAGCACGACTTGCTGAGAGCTTCTATTTCCGACTCACTGTGAAGGACATCCATCGTTTCGTGGACCGTGAAAAATGAAATTGCGCGAGTGTCATCGATGCCGTAGAAATCTTTAAGACCGGTCCGTTTCGTTTTCGCAACTTCGGGAATCTGGGACTCATACGCATAAAGTCCGGCGAGGCCAACTCGATAATCCGGATTGCCGGTAATTGATTTTAACGTCTGCACCGATTCGACGGTTGACGGCAATAACTCGGCCGCTTTAATTTCCTTGCGAGAAGCACCCAGTTCATCTGCGAAGCGAAGCCACAGTTCAGGGTGGTTCTCGCCACCGCGCTCTTCTTCAATCAGGTTTTCGAGTAACGACTGGCGAATCTCTATATCGTCACAATGCGAGTGGACGCCACTGACGTAGGTGGGAAACGCCTTCACGTGCGCGTAATACTGCGTCGCGTAGTTCTTCAAAATCGATCGATCCAATTTTCCTTCCGACCACGACTGGTAAAACGGGTGCTTGAGCATGGCGTATTGCGCTATGGCAGTATCGATCCGTTGACGCAGAGTTGGTTGTTCCATCGATGAGATCCTCCGAGATAATTTTTCGAGCGGAATGCATTATAGCGATTTAAGTACTGACTGAACATCTGGAAGAAAGATTTCTGATGTATTCGATTAGTTTTTATTCTTGAAGAAATCTCTTGCGCTTCATTGAAAGATGAACGATAAGGGGACTGTCACGTGCCTCTGGCGAAAACTCTTTTTGTATTTCTTCAAGTAGGCTTCATCAGCGTCTTGAGTTTGTTCGAAATTTCCCCCGAGGAGGAATGTCATGCGAAAGTCCGTCTACCTGCTTTGCTCTTTCCTGGTTTTGATTTCAATTAGCGTTGTCGTTAGTGCTCAAGGAACTACTTCGCGTATTACCGGAGTAGTTCAGGACAAAAACGGCAGTACTGTGCCGAATGCGTCAGTAACTTTGACTAACGACGGAACCGGCGTCTCGCTGACCACTCAATCCAACGACAGCGGAAGCTATACCTTCGACTTGCTTCAAGTCGGAAGCTATACCCTGCTGGTTGAGAAGTCAGGCTTCAAGAAGTTCCAGTCGGCACACAATGGCCTCAATGTGAATCAGCCGTTGACTATTAATGCGACATTGGAGGTCGGTGATGTAAACGAAGTAGTAAAGGTCGTAGCTGGTGGCGAGACCGTGCAGACCAGCACGTCTGGAAATATCGGCACCACGATCGAACAACGAGAGCTTGAAAGCTTGCCCATCGTCGGTACGCGGGGGCGTAATCCGCTCGACCTGCTCAATTTTCAGCCCGGAGTCGTGACCGGTGGCAACACCGGCGGCGCGGTCAACGTTCATGGCTCGCGCGATCGAGCTTTTAATTTCACGCTGGACGGCATCGACATCAATGAGTCGACCGCGGGCGGCTCTAACTTTACTCCACTGCGGCCGAATCCGGATTCGATCTCGCAGGTGCAGATTGTCACCAGCAACTTCACGGCGGAGTTGGGACGAAGCAGCGGCGCGCAAGTCAGTATGATCACCCGCTCAGGAACGAACGATTTCCACGGCACTGCTTTCGAGTTCTATCGCACGCCGGCATTGGATGCGAAGGCTTATACGAACACCATTAACGGTCTGGCCAAGGATCAATTTGTTCAGCACATCTTCGGCGGCAGTCTCGGCGGGCCGATAGTGAAAAACAAATTGCACTTCTTCAGCAACGTGCAGTGGTTGCGTGCTTACGACACGGCTCTCGTGACTCGTACGGTTTACACAGCGCAGGCGCGCGCAGGGCTCTATCGATACGTGGTGGGTAGAGCGAATGCTCCGGCCGGAACTTCAACACCTTCGGTAGATGCCAGTGGCAACGCGGTGCTGCCTGCCTGCGTTGGCACCCCGCCGACGAATCAGCCTTGTATTGCCTCATACAACATCGCGGCAAATCCACTGGGAATCACACTCGACCCGACACTCATCGGAGTCATTAACGCGTCTCCCGCGCCCAACAACTTTACGGTTGGAGATGGTCTTAACACTGCGGGCTTTAACTTTGGGTCGCCAGAGCATGAGAAGCAATACGACTTCGTAGTCAAGCTCGATTACACGCTCAACAGCAAGCACGCGATTTATGGTCGATATGCCCGCGGGCGGCAAAACACCCTCGGTGACGCGGCCAACGCGGGGCGGCCGATCTTTCCCGGTTCACCCAATTTCGTCGACACCTATCGCAGTCCAGACAACTGGGCTTTCAACTGGCGATATTCGGCGACTCCGAATCTCGTGAATGAATTCATTTTCGGCATCAGCAGGTACTTTTTCAGTTTTCTAACGCCGACGCCCGATCCGAACATTCCTTACGCGTTCATCAATGCGGCCACGCCCAATACGAATTTTTCCTATAACGCGCGCGGCGTTCGTCTGCTGCAGTACATCGACAACGTGACCTGGCTACACGACGCTCACACTTTCAAAGGCGGCATGAACCTGCGGTTTGGCCGACACAAAGACGACCGTTCGTCGGTTGCCGGCGCGGCCATCGAGCCGACCGTGGTCTTTGGAAACGGTCCCGGCTTTGGCGGATTCAATCTGCCGGCTTCTGGAGCCAACAGCATCAACGCCACCGACCTGACACGCCTGCAGGGGACAGTTAACGACTTGCTGGGCCGAGTGAGCACCGTCTCGCAAGCTTTCGTGTCGAACGGTTCAACCTTTCAGCCGGCGGGCACGCGATGGCTCAACGAGGCTACCTATCCCGAACTGGATTTTTACTTTCAGGACAGCTGGAGGTTCAGACCTAATCTGGTTTTCGATCTTGGTGTGCGTTGGGAAGTCAAGATGCATCCCAGTGTAAACGGCCGGCCTATTCTGGTTCCCAATCAGGCAGTACGAATTGGCGCGCCACCGTCGAATACGCTGCGCTGGGTTGAAGGCGATGTCTTTCAAAATGATTACGGCAAGATTCTCCCCTCGGTGGGTTTCGCCTGGGATCCGACGAAGGACGGCAAGACTTCTATCCGCGGCAACTATCGAATCGCGTCAGATCGCATCGCAACCTTCCTGTTTGGCTCTTCAATCTTCCAGAGCACGCCCGGCAACAATGTCGGGGTCACGAACTCGGCGTTTGGTCAGGCTGGAGGTCTGTTCCGGAATGTACAACCGATCATAGCCGGGCTGGCTCCGACCAGTACGCCGGATGCGCTGCGACAGCCTGCCGCCTTTGGCACCGGTTCAATTAGTGCCGTTGATCCTGATTTGCAATTCCCGCAGGTCCACGAGTGGATTCTGAGTTTTCAAAGAGACGTCTGGAAGGACAATGTGCTCGAAGTGAATTACGTCGGAAAGCATGCCGTACATCTTCAGGGCGCTTACAATGTGAATCAGGTGAACATATTTACCGGTGTATCCGGCGTCACTGAAAACTTTGTTGATGCCTTCAATGCCATCAGGGCGAGTACCGCCTATAACAGCCCGCTGATCAATCGGCTGTTTACCGGCAATGCGGCGAACAATGCCGGCACCGCTACCTTCCGCACTCTGTCCAGTGCCTCTATCGCGAACGGCAGCGTTGCGACCGCAGCACTAAATGTTTCGCAACGGTTGTGTCAGACAGCCGATGTAACGGGAGGAATCTGCGCTGCGACAGGTCTGCAATTGATTTCGCAGACGGTGGCGAATCCTTTCCTGTTCCAACCATACCCACAGTTCACCGGCGGTTTTAATGTTTTCGACAGCAACGACTACTCGAATTACCGAGCGCTCGAAATAATTATGCGCCGCCGCATGTCCCGGGGTTTGGCTTATCAGCTGGGCTACACCTGGTCGCTCTCGAAAGACAACCGTTCGTGGGATCCTTCGTTGAGCACCGTCTCGACCGGTTCGGTACAGGCCGCATCGAGCACGCCGTTCGACCTCCGGAACCGCAACCTGAATTATGCCTGGTCAGATTTCGATCGCCGGCATGTTTTCCAGGGAACCGCCGTTTACGATTTGCCCTTCGGCAAAGGACGGCGCTGGAGTTCAGACAACAATGTCGTGAACTACATCATTGGCGGATGGCAGGTGGCGGGGTCATTCATTGCTGCGTCGGGCAGGCCGTTCACGGTCTATTCCGGCATCAACACGCTCAGCAATGTGGTGCAGTCGACGGCCGACTGTACCGGTTGTCCCAGGCACCTCGGCTCATTAGTGCTGGAGAGCGGTCGGAACTTCTGGTTTAGTGCTTCCGATCGCATACCGTTCGCTGCACCCGCGTCCGGATCGATTGGCAATACCGGCCGTAACTATTTCGTGGCCCCGGTGTATTTCCAGCCCGACCTGTCAATTTCGAAAAACTTCCGAATCACAGAGCGGGTGAGTATGGATTTACGCGCTGACATGCGTAACTTCATCAACCATCCTTCATTCGATAACCCGACGGCGGTTATCAATTCTTCAATCTTCGGCAGGATCAACGACAGTGTCACCAACACTGCTCGCAGGATTCAATTAGGCGCGAAGCTCTATTTCTAACAGCGCCTGATTCTGCCACTCGACAATAAGAAAGGGGAGCCGAGCGATCGGCTCCCCTTCTTGTTAGGTTTGCTTAAGCTAGGACTTCTATTTCCAACCGCAGGTGTACATCGCGCCCTGTTCCTTGGCAATTTCAGCAAAGCGCTGTTCATAGTCTTTCGCGTACTCTTCCACCGCACGCTTGATCTTGCCGAACAGGCGGCAATGGAATTTTTCTTTCTCAACGCGGTCCTTGAGATAAAGCATCGCATTCGCTTCACCCCAATATTCCCGGTCTTCCCAAATCTGCACCGGATTGCCGCCGATTTTTTCGGCGATCTCGACCAGCCGCGGGTCGTTCACGTTGTAACCATTGCTCAAAAAAATCTTGTTATAGGCCGGCACCAGCTTGACCTGCAGATTATAAAGATCCTGCGGCGTGCTCGATATCTTCATCACGTGGCCGAATTCATGAGCAAGTTTGGTCGCCGCCAACACGCTGCCACTGATGAGTTGTTTTGATTCGAACGGCTCGAGTGCATTCATCACCGGATAATAAACCGCGCTCGGATATCCTGAATCCAACCGTTCGCCGAGCACAATCGTGGCGGCGATCAGTTCACCCTTCTCATTCCACTTATAGCTTCCGGTGCCGGCGCCCTCGGCATTTTTGCCGCCGATCGTTATTGTCAGCATCAGCCGCGGGTGTTTGGAATACATGTCCCACTGGGCCTTACCGATATCGGTCGCGAGAAACTCCGCTTTCCATTCTTCATAACGGCGCTGGTATTTGGGGGGGATAACTTCGCGCAAGCCGCCTGCCTCATTCGGCGCGACAGCCTTTGAATTGTTGTTGGGTTCTCCGTTAGCGGCGACGACGACGGTCGTAATCGTCAAGAAACAAATGACGCTCAATACAAGTCGAGTTTGTCTACGGGCGTTCATCCTGATTCCTCCTTGAGCTAAGAATGACCGAGGGTGGCTCGAAGGGTTGTAAACTAAGTTGCGGGTTGAGTCAATAACTACATTGACAAAGAACGGTGTTAATTTTGTCGCGACCCGTGGATTGTTGACGTCCTCCCTCCCAATTGGCTTTCTACAGACTAACGCGCGAGGCTCGTCGCAAACCTCTAACGTTATAGCAGTGACAAGGTTACTGGTAGAGGAGGGCGCGGGCGCGTTGCTTCTGAAAATTTTCAAGCGCCGGTTTCCATGACCGCGTGAGTTCTTCGGCAGATTCGCCGCGCTTCAATCGCTCAAGCGCGTCCGCATTCACGAGGAGGCGCAGATAACTATCGGCTTTCCAATCTGCGGGAAACAACGAATGTAGTGCGACGGCGACTTCGAGTCCGGTGAACACTGCCTGAAATCTGCTTCGATCAATGATGACGATGTTGATGCCGGAACAGTCCTCATTCTTGAAAACCGAAGTGGTGGGTTTGAACCTGACAGGAACGAAGCGAACGCCGGGAACGCGACGCGCATTTAAATAAGCAGCCAGTTTCGGACCGTCAATCCATGGCGCACCGACGATTTCGAAGGGCGTGTCAGTTCCGCGGCCGACCGAAACATTCGTGGTTTCCAACAAGCCGATGCCCGGATACAGGGTCGCTTCCGTCAGACTGCGCATGTTTGGCGAAGGACTGATCCAGGTGAGTCCAGTCGAATCAAGCCACATCCCGCGTCGCCAATTCTCAAGTTGGATTATCCGCAGGTCAGCGCCGATCTTCTTTTCCTGATTGAAGAATCGTGCCAGCTCGCCAATGGTCATTCCGTAGCGGACGGGAATTGAATAGTAGGCTGTGAATGAGAATTTGTCCGGGTCGGCAATCGGTCCTTCGACGTCGATCCCATTGATCGGGTTAGGTCGATCGAGGACGAACACCGGCAACTTTGCTTTCGCGGCTTCCTCCATCAAGTTACCCAACGTCGCGGTGTAGGTGTAGAAGCGCACGCCGACGTCCTGAATGTCGTAAACGAGCGCGTCGAGATCCTTAAGCTGCTCAGGTTTCGGTCGTCGCGTTTCTCCGTATAGCGAATAGATGGGTAATCCGGTGACTTCGTCTTTCGTATCAGAGATTTTGTCGTCGGCCAGTCCGCGAATGCCGTGTTCAGGAGAAAACAGCGCCACGAGCTTGACGTTCGGCGCTTTGAAGAGCACATCGATAGTTGATCGTCCCAAACGATCGCGGCCGGTTTGATTCGTTACCAGGCCGATGCGCATGCCTTTCAATTGCTTGAATCCGTCCCGCTGAAGCACGTCGATGCCGGTCAGCACCTGGGCGTCGGCGGGCGTGGCCGCGACGGTGGCGGCGCGGGTGGCGGCATTCAGCCGAGCGAGACTGGCAAGCAGTTCAGCTGCTGAGTTGGCCGACGCTTCGCGGGCTTTGACTGCCGTCGCGTCAACAATCGAACTTGCGATAATCGAGGCCACGCGACCGCGCAGAGCTGCGACATCGCCTTTGCCATCGGGATGAACGCGGTTACTGAGAAACACGACAAAAGTGTCGCTCGTCGGATCGATCCAAATTGAAGTGCCGGTAAAGCCCGTGTGGCCGAACGAACCCAGGGGAAACAAATCGCCCTTGTTGCTCGAAAAACTACTCGCGACATCCCAGCCCAGGCCGCGGGCCGCACCGCTCTCTGAAACTGCGTGCGGCTGCGTCATGGTGGCGATAGTCATCGGGCTAAGGATGCGCGTGTTGCCGTAAGCGCCGCCGTTCAAGAGCATCTGGCAGAAGATGGCGAGATCGTCTGCGCTCGAAAACAATCCGGCGTGACCAGCCACTCCATTCATGCGAAACGAAGTGGGATCGTGCACCTGGCCGCGCAGCCATTGCTCGCCTTCGGAGCCGGCGTCCGCGCCGCTATCACCGAGGTAATTCATCTGGCCGCGCCGCTTTTCCGTGGGCGCGATGCGAGACTTTAGTTTCACATCCGGATGAAAACCGGTATCGCGCATTCCCAGCGGCGTAAAAATATTTTGCCGCGCAAACTCATCGAGCATTAGTCCGCTGGTGCGGTGCACGACTTCACCCAGAGCGATGTAGTTGATGTCGCTGTACACGAATCGCGTTCCTGGCGGATTGCGCAGCGGCTCGCGATAGAGCCGCTTCATCGCTTCGTCATATCCTGTCCAACGATCGCGCAGATCAAAATCGGGAGCGAAGCCGCTCATGTGCGTCATCAACTGCTCAATCGTAATTGCGTCGCGGCCTTCGCCTTTCATCTCGGGGATGAATTGCACGACCGGATCATTTAATCGAACTTTTCCTTGTTCGATGAGCATCATGATGCTGGTCGTAGTGGCCACGACTTTGGTGAGACTGGCGAGATCGAAAATCGTGTCCGCGGTCATTGCCTCGCGCTGCGGTTCGAGGGCGCGTGCGCCGTACGTTTTGCGCCAGACAATCTTTCCATGACGACCAACCAGCACGACGGCGCCGGGCAGTTCCTTTTTCGCGATCGACTCGGCAATCACCGCATCCATGCGCGCGAGTCGCTCGGCAGAGAATCCCTGCGAAGCAGGCAGAGCAGCAGGCAGTTGAGCCGCAACGGGCGCAACCAGGAGCGCAATGACGACCAGCAGTCGTAGATGTGGAATCATTTCTTCAAGGGCGAGTTTTCAACTGAATTCCGTGGCCGCGAGGATACAGGCCCGGCAGCGAAATCGGCAAACGGCCTTTGAAATCAGTCTTTCCCAACAGCGCCTGGGCCGATTCCTCCTGCAGACTTGGCATGTCACCATACGCGACGATGTACGTCGGCAATTTCGGAAAGCTCATCAGAATATAAGGGTTGCCGAAGCTGATGCCGATGACGCGCACGTTGCGGTTGATCAGCTCATTCAATGCTTTAGTTCCTGAGTCGGGTAACGCGACGCTGCGCGCCTGGCCTGAACGCACCCGGCCATACATCGAGACGATGACAAGGTCGGCGCGGGTCGCTTTATCGATGGCCTTCACGACGTCGTTGTCCGATGAACGATCGTCGAGCACGATCGTCTCCGGCTTGATTCCACCGCGGGTCATTGCGCCTACGAATGACTGGGTGATGAAAGCGCGGTCGTCGCCGTTGGTGATGGCCAGATTGAAAACGCGCATCGTTGGCGTCAGATTGAGCGGCAGCAGCTTGCCATCGTTGCGCACCAGCGTAATCGCATCGCCGGCGATGTCATCTGCTAGCTCGGACGCGGCTTTACCGGCAACTTCGCGGTCGATTCCTTCCAGCGGGGTCACTCGTTGCTGAACGAGACCGAGGTCATATTTTGCTGCCAGCACCTTCCGCGCAGATTGCTCGATTCGCTGCTCCGTCAACCGGCCTTTTGTAACGGCCTCGCGCACCCCACGCAGCGAGGCATCCGGATCGGCCGGCTTTAACAATAAGTCGGCGCCTGCTTCCAGGGCGCGCACCGAGGCTTCTTCCTGGGTGAAATAAAGCGTCAGGCCGCTCATGCTCATCGCGTCGGTGACGATCAAACCATCAAACTTAAGATCGTTGCGCAGCATTCCATTCATCACCGGCGACAGTGTCGTGGGCATGGTGCCCTTCGCCGAAACAATCTCGGCTTCGTCCGTCGTATCCGTCGCCTTCAGTTTTACGTTCCGGGGAAGCGGTGAAATCTCGGTTGAATCAATCAGCGGCAAACCAATGTGTCCCGTCATCACGGCGCCGACTCCGGCATTGACGGCCGCGCGAAAGGGAACTAATTCGACCGAGTTGAGCCGCTCGCGCGTGACGTCGATTTCCGGCAAACCGCGATGCGAATCAGTGGCCGTGTCGCCATGTCCGGGAAAATGCTTGGCGGTGGCGATCACGCCTGCGTGCTGAGCGCCGGTGACAAAGGCCGAAACAAAGCGGGCCACCTCGTTCGGGTCTTCGCCGTACGAGCGAACATTGATTACCGGATTCGCGGCGTTATTGTTTACATCCGACACCGGTGCGTAAATCTGCTGAATGCCCATCGCCCGCGCCTCTCGTCCCGTAAGTTCGCCGGCACGCCGCGCGTAATCAGCATTTCCGGTAGCCGCGATGGCCATGTTCCAGGGAAAGTTGACCGTGTCGTCAAAGCGCATGCCGGCGCCTGCTTCAAGGTCGGCTGAAATCAAGAGCGGATGTTTCGCCAACTCCTGCATGCGATTGCAGATCATCACCGATTCATAAACCGGCCCGCGAAATAGAATGATGCCGCCCACATGATTGTCCACCACCTGATGACGCAACGCTTTGAAAGCCTCACTGTCCTGATTTAGAAACGTGGCGTTGATGCCGACTGAGATCAGTTGGCCGATTTTTTCATCGAGCGACATGCGCTTCAACTCTTTGTCCGCCCACTTGAGTGCGTCTTTCGACGGTTTGCGTGAATAAGGCTTAACGCCGGCAACCGGAGCACTGGGAATTGTCGAAGACGGCGGATTCACCGCGTAAGATCGCAAAGGCAACGTGGCCACGGCGACCAGTGCGATCGCGACGGCTATGGTGCGGAAGTATTTGGCAAACCAATTTGTTTTCATCATTCGTTGGAAAGGTTAGGGGCTAATTCGTCCTGCATTGCGGCAGGCGCGGGGGCGAAGGCGAAGCTGGCGATGCCCGCGACAATCAGGGTGATAGCGCTTCCGATAAAGACATACCAGGTCCAGGCGATCTTTGTCGCAAAGAAGACATAGAGCATCACAGCGATGCTGGCCCCCATGCCGATCAAGGCCGGCGGTTCGCTTACCCGCCGCAGAAAGGCGCCGACCAAAAATACGCCGAGCACCGGCCCGTTAATTAACGAGGCAATCGACAGCGCTTGATCGAGCGCTGAACGATTTTGATGGCGGACGACCAGGGCCACTCCGATCTGAACTGCGCCCCAAATCAAGGTGAGCAGGTGCGACACTTTTAGGTAATGCTTGTCGGGTTTCTCAGGCCGGAAAGGCTTGTAGAGATCGTTCACCGCTGTGGCTGCGATCGAATTTAAGGAAGACGACATGGCCGCGGCAAAAATGGCCGCGACCACCAATCCCGACAATCCTGAAGGCATGTGGCGGGTGATGAAATCCGGAAAGACCCGATCGCCGCCGCCAAATGGAAACGCCGTCGAGGCCGCCGCTGCGTAACCCGGATCGGTGAACGGGTGGTAATACGAAAACAGCAACACGCCGATAAAGAGAAAGCCGATGAACTGCCCCAGCACGATCGCACCGCTCACGAGCAAAGCCGTGACAGCCTTGCGCGGACGATCTGTGCAAAGGTACCGCTGCACCAGGTACTGATCGGTGCCGTGGGTACTCATCGTCAGAAAGCATCCGCCGATCAGACCCGCCCAGAAAGTAAACGTCTTCGTAAAGTCGAACGAGAAATCGAACAACGAGAATTTTTGAAACTGTGAAGCGTTTGCGAGGGCGCCACTCAGTCCGCCGTCAATCGAGTTCGTCAGGATAATCGCGGCGGCAATGGCCCCGGCGATATAGATTCCCAGCTGGACGACTTCCACCCAAATCACGGCTTCCATTCCGCCGAAGTAGGTAAAGACAATCATGGCCACACCCAGTAGCACGATCGATCCGATTACGATCGTCTCGGCGTTTGCCGACGGCTGGAAGGATGTATAAACCGCTGCCAGGACAACGGCGGTCAGCAACAGACGAATTCCATCGGCAATGTTGCGCATCACGACGAACAGCGACGCCGCGATCATCTTGATCTTCGAGCCGAAGCGCCGGTCCAGCAGCTGATAGACGGTGAGCAGCTCGCCGCGGAAATAAGAAGGAATGAACAGGAGCGAAATGACGATGCGTCCGGCGAGGTAACCCAGGACGAGCTGCAAAAATTGAAAATTACCGCCGCGTGCAAACGCGATGCCCGGCACCGAAATGAATGTGATGGTGGAAGTTTCGGTGGCAACGATCGAGAAGGCCACCGCCCACCACGGTACCGATCGATCACCGAGGAAGTAGTCGCTGGTAGTTTGCTGCTTCTTCGCGAACCAACTGCCAAAGACAACTATCCCGATGAGATAACCAAAGATGATTACGAGATCGAGGGTCCGCATTTTGTCTCTGAATTAAAGACTAAGAACTCTTCTCACGCAGGGCTGCGACTGCCTTGCTCACGACGCCCGATGCTTCAGCCAACGCCCTTTCCGCTCCTGTCCGATCAACTTTTGCCAGCGTCATCACCAGGGCGACGGGGAGCTTTCCGTCCGCCTGCGCCAGCGCCTGCTTCGCCGCCGGTTCGTCCAGACCGGTCTCGGCCATGACGATTCGAAGTGCGCGCGCCTGCAGCTTCACGTTGCGCGTTTGGACATTCGTCATCCGATTGCCGGTGACGTAACCAAGCTTAATCATGGTGGCCGTGGAAAGCATATTCAGAATTAGCTTCTGCGCGGTCCCCGCTTTTAAGCGTGTCGAGCCGGCAATTACTTCGGGTCCCACCAAAGGTACGATGGGAATTTCCGCGGCCTTCGCAATAGCCGACTCGGGCACGCACGTAATTGCGATCGTCAGCGCGCCAATCTTACGGGCGTGCTCCACCGCCCCAACTGTATAAGGCGTGCGGCCCGATGCGGCAATACCAACCAGTGCGTCAGCCGCGGTAAAGCCACGGCTTTCAAGATCGCTCACGCCCGCGGCGGCATCATCCTCTGACGCTTCGACCGCACGATAGCACGCGTCGTAACCGCCGGCGATTACCGCCTGCACCAGGTCGGGTGAAACTCCAAAAGTTGGCGGGCATTCGGAAGCATCGAGCACGCCAAGCCGGCCCGAGGTTCCGGTGCCGATATAGAAAAGACGTCCGCCACGTTGAATTCGATTCACGATTTGGTCAACCGCCTGGGTCACCGCGGGAAGCGCGTCGCGCACAGCCTGAGCTACACGAGCGTCTTCATCGTTCATCAGGCGAACAATGTCTGCAGTCGATAACGAACCTATCTGGGCGGTGCGCGGATTCTCTTGCTCGGTTAGAGGTAAAGATTCAGCGGGGCTCGGCATCATCCGTTACGCAAGCGCCGGTTCACACGGCTACTGCCAACCTCTGGAGGTTTTCCTGCGCCATGCGGCCCGCGGCGATTGTCGGCGAGAAGCTGGGATTGTCAATGAATGCTTTGGGCGCGCTCTTCATGAGCTGTTCGCGCAGGGTTTCGGTTACCAGCTCACCTGCTGAAAAGACGCCACCTATGAAAGCGACCTGGAAGCGTTCATGTTCCATCTTCAATTTGCGAATGACGGTCACGGCGGCCCTGCCAAGCTCCGTGCCCGCATCTCTGAGAATTTCGCGGGCGACTCCGTCACCTTCCTCGGCCCCCTGAATCACGCGCCGGCTGAAACCGGCGATGCGATCGTTGGTGATGGTGGGCGCATATATCGCGGTTGAGAGATCGTCCGCCGTCGCAACCTGGAAAAACTCGCAGGCCGCTTCAGTCAGAGAAGTCTTCGGTCCACGTCCGTCGGTGGCGCGCGCGACCGATTGCAGCGCCCGTCGGGCGATCCAGGACCCGCTGCCTTCATCGCCTGCGACCGGTCCCCAGCCGCCGGCAGACAGGCGCTTGCCCTGCCGGTTCATTCCCACCGCGATCGATCCGGTTCCCGATATCACGACAATGCCGGGCCGGCCGTCTGTAGCTCCGTAGAGTGCAATGTCGCCATCGCTCACCAGTTCAATATTCTTAATTCCAAGCGTCTGCACCAGCACGTCATGCATCCGAGCGCGAACATCTTTGCGCCGAATGCCGGCCAGGCCCACGCCCGCGGCGACCACATCGTCGCGATGTATAAGGGCTGCGGAACAGGCCTTATCGACAGCCTCGCGAATCGCAGTCGCCCCATTTGCTATGCCCACCCGCAGGGGGTTTGACGGCCCGGCCGTGCCCTCGCCGAGAACGCGCGCACCATTCAGCACTACGGCGCGGGTGCGCGTGCCGCCACCGTCCACGCCGACGACCAACTGTCGTAAGGGCGCAAGCCTGCGCGGCAAAATGTCGACTGTCTGACTCGTAGTCGTCATTTGGTGATTCGATGTACGGGAGGGCTCCTGAGGTTCCCATTCTAGGCAACGAAGAAACCATAATGGAAACTAAAAGATCTTATTCCTCTAATAACCCATCTTGATGTAGAGTGTGCACATGGATATTCGACAGATCAAAGCTTTTGTCGCCATTGCCGAATCAGGGACCTTCACCGCCGGCGCAGCGCGAGTACATGTGACGCAAGCCGCAATCAGTATGCAGATTCGACAGCTCGAGAACGAAACCGGGGCTCAATTGTTCGTGCGCGCGCCGCGCCGCGTGATTTTGACCGAGGCCGGCGAGAAACTGCTGGAGCGCGCCTACGTGATCCTGCGCGAGCACGACGCCGCGTTGGAGGAGATGGCCGCACTCACGGGTGCACACCGTGGACGTTTGCGAATTGGCAGTGCCTCAGCCATGGTCAGCGCCGATCCGCTGCCGCAGATTCTGAGGGAACTCAAGAAAGCGCATGAGAATGTTGAGACGTCGGTTTCTTCGGGCACCAGCGAAGCGTTAGTTCAACAGGTCCTGGCCGGCGAACTCGATGCGGCCTTTGTTTCACTGCCGGTCGAAGCTCGCGGCGTTCAGACGGAGCTGTTGAGCGAAGACTATCTCGTCGCTATCGCTTCACCGCGTCACAAATTGGCGAATCAAAAAGTGGTCAGCGCTTACGCACTGGCCGGAGAGAAACTGATTTTGGGTGAACGGGGCGGGAACACACGGCGATTGATAGATCAGTTCTTTGCGCAAGCAGGGGTGACGCCAAAAGTGATTATGGAGCTAAGCCGGCTGGCCGCGATTAAACGCATGGTCGAAGAAGACATGGGAGTCGGCATCGTGCCACTGCAATCGGTGCAGGAAGAAGTTACGAAGGGAAAGCTCGTGCGTTGGTGGATCGAAGCGGCGCAGATCAATTGGCAACTGGGCATCGCTCGTTTAGTTGGCGGATACGAATCACCAATTCATCTGACCTTCCTTGGACTTTGCCGCGAACATTTCAAACAACCAACGTCGAATCCGCCGCGAAACAAACCCAAGCCCAAAAAGAAAGCTGCTAACGGGTGATGTCTATCATCCGCCGAGATTCGATCGTTTAGAGGCGGGCTACTGCCCGCCTTTCTCTTTACAGGATCGGCAGACGACAGCCCGCCGCTAAACCTGAAGAGATTGGACCTCATTCAACGCTGCGATCAATCTGTCGATATCGTCTTCGTTGTTGAAGAAATGCGTCGCGACGCGAATGCCTTCCGGCTTTTCAGTCACGATCACGCCGCGCTGAAATAGCTGCCGCACTACTTCATGAGGCTGTTCGACTCGCACCAGCGTCTCAGCCGAGCGCATCTCTTCATTTCGCAAGGGCGAAAGAACTTCCCATTTGTCCTCGATCAAACGCGACGTTAGATAACGATTCAATTCAAGCGCCTGCGCCTGAATATTCTCCTCACCAAGCTCTTTAATCAGGTCGAGCGACGCACCCAAAGAAAAAATTCCCGCAAAGTGGGGACAGCCAAGCTCAACCCGCGCCGCTGCATCATGGCGCGGCCGAAATTCGTCGTTCCGCATCTCAAAAGGATCTTCAACGCTTAGCCAGCCGATCGAACGTGACATCGATTCATTCAACAGTTCGCGACTGAGATAGACGAAGCCGGAACCATAGCCTGACAGCAACCACTTGTGGCCCGTCGCGCACAGCGCGTCGATCTTCATGCGCTTGACGTCGATGACAAAGGCGCCCGCCGATTGGCTCGCATTCAGCACGAAGGCATGATTGCCTTTCATGTCGCCCACGGCTTCGGGGTCAATCCGAAAGCCATTTGAGAATTGCACGTGACTGAGCGCGATGATTCCGGTCACGTGCTTCATCGCGGCGTGAATATCTTCGATTGATATCTCACCGTGAGACGCCGGCAGGCGCTGCACCGGGATGCGTCGATGCATCCAGGGCAAAGTGGTCACCGGAAATTCCAGTTCACTCGAAATGACTTCGCCGCGGCCTTCCAGCGCATCGACAATCACGTTCATCCCCTGCGAAGTGTTCGTCGTAAGCGCAATCTCTTCCGGCTCGGCATGGATGAAATCGGCGATCTTCTGGCGCACTAATTCGCGGTCAGCCAGCCACCGATTCCAATGCACGTCGCCATCGCGCACCATCTTTTCGTAATAGCCGGAAGCTGCGGCTTGCGACGCGATCGAGACGGGTCCAGCTGCGGCGCTGTTGAGGTAGGCGAACCGCTCGGTTACCGGAAAGCGCTTTCTGATTTCTGAAGTATCGAGCACTGAAAAGGAAGATACACGCAGCCGCGTCGATAGGGTAGTGTATAGACTCGGATCATTCTTCCACGTGGGGCGGGCTTCCGGAAAATGATTGACAGGGTGACGGGGTGATAGTAGTCTCCGCGCCACGTTACTCCGGGATGAGCTCATAATTCTCATCGCCGCGCTACTTTCACAGCATCAAGAAGGAGGCCCACAATGTCCACAACGCTCGATATCGTCGTCACCGACCTGACATTTCCGGAAAAGCTCGAAGACAAATACTGCAAGTTTCGCCCGTTGATTAGTGTTCGTTATCGCAACTCAGAGGACAAGATCGCCTATGCCCGTGAAGCATTACCCGGGCTGGGCAATCGCGATTACTGGGAATGCGAACGAGATAACAATAAAAAAGACAATTACGTGAGGCATGCCACTCTGCCAAAAGTTGATATGGACAAAGTGGACATCTCGAAGCGCGAAATCGTTTTTGACGGGCTCGACGTTAAGAAACTCGAGCGAGTTGAGATCGAGCTGTTCGACATCGACATCAAAGTCGGCTGGGAAAAAGTCGTGCAAACCGTATTGAAGTCGTTGCCGGCAGACGTGGTCACCATGATTAATCCCGCTATCCCTTTATCATTAGCGGTGCTCAAGACCGCGGTGGAAAAAGGCACCGGCAAGAAGGTTGATGACCTGGAAAAGGGCCTCATCGCGAAGGCCATCGGGAAAGACGACGGCGCGGCTCGATCAATTTGGGTGCGTAGTCAGGAGTTAGCAACTCCGCCACCGAAGCAACTTACCCTGACGGGTCCGGGCACACAGGGAAATTATTCGATGACTCTCACGATGGACGTCAGTTAGAGTTTCGTCGTGAACCACATGGCCCCCAGCGGCGGTAGCGTGAGCGCCGCCGAATAATCCAGTCCGTGCCAGGGGACCTTTTCGGCTTTGATGCTGCCGACGACTCCGAAGCCGCCGCCGCAGTATTTCTCGTGGTCCGTATTCAGGATTTGTTTGTAAGTCCCTTTTCGCGGCAGGCCGATGCGATGTTCTTCACGCACGACTGGCGAGAAGTTTCCGACGAAGATGATCTCGTCTCCGGTTGCCGGCGCGATGCGGCGAAACGCGAGTATGTTTTCAGCAGCATTGTCGACTTCGATCCAACTGAAACCGCTGGCGTCGGAATCGGCCTCCCACAGGGCTGCATATTTCACGTAGAGTCGACTCAGATCCTGAATCAGTTTCAGCACGCCTTTGTGAACTGGCGTCTCTAACAAATGCCAATCGAGACTTTCCGTCTCAGTCCATTCCCGCCATTGACCGAACTCGCCGCCCATGAACAGAAGTTTTTTGCCGGGGTGCGCCCACATGTAGCCGTACAGCGCGCGCAGGTTGGCGAACTTTTGCCATTCGTCGCCGGGCATTTTGCTCAGCAGCGCGCCTTTCATGTGCACGACTTCGTCGTGAGAGAAAGGCAGGATGAAGTTCTCGCTCCAGGCGTAAAGCAAGCCGAAAGTGAGCGCGTTGTGATTGCCGCCGCGGAAGAGCGGATCGGTTTGGAAGTACTTCAGCGTGTCGTGCATCCAGCCCATGTTCCATTTGAAATCGAAACCGAGACCGCCGGCATAGACTGGATGACTGACCTGCGGCCAGGCGGTTGATTCCTCGGCGATCATCAAGGCGCCGGGGCATTCGCGATGTGTCGCTTCGTTCAGCTCCTTGAGAAGTGAGATCGCTTCAAGGTTCTCACGGCCGCCAAACTGATTCGGAATCCATTCACCTTCTTTACGGCTGTAGTCGAGATAGAGCATCGAGGCGACCGCATCGACGCGCAATCCGTCGAGATGAAATTCGCGCAGCCAATAGAGCGCGTTCGCAATCAAAAAATTCCGGACTTCGTTACGCCCGTAGTTGAAGATGTAGGTGCCCCAGTCCGGATGTTCGCCTTTCCGCGGATCTGCGTGTTCGTACAACGCGGTGCCGTCGAAGCGACCCAGCGCAAACGCATCTTTGGGGAAATGCGCCGGCACCCAGTCCATGATCACGCCCACATCTTTCTGATGGAGGTAGTCGACGAGAAAACGAAAATCGTCGGGCGTGCCGTAACGCGCGGAGGGCGCGTAGTAGGCGCTCACCTGGTAACCCCACGAAGGACCATAGGGATGCTCTTTCAATGGCAGAAATTCAACGTGCGTGAATCCATTGTTGATCGCGTAATCGGCGAGCAGCGGCGCAATCTCACGATAGGTCAGCGGCCGATTTTCTTCTTCCGGATTGCGTCGCCATGAGCCGAGGTGAACTTCGTAAATTGAAAGCGGTTCGCGCCAGGCTTGCCGCTGGGCGCGTTTCTTAATCCAGACGCTGTCACGGAATTTGTATCGCGATTTGTAAACGACGGACGAAGTGTCGGGCGGCACCTCCATCATAAAACCATAAGGATCGGCTTTAAAGATTTCGCCCAGGCGCGAATCGATCGCGTATTTGTAGAGCTCGCCTTCTTTCAGTCCCGGAATGAACAACTCCCAGACGCCGGAGTCCCCCAGCCGGCGCATCTTATGTCTACTGCTGTCCCACGAATTGAAATTGCCGACGACGCTTACCTCACGCGCGTTCGGCGCCCACACGCCGAAGGCGACACCACGCTTGCGCTCGTGAGTGATCGGATGGGCCCCAAGTTTTTCGTAGATTCGTTCATGTCTGCCTTCGCCGAAAAGGTGGAGATCTAATTCGCCCAGAATTGGTGCGAAGGGTTTAGAGGGACCCTGCCCGTTCCCGTCCTTGCGAGAGCGCGCCGGCTTTCGGGTTGTGATGCGCTTTTGAGCCATTCGTTCAGATGCCTGCTGAGGTGAGTTCTCTGTTCACGGGATTTAGCGATTCAACATAGTGGCGATATATGTCAGCTCCTGTGCCCATCTCTGACCGATTACTTTTCGCCTCGGCCAATATTTCCAGAAACCTGTCGCGAACCGATGGCAACCCAAGTTGATTCATCAAATCAATTGCGCGCGCCGCGTACTTTAGAATCTGGATGGTTTCAATTCCGGAAACGTCATTAAAGAACCAGCCGCAGCTCGTGTACATCAGCAATAGCATCCGCTGCAGTTCAAGGTAAGTGAGCGCGCGCGTCTGCTGGTCTGCGGCCAGCCAACGTCCCGCGTGCTCAAAAAGAAATTGCTCGCGCGAAGCTACCGGATCCAAAACCAGCGAGATACTTTCATCTCTGGCGGCCCACGGAAACGCAAACAGCTCTTTCCGCGTGGCTTCGAAGTGCGGGATGTTCTCGTCACGCAAAAAGTCCAAAGCCGCTCGCAGAGGCCCCCGCCACTGTTGGTTCCATCCGACCTCGCCCCCCGTGTGACACCCGCAATCGCGAATCCAACGGCCGACTCCGTGCGCGCAACTCCACGAAGTACCTTCGCCGTCGGGGCCGTTGTTGAGGTCAACTTCAGCGGTGGCTGGATGATTGTCGAGATACTCGCCGTAATTTGTGACTTGAAATCCGCGCTGTGGCGCTTCTGCAGTTAACGCGTGCGCCAGACAGAGATCACCGAACTTGAAATGATGACCGTAGGTCTCGCCGTCGGTGGCGATATTGAGCAGCTCGCGGTTACCGATCGATTGGGCGAAGGCATCGATGAGTTCGCCGCTCGATCTCAACAGCTTTTCAAAAGCAATCGCGCGGGAGGTGCGTCCGTCATAAAAGAAGACCGTGATCGAGCGCGTGTGTTCAGCCGGATCAGTCCAGCGGTAAGGGATGCTTGTATCGATTGTGTTCTCATTGACATCGCGGGGAGCGCCCGTATCGCCAGGAGTCGCGCTGGTTGCGGCGAGCCGCTCGCTATCGCTCGCGGTTCTGATACGCTGAGCTTGATGCGGCGCGAGGATGACATAACGCAACCCTTCATCGACCAATGCCGACATCACGCGGTCGTTGCACGCAGTTTCCGGCAACCACATCGCTTCAGCTTCCCGGCCAAAGCGGAAACGAAAGTCAGCCAGCCCCCAACGAATCTGGGTCTGCAAATCGCGCTCATTGCATAGCGGCAGGATCGCGTGTCCGTAGGCCTGGGCGATCGCGTTGCCATGTCCGGCGAGCTTCTTCGAGCTTTCTCGATCGGCTTGCAGAATGCGGGCGTAGGTATACGGATGATATCGCTCCAGCCAGGTCAGCAGTGTCGGCCCGAAGTTGAAGCTCATGTGCTCGTAGTTATTGATGAACTGCGCATTCGCACCTGCTTCACCGACGCGCACGAAGGCATTGGCTCGATAGCATTCGAAATGAACGCGCTCGTTCCAATCATGAAACGGCGCGGCGCTGGGCTCTGCTTCGACCATACCTGTCCACGGATTCTCGCGCGGAGGTTGATAGAAGTGGCCGTGAACGCAGACGTAGCGGGGCGGAGTATTCGTCGACGTCGTCGAGGTCACGTTCATCCCTTCGCGCGCAGC
>JBIOZK010000014.1:0-43532 GCA_044870975.1 Pyrinomonadaceae bacterium
CCACTTATTAACGTGCCTCCCTCACGGTCGGGCTTCTGACACGACAAGCAAACAGGCATTCTAATGAATCGCGGGCGATTAACGAAATTGCGGGGCACTCGTGTGCTTTGTTACCATCCGGGTTTCTAAATGACCATCACTGAGCAGACTGTTATCTCGCCACGTTTGCGCGATGTTCTGGCGCGGGCGAAGAACGTGCTGGTGTTGACTGGCGCCGGCGTGTCGGCTGAGTCGGGTGTGCCGACGTTTCGCGGCGGCGGCCAGACCGCCGTATGGAAAGGAATGCCGTTCGACGTAATCTCGTCCGCGCGGATGTTGGAAAGAGATCTCCCGGCAGTTTGGGAATGGTTCAATTATCGACGTGACTTGCTCGCGTCTTTAAAGCCAAACCCGGCGCACCAGGCGATTGCCGATTGGCAGCAGCGGTTTACTAATCTGTCATTGGTTACTCAGAACATTGACGGTTTGCATCAAGCTGCCGGTTCGCGAAACGTAATTGAGCTGCATGGAAACATCTGGCGGGCGCGATGTTTTGAATGTAACTCGCGACACGAGCTGCGCGAGCTGCGGGTCGATCACGATGTTCCGATCTGCATCGATTGCGGTGGACACCTGCGGCCTGATGTAGTTTTGTTTGGCGAGATGTTGCCGGCGGGCGCCTTCGAACGCGCGGCCCACGAAGCTGAGGAATGCGAGTTGTGCTTTGTCGTCGGCACGTCGGCAGTCGTTTATCCGGCGGCTTCTATTCCGGAGATTGCGCGCGCCGCCGGAGCGTACGTGGTTGAAGTGAATCCTGAACGGACGCCACTGTCGGACTTGTGCGATGAGGTGCTGACTGAAAAGGCAGGCGAGGTGTTGCCGCTCTTATGAGAACTCTCTACTTCGATGGTTTCGCCGGCGCCAGTGGCGACATGATTCTCGGCGCGCTAGTCGATGCCGGAGCCGATCCACGCGCCCTTGTCGGGCAACTGCAATCGCTCGGTATCGCCGGCTGGAAGATCGAATTCGATAAAGTGGATCGCTCGGGGATTAGTGCAACTTACGCCCGTGTGCAGACAGCTCACGAACACGCGCATCGACATCTGAGCGATATTCTAAAAATCATCTACGAATCTCAGCTCAAACAAACTGTGAAGGATCGCGCGGCGCTGATCTTTTCGCGATTGGCGGAAGCAGAAAGCCGCGTGCATAACCAGCCAGTTGAGAAGATTCACTTTCACGAAGTCGGCGCAATCGACGCTATCCTTGACGTCTGCGGCGCTGCGATTGCATTTGATTTGCTGGGTGTCGACGGATTTATCTCCTCGCCTTTGCGAGTAGGGTCTGGAATGGCCGAGATGGCTCACGGGCGGTTTCCGATTCCGCCACCCGCGGTTGCAGAGTTGTTGAAAGGCAAGCCTATCTATGCCGGCGAAATCGAAGGTGAATTTGTGACGCCGACGGGGGCTGCCATCATCGCGTCAGTTTGTGAGCGCTTTGAGAATGTTCCCGCAATGAAGATCGAGGCGACTGGTTACGGCGCGGGCACGCGAAATCCAAAAGGGTTTCCCAATGCGCTGCGGGTGCTGGTCGGAGAAACCACACAGGATTCCGCCGGCGACGAGACTCTCCTGATGATCGAAACGAACATCGATGACATGTCCCCGCAGCTCTTCGGGTATGTAATTGATCGCGCACTCGAACTGGGCGCCTTGGATTGTTACCTGACGCAGACACAGATGAAAAAGAACCGGCCGGGCAGTCTGATTTCGATTCTATGCCGGCCGCAGGATCGGGAAAAGTTCTTGCAACTGCTGTTTGCAGAAACCACCACCATCGGCGCCCGCAGCTATGAAGTGCAACGACGCGCGCTGGCGCGAGAGACAGTCGCGGTCCAGACGCAATTCGGTAGAATCGATGTTAAAGTGGTTCATACGAACGGTGCAGTAAGGGCTATGCCGGAGTTCGAGCAATGTCGCGCCGCCGCGACCGCGGCGAGCGTGCCGTTGCGCGAAGTTCAGGAAGCTGCCCAGCGGGCGTACATCAGCACAATCGATAATCAGCGGCAATGAGGATCGTCCGCGGGGGAGCGGACGGGTTCAACCATGGGCTCACGAGTTACGAGTATCAAACGTAAGCGCAGCAAACCGTCACGGATCCCTGATGTAGATCTCGGGCGCATCGCCAATGGCGTGCGCCTGATTCTCGAAGGGATCGGCGAAGATCCAAATCGTGAAGGACTGGTTGATACCCCTAAGCGGGTCGCTGAAATGTATGCGGAGTTGACCGCCGGGATGCGCGAAGATGCTGCCCAACACATCGTGCCGCTTTCGGGTAACAAGCACGACGAGATGGTGATCGTAAAGGACATCTCGATTGCGTCATTGTGCGAGCACCATCTGGCGCCGTTCGTGGGTAAGTGCCATGTCGCTTACATCCCGAAGAACGGCAGAATTCTGGGGCTGTCCAAGCTGGCTCGTTTGACTGAGACGTTTGCGCGTCGTCTGCAACTGCAGGAGCGGCTGACCGCGGAAATCGCGAACACCTTGTTTGAGCAGTTGCAACCGCTCGGTGTCATGGTGGTAATCGAAGCTGAGCATACCTGCATGACCCTTCGGGGTGTGAAGAAACCGGGCGCCATAACTGTAACGTCTGCGGTCCTGGGTGGATTCCGCAAAGATCCTCGCACGCGAGCCGAGGCGATGTCGCTGATAACAGGAACGCTGTAATAGAGGTGATAGGTGATGGATGATGAGTAGGAACAGACATCTTCGACGGAAGCTGTTTATTTCAGCCGCTACGTTTCTATTTGCGATCGCGTTGGCGATTACTTGCGTCTCGCAACGCGTTGCGCCGCGGACGAAGTTGCCAAGTCCGATTAGTGAGAATGCGCTGCGCGCTCACATTAAGTTCCTGTCTGACGATCGGTTGGAAGGCCGTGGCACCGGAGCTCGCGGCGGCGAGCTGGCGGCGCTTTATTGTGCGCAACAATTCGAAGCGATGGGAATGAAAGGCGCGGGGGCGAAGGGGAGCTTCTTTCAACCGGTTTCGTTGGTGGGCGTGAAGGCTGATCCTAAGACCGAGTTAAAGGTCACTGGTTCCGGTCGATCGGAAACATTCAAGTTCGGTGACGATTATGTCGTATTCACCGGCGCGCAAACGGAACATGTTAGTGCGAAAGCCGACCTGGTTTTTGTTGGCTACGGCATTGACGCGCCGGAGCAGAAATGGAACGACTACAAAGGTCCGGCTGACGATTATCGCGGGAAGATTCTCGTGATGCTGGTTAACGATCCTCCGGCTACCAAAGAAGAGCCGAATCTCTTTGGCGGCCGCACGCTGACTTACAAAGGACGTTGGACTTACAAGTATGAAGAGGCTGCGCGGCGGGGCGCGGTGGGCGCGATTCTTTTGCACACGACCGAATCGGCCGGTTATCCGTGGAGCGTGGTGCGCACTTCGAACGGCTCGTGGCGATTCGATATCGCGCGCACGGGAGGTGATAGAACGCCCTTCCTGCAGCTTAGATCGTGGATGACCGATGCCGCCGCCCATCGTTTGATGTCGATGGCCGGACAGAACCTCGATGAATTAAGAAAGCAGGCGGCGTCGCGCGATTTCCGCCCCATCAAGCTCAATCTAAATGCTTCGATCGATTTGACCAGCGAAGTGAAGCGCGTAGAGGCTCCGAATGTTGTTGCGATTCTGCCGGGCCGCGATCCGAAATTACGTGACGAGTACGTTATCTATTCTGCGCACTGGGATCATTTCGGCGTTGGCGCGCCTGACAAGAGCGGCGACACGATCTACAACGGTGCGCTCGACAACGCGACGGGCGTCGCTTCGGTACTCGAAATCGCGCGCGTCCTGTCCCAACTGCCGCCATCTCAGAGGCCGCGCCGATCGTTTTTATTCCTGATTACGACGGGCGAGGAGCAGGGGCTCATCGGTTCTGAATGGTACGCGCAGCATCCAGCGGTGCCGCTCAACCAGACGGCGGCTGATATTAATCTCGATTCGATGAATATTCTCGGGCCGACGCGGGACTTTGTGCCGCTGGGCGCGGAGCGCTCGACGCTGAAGAATATCGTGGCCGACATCGCGCGCGAACGCGGCTTGCGGATTTCGCCTGACCCGCGACCTGAACAGGGATCGTTTTATCGTTCCGATCACTTTCCGTTGGCGAAGGTCGGTGTCCCGTCGCTCAGCTTGAAGGAAGGCAGCGAATACATCGGCCATACGAAAGAGTGGGGCGAGCAGAAGTTCAAGGAATACAACGAAGCCCATTATCACCAGCCGTCCGATGAGTTCCGCGATGACTGGAATTTTCAGGGGATGATTCAGGAAGCGGATTTCGCGTTGGAGATCGGTCGCCGCGTGGGCGACATGCTGACGTTGCCGAAATTCAATCCTGACGACGAGTTCGCCAAGAGCGGTAAAAGGTGAAAAGTCATAGGTGATGAGAAGGCCTCCTATCACCTGTCACCCATCACTTATCACCAACAATGACCTTCTACGTAACGACGCCAATCTACTACGCCAACAGCCTGCCGCATCTGGGCCATCTCTACACGATGATCATTGCGGATGCGGTCGCGCGTTCGAAGCGACAGCAGGGAATTGAGACGTTCTTTCTCACCGGCACGGACGAACACGGGATCAATATTGAAAGAGCGGCGCAGAAGAATGGGCGCACGCCGCAGGAGCAAGCCGACTACGTCGTAAATTATTTCACCAGGATGACGTCCGCCTTCGGCCTGGACACGTCTCATGGCGGCTACGACATTTTCATGCGGACGACGCAACCGTTTCATTACGAGGGCGTCAGCGAATTGTGGCGGCGGGTGGCGAAGGCCAAAACCCCGAAAGGAAATGACGCGCTCTACAAGGGTCACTATGAAGGCTGGTTCTGCGCGCCTTGCGCGGCCTACAAAACGGAAGACGAATATGCGAAGCCGGCGAATGCCGGAGACCCGCCGACCTGTCTGATTCACGAGACGAAACTCGACCGCGTTTCTGAGGAGAGTTACTTCTTCCGGCTTTCGGAATATGACGAAGCGCTGCTTGATCTTTATGAAACCAGCGGTTTTGTTCGACCCGAAGCCCGGCGCAATGAGGTGAAGAGCTTCGTCGCCGGTGGTTTGCAGGATCTTTCGGTGAGCCGTCTGCGAACGTCTGTGAGCTGGGGCATCCCCGTTCCTGATGACGCCAATCACACGATGTATGTGTGGTTCGATGCGCTGACGAATTACATCACGGCGATCGGATTCGGCAATCAGCAGCAGGAAGCGAAAATCGGATTCGAAAAATTCTGGCCGGCGCTACATCTCGTTGGCAAAGACATCCTGCGTTTCCATGCCGTCTACTGGCCGGCGTTTTTGCTGGCGGCGGGCGTTGAACAACCGCGCGGGATTGTCGCTCATGGAATGTGGGTCGATCCAAACGGGCGCAAAATGTCGAAGACGCTGGGTAATACGATCGAGCTCGACGTGCTCAACAGGTTCTTTCCAATCGATGCGATTCGTTACTTCTGTCTGCGCGAGATGGTCTTCGGGCAGGACGGCCGATTTGGTTACGAGAATCTAATCGACCGCACGAATAGCGATCTCGCCAGCGGGCTGGGTAATCTCTCGAGCCGGACGTTGACGATGATTCATCGTTATTGCGAAGGGCAGATTCCGCCGGATGACATCACCGACGAAAATCGTCTCGCGGCAAAACGAGCGGGCGTTGAAGACGAAGCGGCAATTTCGGATTTTGTCTCGCACGCGCGGGATGAGTTCGTACGCCACTTTGAAGACCTCGCGTTCAGTCGTGGCTTGGAAGAAGCCTGGGCGATAGTCGCGCGCGTGGACAAGATGATTTCCGACGCGAAGCCCTGGGATCTCGCGAAGGATGCGAGCCAGCGCCAGACATTGAACGCAGTTTTGTATCGAGCCGCGGAGACGTTGCGTTGGCTGGCCGTGACGCTCTATCCGGTCATGCCGACCGCGGCTAATGAGATCTATCAGCAATTAGGTTTGAGCGATGAAGTTTCGAAAGTTGATCCGAGAGAGCTTCACTGGGGCGGTCTCGAAGCGAATACCAGGATCAAAGATGTGAAGCCGCTATTCCCAAGAATCGACAAGGCAAAAACGATGGATGAGATCAAACAGGATTCAGGCGCCGGAGATAACCAGCCGGCAGCAGGGCAGACCAATGAATCTCCGGCCGAGCCGCAGGGCTCAGGTCGACACGCCACTGAGGCCGAAGCTGTTCCTGGCGTCGCGAATTACATCGACATCATGGACTTCGCGAAAATCGAGTTGCGCGTGGCTGAAGTGAAGACTGCCGAACGAATTCCGAAAGCCGACAAGCTGCTGCTGTTGTCAGTCGACGTGGGAGAAGAGAAGCCGCGCACAATTCTCGCCGGCATCGCCCAGTACTACGAACCTGAAAAATTGATCGGGCGCAAAATCGTCATCGTCGCGAACCTCAAACCGCGCAAGCTGCGCGGCTATGAATCGCAGGGAATGTTGTTGGCAGCTTCGTTGGGTGAAGAAGGTCGGCCGGTTTTGGCGACCTTTACCGAAGAGGTTCCCAATGGCGCACGGCTGAAGTGATTACTTCACGTACTCCCAGTGCCACGGCTCATAAAAATATGGGCGGAAGCCGAAGCGTTCGGCATTGCGCACCAGCCATTTGTAAGCAGGTGTGTTGACCTGAATCGCGCGGTTTGCATCCCTGGTATCAACTGGATCGCCACCGACATACAAATCCAAAGCGCGACCGGTGAAATGGGGACTGTTGATCGCGAGGCCCGCGGTGCCGGCGCCGGGTGATTCGCGGCGCAGCTTCTCCTGATACTCACGCGAGCGGTAGCCCGAAACAAGCTTGAAGAACTTTTCAGTTGGGGCGAGATCGTTTGCCGAGGTGTGCGCGAGCCTGAGCGAAGGATCCGCAATCGCCGCGGCGACCATCTGCCGATAAGCCGCGTAGGTATTTTTTTCCACCATCCGGTTTTCCGGCTCCCGTTCCGGGAATAACCATTCCGTTGCCGGCGCCATCAGCAATTGTTCCGGCGTCGCCGGCGTTTTGTCTTTCAGGCGATTGCCCTGCCACTGGGCGACCAGAGCCATCCATGAATTTTCATCCAGCACTCCGGTTGCGCTCAGGTTTTTCTGCTTCTGCCAATCAGCGATTGCGCCGGCAAAGCTCGGCGATGCGGCATCGAAACCTATCTTGAAAGTTTGGCTAATCAACGAATCATAGAGAAACCAGCCATGTTGCTGTTTGCTGCCGAACGTCCAGAGGAGATCGGTTCGCATTTGAATGTTCTGGGTCGAAGCCTCTGCGAAGAGCGTCCGCGGCGGATTCGAACCGGGCACCAGGACGGTGGGCTTAACCAATGAATCAGTCCTTTGTGAATCGGTTTTTTGTGAATCGCTCTTTTGCGGTGTCGAAGGTGACTGTCCGCGACTCGAACGCGCGGCGACGATGGCGATTCCCACGGCGACGAGGATGAGCGCGGCCGTAAAGGGAATATGAATTCTGAATTGCTTCATAACGCTTTTCTTTCTGAGTCGTGAGGACTCCCTATTGTCGTGCAGAGTGTTGTGATGCGCAAATAGTTAGCGGCGTTTGACGCGCTGCTGCGATTTCTTCTCAGGTTTCTTCGGCTTTTGGGACTTTGCTGCCTTTTTCTCCGGCACCTCGGGTTTTTCTTCCTCACCCGGAGGCGGCGCGCCGGCATCCTGAAGCGAGGCTGCAATCAAATCGTCGCTGGGCCGGGCGCCTTCGATAAAAGCGAAAACGTGAAAATTGGCGTTGCGCTCGCGCAGCACCTCGATGCGTCCCGCATCTTTCAGGCGCGCCAGATCGGCCATCACAAAGTTCTGCTCGGCCACACTCATGTACCGATAATCGATATCAAAGGCCAGACCGGTGGAGTGAGGCGGCGTCTCAATCGTAGTCGCGGCCCGATTGTAACGACGCAGCGTGTGCTGATACTGCTCAGGCCGCACCAGTGAACTTATCGGCAGCGGCCGATCGAATTGACGACGATAGTCACGGGCAATTTCTTGTAGAACCTTGAGCGCGGTTGGCCGCAGGGAGCTCAGCATCGTCATCTTCATTGCCTGGCGATCGTCTGGATTTAGAAGGTCGTATGCGCGACCGCGAAGATTCTCACTGAGCGAGCGAATTAGGGCGTAATCAGCAAACAATTGTTGTCGCTCAGCAGGTCGATCGTAATGGAGCTTAATCGTCGCCTTCTGATCGCCGGACTTTGAGGAATCAGGTTTGGCCGGCGCGGCTTTTTTAACCACGGTTTCCATTCGCGCATATTCATCCCGCAATTGCGCCTCGTCGTATAGCGGGATCGTCTGATCGTCCACATATTTGGTGAACGGCCCATCATCAGTTCTGGCGCCGACTCCCATCAATACAAAATCATCGGTGACTGCCGGCACTGCGACCATGTCGTTACGCTTAATCATCGCCGCCAGGTCGACGTAATCCTGGCAGGTTTGCAGGTTATGCTTCTTGACCTCGGCAACCTGGGCTGCCAGGAACCAGTGGCGCTCTTCGTAATGCCGCAGTTGGATGGGCACGTTGAGAGCTTCGTTTGATCCGAATCCGGCGCGATCGGCCTTCGCTTTTTCGATCGCAGCACGCCAGCGTTCGGTATCGAAGCCGGCGCCCGGGTCAGAGGCAAGGTTCACCGCCGGAATTTCCGAGGCGTGCGGCCGCGGAGCTGAGTAGCGCAACGTGGCCCAGACGGCTGCACCTACTGCCACACTGAGAACGATTGGACCGACAAAGCGCTTCATAGGTTTGGAGATGAATTCGCGCGGGCGCGAGGGGGGCTACGCCAGATTCGCGACTGATGTCGCTGCAATTCTAAAGGATCGGGCTGGAAACCGAAAATGCAATTCTGAATGAAAACTCGAACGAGGAAGTTAGCTCTTCGATTTTTGCTCAGCGGTGGTCGTCAGTCTTCCGTAGCGCTTGATGATCAGCTTTACGTAATTGCGAGTTTCGTCGTAGGGCGGAATGGTGTATCCGTATTTGATCACGGCGTTCTCACCGGCGTTATAACCAGCGAGCGCGAGGTCAACGCGACCATTGAACATCTTGAGCAGGTCTTTCAAATATCGCGTGCCGCCCATGATGCTCTGCGCCATGTCGTAGGGATTGGTTACGCCGTAACGCGCCGCGGTGCCAGGCATGAGTTGCATCAGGCCCATCGCGCCTTTCGGACTGGTAGCCCCAGAGGTGAATCGTGATTCCTGGTTCATCAGGCAAAAGACCAGGTAGGGATCGATGCCGTTTTGGTTCGCATAGAACTTGATAAGCCCATCTACGCGGGCATTGCCGGTTGACCATGCTTGATTACTTGCAGACAGGGCGGACGCATCAGGAATGGTGATCGACGGCGCCGGTTTCTTGGCTTCGGCAATCTGGCGGGCAACATCTTCCACCTTGGCGCGGGCATCGGCGAGTGCCTTATCGCTGGCGTCCACTTCCACTTTCGCGACCAACCCGTCCTTAAGAAGTCCTTTCAACTGCTCGTTCTGCTTTTCGAGTCTTTGGACTTCGTTCTGATAAAGCGTTGAAAGCGAATTCAAACTGTCCTTATAGCTATCGGTCGGCTTGGCTGACGGATCTGCTTTTGTGGGAGCAGCAGGTGCGGTTGATGTCCCGGCCGCGTCCGTGGAGACGGTTTTGGGGGTGGCAGGCGCCACGGAGCTCGTATCTTGCGCCACGGCCGCGCTACTAAAAACCAGAGTAATTCCCAATAAAATCGCTGCTTTTGATAACTGCAAAGTAAATATTTCCTTTTTTTTGATTACGTGAGGAATCGGCTCACTCTGAACTAGACACCAGCCGGGTTCAGGCGGTTACGATGAGTTTTGATTGGTGTCAGTTGCCGGATTCCGCAGTATTCTCCCTTAATAAGCAATTCTTCCGCGGTTCTAAGCGATTATTCGGAAAATTTATACGAAACCAGCCCGATTGAGTTCATTCAAATTTCGCCTGGTCCGGACGGCGCGTCGGAATAGGTCCGGGTCCGTAGCTGTTGAGTCGCCAAGAGCCCAGCACTTCGCGTTCACGATCCGGGTTGATTCCGGCCCGCATTTTGGCTTGGCGCTCGGGCGTCTGTTTATGGAACCACTCCAGGGTGGCTCTAATCGTGTCAGGCAACGGTCGAAACGTGAGGCCGCGACGGATGGCCTTCTGACTATTGGTGGTTAGATACCCAATTTCTTCACCCTTCGGAGAGGTCCAGATGGGAATGCTGTCGATGATTTTCTGCGTCTTCAAAAACTCATCGTCTACCCAGGTGAAGCGGACGTCTGATTTGATTGTCTTCTTCATTACATCAAGCATCTGGCCCATTGTCAGCTTCGTCTTCGGGCCGACAGCGTTGAAGGCTCCTACCGTGCCTTGCTCAACCATGCGAATTGTCCATTCGGCGAGGTCGCGCGCGTCGATGATTTGCATCGGATCGGACGGGCGACCCGGGGCCAACATCTCGCCGCCGCGCTCGACGCGAACCGGCCAGTAGGTGAACCGGTCGGTTTCGTCGCCGGGACCGACGATGTATCCGGGACGAATGATGAAAGTCCTGCCGGGAAACCATTTTTCGGCTTCCGCTTCCGACTGGGCTTTGAGCGGACCGAATAGGGCGAAGTTACTCGCGCGCATCGTCGCACTCGTCTCTTTCATGGCATCAGGCCCGGTGTATTTGGCTAAGGGCATTGTCTCGACAAGGCCTTTCTTGCTGACATCTGCATAAACCGCCGTTGACGAGATGTAGACGTAGCGATCAACATTACCTTTCAGAATTTGTGCGGCGTCTCGAACCCAGACCGGCAAGGTCGCCGGATTGTCGATCACGACGTCCCAGGTGCGGCCTTTGAGCGCGTCGAGCTGTCCATTGCGATCGCCGATGAGCTGTTCGGCTTCCTTAGGCAGCTCGCCGGGATGGGTGCGCCCGCGATTGAAGACTGTGACCGTATGTCCACGACTGATGGCATATTTCACCTGGAAGGGTCCGGTAAAGCCGGTGCCACCGAGAATCAGAATACGCAAAGGCTTTGGATTGGCGGCCGCGGCTAGTTCGGCAACTCCGGGGATCAAACCGAGGCCGATGCTACCGCCGGCCATGGCGGAAAACTTCAGGAAAGTCCTGCGACTGCTGCTCATCTGATTAGCTCCTATGATTGCTTGATTATGGAAACGGCCCTGCGAGTGATTCAGGTTTACGCACGAGCAGACCGGGAAGTTTACCGCAAGCAGGCCTCAAGAGCGCGTCTAAGAGACGATATACGATACTTTGTAGACCCATCCGAGATGCCGTTGACCGAGCCAAATCTCCAGCGTATGGTAATTGGTACCCCCGATAGTTCAATTCGTTTTGGTTCATTATTATGAGCAATCGACGACAATTATCTTTGGGGACGCTACTCGCTTTCATTTTCCTCGCTTTCAGCATCGCGCCGGCCGCGGTCTGTGCTCAGAAAAACAAGTCAGGCGCACGCGCGCACGGTTCGTCTCTCAGTCGTGCCGAAATTAAGCAGGCTGGAACACGTTTAGCTGAGATGGGTTATGGATCGGGGCCGAACGCGCTGATTGCGTTTCAGAAATACGAAGGTCGAAATGTCACCGGGCGCATGACCCGCGATGAGTTCGACGCCGTGATGAATGCGAGCGCGCCCAAGGCGCGCGATGCCGGCTACAAGCACGTCGAGGTCGATCTCGATCGGCAGGTACTGTTATTGATGAATGACGACGGTGTCGTGGCCAAAGTCCTCCCGGTCTCAACCGGCAGTAATAAGCAGTACAACGAAAAGGGAATGCGCGGACTCGCCTACACCCCGCGTGGCCGTTTCAAGATTTATGCGAAGATTGCCGGCTGGAGAAAATCGCCTTTGGGCATGCTCTATTACCCGAACTACTTCAGCGATGGCCTCGCAATTCACGGGAATTCATCAGTGCCCGACACCCCTGAGAGCCATGGTTGCGTGCGCGTGCCTAATTCTGCTGCCGTAGAAATGTACAAGCAGATGCCGATCGGAACTATCCTGCTGATCTATGATAAGGAGTCGTTCGTCCCCGCGAAGGATTGGGTAACCAGTAGACAATAGAGGACTCACCGATCCGGCGAGGGCGCGTAATACCATCTACGACCCACAACCGTGTAATCAGGATGATCGCGCACGGTCACATCGATCTTGCGCCGCTTGCCATCGTGTTCCTTGTTAGCAGGGTAGTAACCAACGATGTAGCGTCGATTGATGTCCTGAAAGATGCTGGAGTAAATGCGATCGGCATCCGTCGGGTCCTCGAGAAACATCGTCCAGCCACCGGTCGAGTTGGCGACCGCCGCCAGGGCGGCCTGGGTTTTCAATTGGTTCGCCGCCGCCGGCTTGAGCTTCTCATCGCTCAAAAGACCTTCAATTTGTTGCTGAACTCTCGGCGAGGCCGGCCACACGGCACTGAAACTCTCTCGCATGTAAACCCGCACCAGCGCAATCTGTTCTTCAGTGCTACGGCCGATCAATTGATGACCGGGAACGACCGTGTAAATGGTTGCGCGCGCTTTTTCGGCAGCCCGGCAAATGTCATCGAGGCTGAAACCGACTTGCCGCTCTTCAAATCGCTTACGCCAACGCTCTGCCGCTTTCTTATCGTTGCCGAACGAAGAAAAGTCTGAGGTCAACGGAGAATTCTTAAGAAAGCCGAGTTGGTCGCCATCTGTCTGGAAAATGACGATCGGCCGCTGATCTTCGTTATTGAATACCTCATTCAGTGTGGCCAGCAGCGCACTGTACTGTTTGCTCAGGCCGAAATTGCTACCCGGAAAGCCGGATGAAATCCGAGTCAACAATGAATCGAGTTTGCTTTTTAGCTTCTGCTTGTCGCGGGTGAAGTCCTGAATCAATTCCACGTCATCAGTGACAATGGCCATGCTGTCAGATGGCGGCAGCTTGTCGACCAAATCCTTCGCCGCCGCGATGCTCGTCTGAATGAATGGAAATTGGCTGCTGCTGTAGTCGATGATCAGGACGATTGACCTCGCCACTTTAGCGTCATCACCGAGCGCCAGCATGCCGACCTTCTGTGGCTGGCCATCTTCGCTGATGGAAAAGTCCTTCTCAGTCAGCCCAGTTACCGGATTTCCTTTTGAGTCGAGGACCAGCACGTCGTTACTGACGAGTGAAGTCTCGACCTTTACTACATCAATCTCATCGCTTCCCGATTCTGCTTTGTGTTTCGGCTTCTTCTCAACCGATGTTTTCTTTGAATCGGATTCAATCTTCTTGAGGCTCGAGCCAAAGTCCTTGAGCTTTGGCCGTTCTTTCTCCTGGGCAACACCTGTCAACGGCGCAGCTAGCAGCACCGCGGCTACAGTAATCAGATAGGAGTGCCGGCGGATGGCCATGATTGCGCTCGCGTGACTGGGAAGTGCCGTCAATCTATCACGAATGAATCTCGTTTTGAATGATTTCGCCATGACCGTTAGGGGTCATCGCTCCTTTTGCGTGATAATGAAATGCGCTCTTCCTGACCAATCAACTCTATGCTTCAGTGTCCGCGATGTGGTGAACAGTATCCCGACAATGTGTTTTTCTGTGCTCTGGATCACACGCCACTGCAAGCCGACGCAACCGTTGCCGATGTGCCTAGCGATCCGCTCCTGGGGCGCGTGTTCGACGGCAAATATCGCCTCGACGAAACACTCGGTGGTGGCGGGATGGGAACTGTTTATCGGGCCACGCACCTGCTCATCGATCGGCCGGTGGCGCTCAAAGTTCTCAGCCAACGGTTTGTTGGCGACCAAACTGCGCAGCAAAGATTCAGGCGCGAGGCGCGGGCCGCCGGGCGCATGCAGCACCCAAACGCGGTTACGGTCACCGATTTCGGCGCCACTGACGACGGTTATCTCTACATCGTGATGGAGTTGCTCGAAGGACGCACTCTGCGCGACTTGATTGCGCACGAGGCGCCGCTCGATCCGGCTCGGGCCGTGTCGTTCATGTTGCAGGCATGCGCCGCAGTCGGAGCTGCTCATGACGCCGGCTTAATTCATCGAGACCTCAAGCCTGCGAACATCTTCATTGAGCAACGTCCAAATTTTCCGGCGGTCGTGAAGGTGCTGGATTTTGGCGTCGCGAAATTCGTGGTCGAAGAACACGACGACGACTCGAATACGCTCACGCAGGTAGGCGCGCTCATCGGCACGCCGCGCTACATGTCGCCCGAGCAGTGTACGGACGCCATGGCGCTTACTCCGGCGGCTGACGTTTACAGCCTCGGGATAATTCTCTACGAAATGTTGACTGGCGTGCCGCCGTTCAACGGCGAGACGCATCTGGCGATTGCGCTCAAGCAAGTGTCAGAGCTACCTCGTCCGCCGCGAGAATTGGTGTCTTCAATTCCAGAAACGCTCGAAGGCGTTATCTTGCACGCGTTGACCAAGAACCCGGCCGAACGCCCGGGGAACGCAAATGAATTGCGAAGCGAGTTGTATGCAGTCGCACAAAGCCTGGGGCTCGAGCATTCAGAGAGTCCTCATTCACCGATGCTGGCTACGCTACGAAGCGCCGGCACCGAGAGTCCATCGGGACGTTTGGTGATTGACCTGAATACTCTGCGCCAGGTTCAGGCATCGGTAGGAGTCGTCCCTGACGATCCGGAAGGAACACAACCGTTGGCATCCGGCAACGGGGACTCGAAGCATCCGGTGATAAGTCGCGTGAACGTGCCGGTCGAACGCGCGCTGGTAAAAAAGTCCAACCTCTGGCTGGCCGTAGTCATAGTCTTGATAGCGATCCTGGGTTCAGGGGTGCTCGCGGCGCGCTGGTGGAGCGGTCAGGATCCATCCCTGGTTGCGCAATCGACGCCGACCCCCACTCCGACCCCAACCAACACTCCAACTCCAACGCCGACGCCCGCAGTAAACAAATCGCCGGCGCGTAAGCGAGAGGACCAGCGCCACGATGACAAACCTTCGACCGCCAAGAAAGTTTGGAACAAACTAAAGAAAGCCTTGCCCTTCTGAACTTCGCAGACTCCATTTCACCTAATCGCTCCTTTGATACTATATTCTCTAATCGCACATAGATGAGCCGATCATTCCAGGTAGGTTCTGCCAATTTTGGCGATGGACGTTTGACGATCATCGCCGGTCCTTGTGTTATTGAATCGCGTGAGCATGCCACCATGATGGCGCGTGAATGCGCCGCGCGGGCGCGAGAGGCCGGTTTGGATTTTGTATTTAAGGCCTCGTTCGACAAGGCGAATCGATCCTCAATCAAAAGTTTTCGCGGCATTGGCATGGATGCGGGTCTGCAAATACTTCAAGCGATCAAGGATGAGCTTGACGTCCCGGTTTTGACGGACATTCATGAGATCGATCAGGTTCAGCAGGTCGCCGAGGTGGCTGACGTCCTGCAAATCCCGGCGTTCCTATGCCGGCAGACTGATCTGGTTTCGGCGGCGGCGAGATCCGGCCGCGCGGTGAATATCAAGAAGGGTCAGTTTCTGGCGCCCGAAGATGCTCGGAACATTATTGATAAGGCCCGGGCCGCCGGCGGCGAACGCTTGATGCTGACAGAGCGCGGCGTAAGTTTCGGTTATAACAACCTGGTGGTGGACATGCGTTCGTTTCCGATTATGAGTGAGTTTGGCGTTCCTGTAGTTTTCGATGTCACGCATTCGCTGCAACTGCCGGGAGGTTTGGGACATGCAACTGGCGGATTGTCACAGTACATCGAACCACTCGCGCGCGCGGGAGTTGCTTGCGGAGTCGATGCAGTTTTTATGGAGGTGCACGAGGCCCCGGAACGAGCGCCTTCAGATGGGCCAAATATGCTGCCGCTGAAGCGAATGGGCGCGCTGCTGGAAAGTCTGCGCGACATTCATGCGTTGGTTCAGAGAGAAGAATTGAGAATTGAAAATTGAAAAATGCAAACTGCAAAATGGAAATGCGTTCTGCGGATGCTGCAATTTGCAATTTGCATTTTTCAGTTTCTAATCTGCAATGTTTGTAAAAACGAAGATGAAGCACCTTCCGGGCTTTCTCGCCATACTCGCACTTGGCATCGGCCTTTTGACCTCTCCGCCATCGCGAGCGCAGGACGAGCCGCGCGCCGCGTGGGCGATTACGAGCTATGACATCACCGTGACTAGTCTCGGGACGGAGCGAGCGTTGAATGCGCGCGCCACGATCTCAGCGCGCAACATCGGTCGTGGCTCGGGCTCGACGCTTACTGTGAGAATTAACTCAAGTGCCGAGATCAAATCGGTCACGGTCGGATCGACGACGGCCACTTTTACCTCGCGTCCGGATGTGCGCGGGAATTCTCAACGCACGGCTGTGCAGCGGGTCACGATTAACCTGCCGTCCGCCGTGGCTCCGAACCAGGACGTCTCTCCAACGATTGAGTACCGTATCCCAGTCCCTGAGAACTCCGGCGCGGCCGCCCTCTCGCCAGTCGGTTCGCAATTCCTGCCGCAGTCGGCCTGGTATCCGCAAGTGAATAACGAGTTCTCTCTACGCGGAGCCGATTACGCTCCCTTTCGTTTGACCGTCAACGGAGCCTCGGTATTGTCTTCAGGCGTGGACAAAAGCTCCGGCGCGAACAGCATGTTTGAGCAGTCATTGAAGGCGCAGCCGTTTTTCATCGCCGGGGCCTGGGACAGGGTTGATGTCGCGAACGTGAAGGGAATTAGCGCATACCTTGCAAAAGGCGCCGGCGCGGACGAACGCAAACAAGCGGAGAGTCTGATTAACCTGGCAAACGATGCGCGCAATTTTTATGGGACGATGCTGGGCCCATCACCGGACGTGCCGATCCGTTTGATTGCCGTGACGCGGGGCGCCGGCTTTGAAAATGCAGGCACGATTCTGCTTGGGAATGGTTCGTTCCAGCGCAAGAGCGTTGACTCGTCCACGGCGATGACAATTAGCGAAGCCGTCGCGCGAATTTGGATCGGCGCCGACACGCCAGTGCGCGGCGAAGGCAGCGGCGTGGTGCGGGAAGGCCTGACTCGCTTCCTGGCGACGCTGTTCATTGAAAAAGAGTTCGGCGCAGATGCTGCCGAAGCCGAACGCGGTCGCCAACGCGTAGCTTACTCAGCCATTGCGAAACGCGATGGGCCGCTGTCGCGCACGACGGCGCTTGATCCAACCTATCTAAACTCAGTCGCGAATAAGGGAGCGATGGTTTGGAGATTGATTGACAAGCAAGTCGGGCGTGACGCCTTCCTTTCAACGATCAAAACCTCGCTCGCCACCGGTAAGTCCGAAGCAGATGGATTAACCCTGGCTGCGGTTCGTGCCGCTTTTGCGTCGCGCGGAACTGCGGCCAAAGGATTGCTTGATCAGGAATTGGATCAGACAACCGACATGGATCTGTTGGCCGGGCTTCCGATTCAGCAGGGTGGACAGTGGACGGCGGCGCTGCGAAATCTCGGTTCGTTTGAAGTCAGCGTAAGCGTGGCAGCAACCACAAACACGGGGACGCGTCTGATGACGCAGGTAACCGTACCGGCGCATGACTTCAGTCAGGCATCGTTCGCCAGCGCAACAAATATTGTGTCTGTGGAAGTTGATCCCGACAAATTTTATCCTCAGCTTGATTACGCCAACGATGTGGCGCCACGCGTGCCCGAAGTCGCCGAGTCACTCGCCGAAGCAAATCGCTTATTCGGCGCGCAGGAATATGCAAAAGCTGAAGCGCTGGCGCGACAAATGCTGGCAGCCTCGCCTCGATCGCAGGAAGCTCGGATTGTGTTGGGCCGAACTCTACTCGCCGCGAATAAGAATGACGAGACCGAACGCGAATTCAAACAATTACTGACCGAGAAGCTGCCGTTGCCCTCAGCGCTCGCCTGGGCGAATTACGGCCTCGGTGAAATTGCGTTGCGGCGCGGACAAGGGGCTGAAGCATCGCGCCTGTTCACCGACGCCATTCGCGCCGATGCTGAGTATGCCGCGACGCTGGCGGCTCGAGCGGAGCGGATTAAGGCGGAACAGAATCCGCCGATCGATCAAAGTGTGACGACGTTCGTGAACCAACTCGACGCCGCCATTCGCGGCGGTCGTCAGGTCGACATCCGCGCGATGATCAGTCCCGGAGAGTTGAGTCGGTTTGTGCAAGGCGTGGTCGGTACGCAACCCGAAGCCTGGCAGACCAGGGTTCTGCGGACTGAGCAGCTCGGTGCCGATCGCATTGCCGCAGATGTTTCGCTGACCACCAAACAGTTGGGTGTCGAGCATTTCGGGACGGCGGTGTTTGTCTTTACGCGCGCCGGTGGCGGCTTGCGGCTTGACGCAATTGAATTGTTTGAGGTCCGTTGAAAGGCGCTTTAGCCGCGGCGGCTACCCGCCCGATATCAACTAATAACTTGTGTTAACGACGCACCTAGAATCGAAACTTCAAAAACTTCGCGATCACATTTCGTCGCATCGATCGGCTGTCGTTGCTTTCTCAGGTGGCGTTGATTCGACACTGGTGTTGAAAGTCGCCCGCGAAATGCTCCGCGATAAGGTAGTCGCGGTAACGGCCTTGAGCGAGTCGCTTCCGACTGGCGAACTCGAAGAGGCCGCGGAACTCGCGAACACAATCGGCGCCCGACATCTCGTTATTCGAACCTTCGAAACCAGCAACGCGAACTATCTCGCCAACGCCGCCAACCGCTGTTACTTCTGCAAGGATGAAATGTATGCGCGGATTCGCGAGGTGGCACGAGATCACAAAAAGGACGCAATTCTCGACGGTCTCAATATTGACGATCTCAGCGATCGGCGGCCGGGACGTGCCGCAGCCATCGAACACGGTGTCATTTCACCTTTGGTTGACGCTGGTCTCACAAAGGTTGAGGTGAGGGAACTGTCCCGCGCTTTTGGCCTGCCGACGTGGGACAAGCCGGCGTTGGCCTGCCTGTCTTCGCGTATACCTCACGGGACGCCGATTACCTTGCAGTCTCTTTCACAGGTCGATCGCGCTGAGACATTTCTGCGGGGACTCGGCGTTGGACAGGTTCGCGTACGACATCACGGCGAAACGGCGCGCATCGAAGTCGAGCCTCAGGATTTTGGTTTGGTGTGTGAGCTTGAGTCTGAAATCGCGGCACGGCTGACCCAACTCGGATTTGCCAGAGTCGAAATCGATCCGCACGGATACCGGACCATCAGCGGATCAGAAAATCATGCAAGCTGAATTGCTCCGCGAATTATTAAACGAGGTGCGCAGCGGCGACCGCACCGTCGAAAGCGCCGTTGAGCGCCTGCGCAATTTGCCGTACGAGGATTTAGGATTCGCTCGTCTCGATCATCATCGAGCGCTGCGTAAAGGTTTTCCTGAAGTCGTCTTTTGCGAAGGCAAACGCATCGAGCACGTGGTCGAAATTATGGAGCGGCTTGAGCACAAACATTCGCCGGTCCTGGCCACTCGAGCTACGCGCGAGGTTTATGATGCCGTCGTTGCGCGAATCCCGCAGGCCAAATATTTTGAAGCCGCGCGCATGATTCAACTCGGCGTTAACGGCTCCAAACCTACTGAGACGACCGTGCTGATCGTTTGCGCCGGTACCGCCGATGTTCCTGTCGCCGAGGAGGCAGCCCTGACCGCAGCCGCGTTGGGAAGCAAGACCGAATGTCTGTACGACGTCGGCGTCGCCGGTGTGCATCGACTGCTGGCCGCACGCGAGACGCTGAATTCCGCAAACGTTATCATCGTCGTGGCTGGCATGGATGGCGCGTTGCCGACATTGGTCGGCGGATTGGTCGCTGCTCCCGTAATTGCCGTGCCCACCAGTGTCGGATACGGAACGGGCCTCGGCGGTACTGCCGCTTTGATGACCATGCTCAACGCTTGCGCTCCAGGCATCGCGGTAGTGAATATCGATAATGGCTTTGGCGCCGGCTACATGGCACACCTGATTAACGTTCGTTCGCCCACGGCGGACCCAACGGATTAGGCTTTCAGCACGGCGAGCGATAGCGAGCGGGCTGTCTCTCCTGGAAAGATTCACAGACGCAGGGCCAACTTGAAAGACGAACTTCAAAACTCAACCAGCGAAATCAATGAAGACGTCCGCCAGCGGGCACGTCGCATCAAGCTGCTGCTGATGGACTGCGACGGCGTCCTAACCGACGGGCGGTTATTGCTGGTTGGAGATGACGACGAGCAAAAGACATTTCATGCACGCGACGGTCAGGGTATCTCGTTAATGCATCGCGCTGGTTTGCAAACCGGAATCATCTCCGGCAGGAAATCCAAGGCGGTTGAGCGGCGTGCGCACGATCTGAAGATGGCTTACGTTCATCAATACGTCCGGGACAAAATCAAAGTCTTCGATGAAATAATCGCCGAGGCTGCGGTTGCGGCGGAAGAATGCGCATTTATCGGCGACGACCTTGCCGACATCGCGCCGATGAGTCGCGTAGGTTTAGCGGTCGCGGTCGCGGACGCGTGTGACGAAACCAAAGAGGCCGCCCATCACGTCACTCAATTGAAAGGCGGTGGCGGGGCAGTGCGCGAAGTCTGTGAGCTGATTTTGAAAGCACAGGGCCGATGGGAAGAACTGATGAACCACTACCGCGCGCCAGGTGGAATGACCGCAAAACGCGTATTAAGCCGGCGCGAGTAGCACGAGAAGTTTTGATATCCTCCTGCCTCATTCGTCATCCTTCCGCCTTCACTCACAATTGCGCCGGCTTAACTCAATGGTAGAGTGTTCACCTTTCCTAATTCTGAAAAGACACGCTTTCTGGATCTCTCCAGCTCAAACTCTTCGTTAGCAAGCGTCTGTCAATTTTGTCAGGTGCTTATCAAAAACTTCCCCATGGCAAGTCATCGGTCGCCATTTTAAAAGCCTAACGAAAAGCTTCCGAAATTCTCTTGTAAGATTAATTGCGAAACCTATTGCAATTTTCGTTACTTGTGATAGAGTCTCGCCCAGTTTTCGAGCAAGCGTCCTTGTTTCTGGCTGAGGCATCTCGTCGAAGAAGAAAGGGGAGCGTTCCATGTCCACCTACAAAATTACCATCAAGGCAGGAAATCCGGCTGTGTTTGATCCGAACCCGCGCACGGCGCAGCCCAACGATACTGTTTTCTGGTTCAATAGCGATCCGACAAACGCGCATTGGCCGGCGCCCAGCGTTGCTGAGAAGACAGCCTGGTTTCCATATCAGATTCCGCCCGGCGCATCGTCAGACCCAATCGGTATGGTGCCCTATGTTCCGCCGAAGGCTTACACCTTGAATTACGTTTGCGCCCTCCATCCGAATGAAACGGGGCAGATTAACGTGACGCTCGGCAAGAAGAAGGGCGCCTTTGGCGGGAAAACTAAAAAGGGCGCGTTCGGCCAGGTAACCACCAAGAGCGCGTTCGGCAAGGTAAGTAAAGTGGGCACTATAGGCAAGGTTAAAGAGGGCGCGTTCGGCAAGGTAAGTAAAGAGGGCGCCTTTGGCAAGATAAGTAAGCAGGGTGCTTTGGGCAAGATAAGTAAAAAGGGAGCGTTCGGAAAAAACACGAGGTAGAACCGGGTTGTCCTAATCAACCACATTCTGAAGCTCGACACAGCTCTTAAGAAGTCGCGGCGCAAATAACCTTACACCGAGGAGGTCCAGCATGTTTGAAGAACCCGTCGTCAAGGATCAAGTGGGCGAAGAGAATCCTAACGAGTCCAACACTCCATCCGTCTTAGACGGATCGAGGCGCACATTCCTCCAGCAAGGTATGTTGGCCGCGTCGGGCTTGGCACTTACTGCATTGTTACCGTCCTTTGCCTCGAAGCTGTGGGCTGGAGCGTGGCAGACGCCGACTTGTCCGGCGGGACAGGCGCTTCAGGACATAATGGAGATCAAGAGCAAAGGAACGACACTGCAGGGCGTAATTAAAGTTCTCAGCGAGCAAAACCGGACGTATCCCACATCGAGCGGTCAAGGTCAGGCTCCGATGCGTTATCTCTCTGGCTACGACGTAAATAACCCGGCCAAGGTTTGGCCGCCGAAAATGGGTGTTCCGAATCCTGGGCCAACGCTGCGCGCGCGGGTTGGCGATCGCGTTCAAATCACCCTCCTGAACCAGGTGCAGACAAGTGATTTTCCGGCAGGCGGTATGGACGTGGCCGAGAAAGGCCAGGGTTGCCAAAGCTTTACAGTAGCGGGAATGAACATGAACACTTACCCGGGCAACCCAAGTTTTGAAAATCCGCCGAACTGCTTCCATGCATCGAGTTCAACCAACCTGCATTTTCACGGTAGCCACGTAAGTCCCAGCGGGATCTCTGACAACGTGTTGCTGAACATTCGACCTTCTCCTCGTGATTCCGCCGGCAATCCGACCGTGAACGAAAAAACTGTAAAACCTTATTTCGATAAGATATTCGCTGACTGCGCCAAGGGCCATCAGCCGCTGCTCTGGTCCGAATGGCCGGCAGACTGGCAAAAGTGGCAGGAACAACTTCTCAAAACCTACGATAAGACAGCTCCGTACCAGGGAGGATTTGGGCTGCCTCCCGACCATCAGCTTTGGTTGCAGAACCAGAAGGCGATCGCGGCGAAACTGTTGCCGCAGTATTACATCGGCGCGTTCCCCAACTGCTTCACGCTTCCGAAATGGAATGGTCAGTCGACCAGCATGGGCCAGGCGCCAGGAACCCACTGGTATCACGCCCACAAACACGGATCGACCGCCATCAATTTGCTGAACGGCATGGCGGGCGCGTTTATCATCGAAGACGAAGAATACGATGGCAAGCTGAACAAATTCTTTAAGCGAGAACGAGTAATGGTATTGCAGCAGTACGGGGACACAGTCAACCTACTCAAGCCCCCGGTCGCGCTGGCCAGCCCCACACCTATCGCCAACCCAAACCTGGCTTCTGAGCCGGTAGTTGTGAATGGGCAACTAACGCCGTGCGTTCAGATGAACCCGAACGAAATGCAGTTCTGGCGTATCGTCAACGCCTGTCACCAGGCGGCGGTGCCGCTCGACAGTCCGAAGGGGATCAAATGGGTCCAAACGGCGCAGGATGGCGTCCAATTCGACCCTGCAAACTACAATCCAGATCTTACCAATGCCGCGTTTACGGTACCGGCGCAGTCGAAAGCTCCGTTTGGTAGTCTGGCACCGGGAAATCGGATTGATTTGCTGGTCCAGGCCCCCAGCCAAGAGGACACGTACCCGGTAACCTTTGGCGGCAAGCTCCTTTTCACCGTAAACGTAAAACAAGACCCGGCGGTCCCGGTTATCAAAGACCCAATGAAGTTCCCGACGAGGGCGCAGTTTCCGCTGATGCCTAAGTTCCTCGCGGACCTCAAGTTTCCTACCGACCCAGAAAAACAACGCGTGCTCCGCTTCAATTCGGTGGCGGATCCGACTGTTGCGCCAAGTATGGCCCGCGGTAAGAATGCTCCGTTCCCGCCGCCGAAGCACATGATCGATGGCAAGCAGTTTAATGAGCATGTGATCGATCAAACGATGCAACTGGGGGACACTGAAGAATGGACCATCTATAACGATGGTGGCGCGGCCCATCCTTTCCACATCCATATAAATCCGTTTCAGGTTGTGGAGATTCTTAATCCGAGAATCAGCAAGAACCCGGTAAGACTGCCGGCGCCGTGGGTCTGGTGGGATAATTTTGCGATTCCGCAGGCGGCCGTCCCGCCGGATTCTACAGACGGCAAAGTGGTCTCAGGCTATTTCAAGATGCTCAGCCGCTTCGTGGATTTCACGGGCATGTACGTCTTGCATTGTCACATTCTGGGCCATGAGGATCGTGGGATGATGCAGCTGGTTCAGACTTGCGCCGACGCGAAGACCTGCCCGAAGACCACGACTCTCGGGCACCATTAGTTTTGGCTGTCGCAAACTTTGACCCCGTTGTTCGCAGGCTGCGGCCCGGACTGTCGAGGTTACTGATTGCGTAATTAAGCAGGGTTCGTCGTGAGTCATGACGACGCCCTGGGTGAATGGTGAGATTGCCAAATCAGTTCCGATTAGGAAACTATGCGTGCAGGTTTCGCGGTTTCGGTGTTGAGATTCCTGCTCTCATTTTTAGATCCATCGCAAACAGCGCGGGTTTTCACTTTGCTGTTCAAAAGTAGAAGGCCCCGAAACCTTAAACCGTCAGTCTTTTTGAAGGGGGAAAGCTATGAAGAAGAACACAGTTTCGATCGAGTTGGATCGAGAAGCACTTGCTCGCCTGTTAAGTAATCATCCCGTAGCTACAGGGGTGCACTGCGGTGACGACGACGGCGACGTTGACGGATTCTGCGGCGCCATCGCGTTGGGAGCTCACTGCGGCGATGACATCGATGGCTAGCGCCTAAGATCTGTATTCAACAGACCACTCGCCATTGTCTAATAACAATGGCGAGTGGACGAATATCTCAACGCGGACGAAGGTCGGCGTGCTCTGTATCGGCGCGCGTGTTTTGCTTTCTTTGCGCCACGGGAGAGTGTCTCTTGCGGAGCACCTGTCAGGGTGTCTGTCGAAGACAAGTCAGTTTAAGTCCCGCAGGGATATAGACGCATGATTTCAAGTCGAAGCATGCGCACCTTAGCGCCTGAGACCACGTTGTTGTATGCCAGGCGTCTGGCCACAGCGGCGGGCATCAGCGAGGTGAGCGAGATCACCGATCTGGATGTACTCGGGGTGCCGGTTTGCGTAAGTGTGCGACCGCAGGCGCGTTGTGAGTCATTCACTTTCGGAAAAGGTTTGCGCCCGGTAGAGGCCGAAGTCGGAGCCTATATGGAGGCGCTGGAATTTTTCTACGCCGAACCAGGGAACGATAGTGTGTCGACTCGTTGGGGATCTGCGAAGGACGTTTCCGGATCCCAGCACAGGCACGATGTGATTCTGGATTTCGCGCCGTTGCTGAACCGCGAAGTTGACCTAAACGCGCCGTTGTTGTTGGCCGCGGTCGAGGATCTCGAGAGCGGAGATGAATGTACCGTCCCCGCCGAACTTGTCTATTATCCCGCGCCTGAGGTCGGGCAGTCGCTCTTCGGCTCGTCGACCAATGGCCTTGCGTCGGGCAATTCGATGCTTGAGGCCAGTATTCAGGCCCTGCTGGAACTGATTGAACGCGACATCTGGTCGTTTGAATTGGTCCGTTCTTCGTCGCGTCTGGTTGACCCGACGAGCCTGCCCGACAACGTGCGCGAGATTGTCCAACGCGCCGAGCGACACGGTCTGAGTCTGAAGGTCCGAACCGTTCCTAACGGCTACGGGTTACCTTTCTTTGCTGCTTTCGTGTTCGACTTGAAGAATCCCAGCCGCAGAAACTTCAACGGCGGTTGGGCCTGCGATGTGAACCGTGAAATAGCGCTCGTGCGCGCGCTCACTGAAGCCGCGCAAAGCCGCGTGGCATTTATTCACGGTGGCCGGAAAGTACCAGCATCGCAAGTAACGAATTCGACGTCCGATGAAACCCAACTCGTGCGGCAACACATGCAAGGAGTGAGCGATTCGCGAAATAAAATATCATTGACCGAGATTCCCGACCCTGGGTTTGCGGACACCCTGGAGGCGCAATTTGATTTGGTGATTTCCCGATTGCGCCGTGTGGTTCAGGAACCAATCTACCGGGTCGTGTTTACGCCCCCGGATTCGCCGTTGCAAGTTGTTCGGCTGATTGTGCCTTTATTAGAGAACCTTAAGGAGAGCAGAGTCCGAGTGGGGCGTCGCCTGAAAGCCAGCATTGATGCTCTGGGAGCGCGAGCGGCATGATGGAGAACCGGCAAACCGTCGAAATTCGTGTCCGCGGCACAGTCCAGGGGGTTGGCTTCCGGCCGACGGTTTGGCGTCTGGCCTGCGATGAAGGACTGGTTGGCGAAGTTCTTAATGACGGCTTCGGAGTCTTGATCCGGACCACCGGGAACTCCGGCGCCATCTCGCAGTTCCTCACGCGATTACACACTGAGGCGCCGCCGCTGTCACAGATTGAAGCCGTGGAGACGCAGGTGCTGTCGTTGCTCGACTATGAGGATTTCCGCATTTCCGAGAGCGTCAGCGGCGAGAACTGCACCCGCGTCACTCCCGATGCGGCGATTTGCCAGGCCTGCCGCGCGGAAGTGCTCGATTCCACCGAGCGGCGCTACGGTTATCCATTCGCAAACTGCACCCACTGCGGACCCCGCTTTTCAATCGTGAACGAGGTCCCTTACGATCGCGCGAACACGACGATGGCGGACTTTCCCATGTGCGCAGATTGTAAGAGCGAATACATGCAGCCTGCCGATCGGCGCTTTCACGCGCAACCGATTGCCTGCGCCATCTGCGGGCCGACGATTTGGCTGGAGAGATTGAACTCAGACGCGTTGGCAGAGCCACCGCGATCAACTCCCGCGATGCAGGCCGCCATTGAAATGCTAAAGAGCGGATCGATACTGGCCATCCGCGGACTAGGCGGTTTTCACCTGGCGTGTGATGCCACCAATGCGGAATCAGTGCAGCGTCTGCGCCAGCGTAAGCATCGGTACGGCAAACCGTTCGCGCTGATGGCCAGAGACGTCGAAATGATCCGACGGTATTGCAACCTTTCTTCCGCCGAAGCGGACTTATTACAAAGTCCGGAAGCCCCCATCGTTCTGCTGCCCGCAGACGGTCTGGAAAAATTGCCGGCGGGGATTGCACCGGGTCTTAACACGGTTGGTTTCATGCTGCCTTATACGCCGTTGCATTTACTAATTACGCGGGGAACCGATCGGCCGTTGGTCATGACCAGTGGAAATATTTCTGACGAGCCACAGGTCACGAGTCTTGACCGGGCGAGGATAGGTCTTCGCGATATTGCCGACGCGATGTTGATGCACGATCGCGAGATCGCCAACCGCATTGATGATTCGGTTGTCCGCCTCGTCGCTGGTAAACCAACGCTGATGAGGCGTGCTCGCGGATATGCTCCCAGTGCCGTCCGCTTACCGCCAGGCTTTGAAGGCGCACCGGACCTTCTGGCTTTTGGTGGTGAATTGAAATCTACTTTCTGCGTCGTGAAGAACGGGGCCGCAATTGTCTCGCAGCATCAGGGTGACCTGGAGGATGTTTCAACGTTCGAGGACTACCAAAAGAACCTGCAACTTTATTCGCGGATCTACGATCATCAGCCGCGTCTGCTGGTTGCGGACATGCACCCGGAATATCTTTCTACGAAACTCGCGAAAGAACGCGCCGCGGCGGACGATCTAGCGGTGATCGAAGTCCAACATCATTATGCGCATATCGCTAGTTGCATGGTCGAGAACGGTGTCCCGCTGAATGCTCCGCCCGTGATCGGCATCGCCATCGACGGACTGGGTTTTGGTGAAGACGGTACGATTTGGGGCGGCGAGTTTTTGCTGACGGATTATCGTGGCTACCGGCGGCTGGCTGCTTTCAAACCGGTTGCGATGGTGGGCGGCGTCCAGGCTATCCGCGAACCATGGCGCAACACCTACGCGCATCTGCTGGCAGGTCCGGGCTGGACGCGTTTCGTCGAAAAGTGTTCCACGTTGGAACTATATCGATACCTGACCAACAAGCCTCTCCGCACCATCGATCGTATGTTGGAGACAGGATTGAATGTACCATTGGCCAGTTCGTGCGGCCGGCTCTTCGATGCCGTGGCGGCGGCGTTAGGGCTGTGTGCGGACCGCGCTTTGTTTGAAGGTCAGGGCGCGATGGAATTAGAAGCCTTGGCTGAGTCGTATCAATTATCTGACGACGAGACGCCGTACGCTTTCGCTATCACCGAGCAACCTGACGGGCTGCGCTACCTGGACTCGTCGTCGATGTGGGAAGCGCTACTCGAAGATCTAGCCCAGCAAAGTCCCATTGCTCGGATCGGCGCGCGTTTTCACTTCGGACTCGCCAAAGCTATTCGCGACATGATCGCATGCCTGCGAGAATCGGGTGCAGCTGGAGAATCGGTGGACACGGTTGCGCTCAGTGGCGGTTGCTTTCAGAACAAGCTCTTATTTGAAGAAGTGGCGCGGTTGCTTAAGTTAGATGGACTAATTTGTCTCTCGCACGCGAAGGTCCCGACCAACGACGGAGGATTAGCGTTGGGACAGGCTGCGATCGCCGCAGCGCGTCATTTGGAAAATTCGAATCAAGCAGAAGTGGCATGCGCATCTTGCGCGTGACTTGCGGGCGGGACGGCTTGCCCATCTACGCGTGAACCAACAGAAGGAGTGAGCAATGTGTCTTGGAATCCCTGGTCAGATCGTAAGAATCACCGATGTCAACAAACAGATGGCCCTCGTCGACGTTAGCGGCGTTCAGCGGGAGGTGAGTCTGGAATGTGTGGTGGACGATTATTTCCCGCTGGAGAAATGTGTCGGTCACTGGGCCCTGATACACGTCGGGTTTGCCATGAGCCTGATCAACGAAGGAGAGGCCGAGGCGACCTTGAAGGTGCTGCGCGAACTTGGCGAAGTTCAGGCTGAGTTGCTCGCGATGAAGGAATCGGCGGCGAATGCGCCGGTCAGCGTTGCGACCACGCCGAAGTTGGAGCTTGTGGGCCAAACCTAATCGCGAGCGGTAATGAAGTGGCGGCGCGAGAGGCGTCTGCCACGACAAGATCATGAATCCGACGGAGAATCCAAACCTCGAAGGGTTGTATCCATTCCTGCATGGCAGGAAGCAGGATCCTGCGTCGATGAATTCCGCGCTGCTCGAGTCAGTCAAGCAAAAGTCAGCACATCATCAAGAGGTAATCGACGCGTTCTTTGCACGAAACGGACAGAAAGTTGTGGCCGCCGCGGGAGCAATCGCCGATGTCTATCGCGGAAACGGCCGCCTGTTTTCGATGGGCAACGGTGGCTCGAGTTGTGACGCAGCGCACGTCGCCGTCGAGTTTCTGCATCCGGTCACGGCCGGCCGCGTCGCGCTGACAGCAATCGATCTTACGGCTGACCGGACGATGATGTCGGCCGTGGCTAACGACGTCGGTTTCCAGCACGTATTTGTCCGCCAGTTGATCGCGCAGGCACGCGTCGGCGACGGCTTGATTGGTCTCTCGACCAGCGGAAACTCGGACAATCTCGCGAGGGCTTTTATTAAGGCGAAGGAAATGGGTGTGACTACCGTCGGCCTGGCCGGAATGGACGGTGGCGAGATGTTGAAGATCGGTTTGGATCACTGCCTGGTGGTTGAAACCGACAGCATTCATCGCGTGCAGGAATGTCATGTGATCATCTATCACATTCTTTGGGACCTGGTTCACACCCTACTGGCAGATGACCGCGGTTCATTGGCCGTTATGGGCTGAATCGCTTTACCAAAAAGGAAAGAAGGCAACATGAAATACGTCGACGAATTCCGAGATCCTGAGAAGGCGCGTTTCCTGCTTGAGGAAATCCGCGTGCTTGTGCCCCAAATTCAATCGGAGCGCGCCAGTGCCGATCCGATTTACATCATGGAAGTCTGCGGCGGTCACACGCACGCGATCTTCCGCTACGGCGTCGAGACGATGTTGCCGAAGGGCATCGAGTTGATCCACGGCCCCGGCTGTCCGGTTTGCGTTCTGCCCATGGGTCGCGTGGACGATTGCGTGGCCCTGGCCCATATGCCGGGCATGATCTTCACCACGTTCGGCGACGCGATGCGCGTGCCCGGATCGAAAGAGAGTCTGTTGCAGGCCAAAGCCAACGGCGCTGACGTGCGCATGGTCTATTCGCCGCTTGATTCTCTGCAAATCGCCAAAGCGAACCCGGACCGGCAAGTCTGCTTTTTCGCGCTGGGATTTGAAACGACCATGCCGAGCACTGCGCTCACCGTTTTAAGAGCCAAGCAGGAAGGCATCAAGAACTTCACGCTGTTTTGTAACCACATCACGATCATTCCGACGATTAAGGCGATTCTGGATTCGCCTGATCTCCAATTGGATGGGTTTCTCGGTCCGGGCCACGTCAGCATGGTGATCGGCAACACCTCGTACCGTTTTATCGCCGAGCACTACAAGAAGCCGCTGGTGATCGCCGGCTTTGAACCGCTCGATATCCTTCATGGCCTCTGGATGGTGCTTAAACAGATCGCCGACGGCCGCTGTGAGATCGAAAACCAATACAAACGCGTGGTTCCCGACGGTGGTAATACTGTGGCCCTGGATGCGATCGGCAAGGTTTTTGAATTGAGGGAATTCTTTGAATGGCGCGGTCTCGGTTCGATCGATCACTCGGGAGTTCGCATCACCAAAGAGTACGCGGAGTTCGATGCGGAACGCAGATTCTCTGTGCCCGCGCTCAAGATTGCCGATCCGAAATCATGTCAGTGCGGCGAAGTGCTGAAGGGTGTGATCAAGCCCTGGGACTGCAAAGTCTTTGGGCGAGAGTGTACGCCTGAGACGCCTTTGGGCGCGTTGATGGTGTCGTCGGAAGGGGCGTGCGCCGCTTACTATCAATACGGTGACATCGAGAAAATTCACGAGACCAGGGAATTAGTCGAGGAGGTCGCATGAGCACCGTCATGGAGGTCGCCGCCAAGAACGGCAAACCCAGACACCGCGGCAAAGTAAAGGTGTCCACGATCACGCTGGCGCACGGTGGTGGCGGCAAGGCCATGCACGACCTGATCGACGACATTTTTCTCGGCGCCTTTGACAACGAAAACGAATCGCCGCTGGAAGACCAGGCACGGCTCAGTCTGGCGGAAATGGTTGCGCTCGGCGACCGACTTGCTTTCACCACCGATTCCTACGTGGTCCAACCGCTCGATTTCCCTGGTGGCAACATTGGGAAGCTCGCCATCTGCGGCACGGTTAACGACCTGGCCGTGGGCGGTGCGATTCCGCTTTACCTGTCTTGCTCCGTGATCATCGAAGAAGGTCTGCCGGTCGAGACGATGCGCATGGTCGCGCGCACCATGGCAGAGACCGCCCGCGAAGCCGGAATCAGAGTGGTCACGGGAGATACGAAGGTTGTCGAACGAGGGGCCTGTGACAAGTTATTCATTAACACCGCCGGTGTAGGTGTCATTCGCGCCGGCGTGGACCTCGGTGTCGACAAAGCACAACCGGGCGATGCGATCCTCGTCAATGGTTTATTGGGCGATCATGGCGCCGCGATCCTGAACGCTCGCGGAGACATGCAGCTGACTACGCCAATCGAAAGCGATTGTGCCTCGCTTCATGGTCTGATCGATGCTCTGTTGTCGGCCGTGCCGGCGACGCGCTTTCTGCGCGATGCCACGCGAGGCGGATTGGCCACCGTGTTGAACGAAATCGCCGAAGCTTCGCAAGTGGGAATTGAAATCTATGAAAATCGCACGCCGATTCGCAGCGAAGTGAAAGGCTTCTGCGAGATCCTCGGGCTGGATCCGCTCTATCTGGCGAATGAAGGCAAACTCGTTTGCGTGGTGCCGCGCGCAGATGCGGAACGCGCTCTGGCCGCACTCAAATCGCATCCGCTGGGCCAGGGCGCCGCGAATATTGGGGAAGTGACCGACGGTCGCGCCGGCCGTGTCGTAATGCAGACCGTCTTCGGCGGGCGCCGCATCGTCGACATGCTCGTCGGCGAACAATTGCCGCGGATTTGTTAGCGAACACGAAAAACGAGCAAAGGGAGGAAAGCTGATGTCCGACAACGCACTCAAGGCCGCCGAAGGCGTCAAAATTCGAATCAAGGATCAAGGCGAAGTTTTGGAATTGGATTATGACGGCGCCATCTGCCAGCATCCGGGATCACTTTGGTGGGGTACGGCGGTGGGTTTCCGGGCAATGCAGGCAGCCGCCCAGGCTCTCTCACAGGACGATCTCTGGTCGCGCGACAATCTTTATATCGTCACCGGTCATCCCGGTCCTGGCGTTAAAGACACCATCGAGTACGTGACGGGAGCCCCCGGTCGCGATCGCTATCAAGTCGTCGTCGGCGAAAACTGCGAAATGAAGTGCAACAGCCAGATGAAGTACGAATGGTGGGTCAGCGACGGTGAAAAGACTGCCAACATTAATCTACGGCCAGACTTTGTGCCGCGAGAATTCTACGATCTGTCCGACCGCCTCGAGACAGAGCAGACGACCAAAGAAGACATCAAGGCCTTCCGCATCTTTAAGGTCAACCTGTCTACGCGAATTTGGAATGCGCCCCTGGAAGAAAGCTTTCAAGTCGAAATAATCGATCAACCTCTGCAACCGGGCGAACTGCCTGAGGCAGCAAAGGCAGTGGATTATTTTGATCTGACAAGAGTCGGCGAGACCGGTTAAAGTACCCCGCTTAAGAGGCGCGCCCGGTGGCTACCGCTCCCGGGCTGACATTACGAAAGAACCATTTTGCAGGCAAAGCTGGGATGAAGCGTAGCCATTCATTTCCGGATGACAAAGCCTTTCTCGCGGCGGTGACCAAGGTCTATGACGATGGTTGGTCAGACTACGCCCGCTTCTGGAACGAACGCGACGACTTGCAGAGTGAGGAATGGCGACGGTTCACGGCGGCCGTCAAGCCCGGCGGATCAGTTCTTGATGTAGGGTGTAATTCGGGAAGAGACACGAGGCAGTTGCTCGATCTCGGATACCGAGTGACCGGGCTTGATGTCAGCGAGCAAGCCTTGCGGCTGTGCCGGGAACAGTGCCCGGAGGCACGTACGATTAAGATGAGCCTCCTGGATCTGGCGGATCTCAAAGAGCAGTTCGACGGAATTTGGTTTTCCTACGTCCTGGTACATATCCCATTCAAACTGTTGCCCGAGGCACTCGCCACCCTTGATAGCGCATTGCATCCCGACGGCTCGATGATGATCCTGGTGACCGTTGTCGAAGAGTCGCAAGAGAAGATTCACAACAGCAACGTGATGTTCGATGAGCACGGTGTGCCGCGAAAAGTTCCGGTGACCCACTGGGCTCCCGATCCGCTGATCGCGCTCGTCCGATCCCGCTTCGACATTTGCTGGATGAATCTAAGACCTTTCGTTGACGGGTGGGCCCAGCTTAGTCTTCTCGTTCGGTCACGACGTTTGCCGGCCGGCCAGCAGGAGCATTGATTCCCGGTGATGCGCCACGAGAACCATGTACCTGTACGATCTCTGAGCCAACTGGAATTGCAGAGATTCCAACGCGAGGGCTTGCTCACCGATTTTCAACTTTATTCGGCCGAGCGCGCTGAAGCGATTAGGGTCGCCTTAAGGAATGTGCTCTCGCACCCATCGACCGCACCCTGCCATCAAGCGCTTCAGCCGGAACAGCGGCTCGCATTTGATCGACACCTTGACCGCCGGCTCGTTTATGAGCTGTGCACTCTTCCGCAAATACTTCGCCCTATCATGCAAATCCTCGGTAACGACGTGATGTTGTTCAGGACGCAGTTCTTCGAGAAGCCGCCGCATGGGCTTGAGATCCCATGGCATCAGGAGTCCTATTTTTGGGGAGTCGCAGGAGGGTTCGTGACCATGTGGCTGGCTGTCGACGATGCGACCCCGGAGAACGGCGCAATGCGGGTCATCACCGGCAGTCACATTGAGACGCGAGAGCATTTGCCGGTCCCGCCTGACAGCAACTACTGGAGTACATTCACCCGCGCGGCAGTACCACGCGAATCTGATCCTATCGTCGATTGTTCATGCCCGCCGGACACTTCATGTTGTTTGATGACCTGCTTCACAATTCGCCATCCAATTCCACCGCGCTGCCTCGCCTGAGCTTTACGGCTCGCTATGCGCGTCCTGATTTTGCCAGGGCCCACGATCACGCGGACTACCCGGATAAGGGGTGCGTGATGGTGAGCGGCCATAAACGAAACTCGGGGCTGTGCTTCTTGTCGCCGCCGGATAATGGGCCGGGTCTCGCCGCCGTTTGAAGTTCCAGTGCCGGACACCACGACCTTGGGAGAAGCGATGTTAGCCAGGGTTCACGACTTCCTTCCTACTGAACGTCCACGCTAAAATTTCGGGACCGGCAGGCGAGCTCTTTCATGCAAAAACAATAGTTTTTCGCGCAATAGCCTCTCCTTACCCTGGCTGAGGCCGTACGCTGCAAGGCGTTCAAATGCTTCGTTGATCTGATTGGCCTGCCTTACGCGACCAGCGCTATCGATTTCGCGAGAAGTCATGATCTCATGCCAGGTACTGGTCTTGCTCAGGCGAGACTGTTGGGCCGAGTGTTGCCGGTACTTCATGAGCGGCCGGGCAATGAAATCGATTTCCCCGACGGCCGCAATAAGTAACACAATCCATCCATCGTGGACCAACGGACCATCGCCGGAAATCGGCAAGACCAGTTCCTTAAGGTTTGCGCGGAATGCCACCGTACAGCCGCAAACCAGGTTCTCGCGCAGCTGAACACTAAGCGCCTGGCCGCTTTTTACCAGTCTTTGCTTTCGACTGTCGAAACCAAGCCGTTCAAACAATGTCTCGGCAAAAGGCGTGAGCGTTTCATCAACGAGCTCGGCGTCCGAGAAGACCAGTAAGAGCTGAGGCTTTGCCTCAAAAATGCGCTCGACTGATTCGAGCTTGTCGCTGTGCCAGACGTCATCCTGATCGCTCAGCAGAATCACATCGCTGCGGCAATGACTTATGGCTTTTTCAAAGTTCTTAGGGGTGCCCAGGTTCGATTCGTTGACTGAAAGCCGCACCGGAAAACTGGCGGTGGCCGCAAACTCTTCGATCAACCTGAGCGTATCGTCAGTCGACTGATCGTCCGAAATAACCAACTCATCCGGTGTCCGTGTCTGGGCAGCAAAACTCTCGAGCTGCTCTTTTAGATAAGCAGCGCCGTTATAAGTGCCCAGCGCTATTGAGAGTTTCATTGATCCTAATCCGCCATGTAATCCAGACACGCGCCGGTAAATTTCGCCAAGGGCGAATCGAGAAATATCTCTGGCTTGCGCCGCGTTGGATCAGTAATACCCATTCGCAGGAAGTTCGTTAAAAACGGATCGTGCTTCCTCTTTCCCGCATAAGGTGTCAGGTTAAGGTCGATAATGTAATGATGGTCGCGGCCGTCGTGCACGATGTCGATGCAACCGAACTCGACCGGCGTGAGCTCGACAAACGTGGCGACGATGTTTTTCAGTTTCTCGCTGATCGGCAGACCGTCCGTGCCCGTTTTGATCGCCTCGAGGTCCGTGACAAAGTTCGTGTCACGCGGATCGCCCGAAAGCTTTTTGATAATGCCCTGCGCGAAAGCTTTGACGATGATGATTTGTTCGCCCGAGAAGTAGACGCGATAGAACGAGTCCTCGTCGTTAGTCACGTACTTCTCAACCACGATGGACTGGTCGGTCCAGATGCGTTCTTCAATCATTCCGCGTGCGACGGTCTGGTATTGATAGGCGCCGAGGTCATTCGACACCAGATGCTCAAGACCACCGGCGGCGATATCCCCAGCCGGCACCCACCTTTCCAATTCGCCGCCATAGTTCAGGTTGGTCTTCACGAAAAGTACTTCGTCCGCGGAACCGGATGGCGTGGCCTTTGCCGAGGGCAGTCCAATGATTTCAAGGTGAGCGTGCAGGGTCGACTTGCGAATATCCTGGACGAGCCCGTTGACGACGTACACGCCTCGCTTTACGAGGCGATTAGTAAGGTCGCCGATTCGCAGCGGCAATCGATTACGGACTGACAGGTTGATTTGAAAACAAACCGTCGTAAATGAGTCGCAAAGGAAATCGAGTTGGGCGGATGGGAACTCGCGGAAGGGATCAGTCTCAATCCGCACTGCTTTTTTTCCGAGAACGTGACTCAGCAGGAAACCATCCCACGCTCGCCACTCGAGGACGGCTATCGCACTGCGTTTCGGGTCAGCAGACAACTCGGCGCCTGGGGACGCCGGCGGATCAGGAGACTCATAGTTACTTGACGATTGATTCATTGGCTCATTGATTCATTGGCTCATTGAAAAACGCAAAATGAAACAATGAATAAATGATTCAATGAATCAATGAGTGAATTGGCGCGCGCGGGTGGCTTACGGCATAAAGGCCTTCCGGATTTGGTGGCGGTTGCTGCCAGCCGCAGTTGACTTCGTCAAAACGAAATACGGAGATTCCCAGTTCGCCGGCGATCCATGGGACGATCCAGTCAAAGCTCGCTAACCCACAACGCCGGGCCCGATCGGCCATGCGAAAGAAGTAAGGTGAATCGTTGATGAACTTGCCAGGCTCCTTCAAGCGCACATCTCTCAACATTCGCGATTGCAGTATTTGGTCGGCCGAATCGCGAGAAAACCCCATGCACCCGCCCTGAACCGACGGGGTCTCCACTTCACATTGCAACGTTCCAAACACGCCGCTGCGAACCGGCAGATATTTGAAGCGCCGATGAATCACGGTGTCGGGATCGATTTTGAGCAAATATCGAGTTGGTCTTTCAAGGAAAAGTTCTAACATGCGCTCGATGACGGCGCCACCATTTTCAATGCCGAATAATCGCAATTCTCCATGAAAGTCGACCCGATGCCTGCTGGCCAGCAGCGGAAAGCGGGGGTCCTCGTCGCCGTCAGACCGTAAGATAACGCGGCTCGAAAAATAATGTTTGCGCAGGTCTTTCAGACAGGCCGCCGTGGCGTCGTAGTCTTTGTAAACCAAAGCGAAAAATGTGACGTCCTCATCGGAGTAGTTGGTCGACAGTTTCTCAGCCTCGGTCATCGTGGACTTAAGTAAAAGAAGTTCGAAGTGCGTTCAAGCCAGTCAGCCCTCACAGGTTGCCACACATCAGGTATCTTGCTCAATGGGTGGGCATGCAGTTATTGCTAAACCCGGAAGTGGGGCAGTCGGCGCTGGTTAAGAACCGATTGCGCGTCATGCTAAGATCAGGCAATTCAAGTTAATAGAATTGCCTGGCAATATTTCAGGTCCCCTGCGTTGATTGGTTTCAAGGACTGGCAGGTATTGGCGATCGTATCGTGACGAGGTGATTGTGAAATCAGTGATCATGATCTCCTGGGAGTTGCACCCGTTCCACACTCTGGGCGGCACGGCGTACGCAATTCGACGCCTGGCTGACCAGTTGACTGAGCTGAACATCAAAACTCGAGTTCTCTTACCGGATTGTGTCGAGGTTCCTTCCGGGGAGGACTTGTCCCCCTTGCTAAAGCCGAGGCTCTTGAAAATGCGAGCCGAGCAACTTCTAGCTCCGCGAGTGGTGCAATGCAGCGAGTTTTCTCGAGCTGCCCTCGAGGCGGTCGAACAGATTAGGACCAACGGAGGCTCTGATGCGGTTATTGCTCACAGTCTCGAAGGCGCAATTCCCATTATCCTGCGAAACGGAGATCGATCCGGAGGGCCTTCAGTCTTTTGGCTTCACAGTCTTTATGATCCGCCGATCAGCGACCTTTCAAAAGATCAGCGCCGGCGGCTTCCGTCCAACTCCCTACTCTCGTCGGCCGTGATGATGGCCGATATCGTCGTAACCAGCAGGGGCGTTCTGAAAGATGCACGAGAGTTCGAATGGCCTGATCGACTCAAGAAATTGCAGAAGGCGCTGATCATCGCTGCGGCTGAAAATCGAGTGCTGACGGTCGAATCCATGGGATGTCTTCCGGTAGCCGCCGGCGATTCGCAGCACAGAATGATTCACGGTTCGACTCTCGAAAAGTTGAAAACCGTGCCGGCACCCTATGTTCTTTTTCCTGCCCGACCTTCGCTCGACAAGGGGTTCGGCTTTTTCGCGGCGATTGCGGAACGACTGCGAGCGGACAACATCGCCTGTGTGGCGGTGCAGCGACCCGCGCATTCAGCAAAGCTGCCGAATCCGGCTTGCAACGCTCCGATTCACTGGTTGCCGTGGCTCACTCAGGATGAGCTACTCATCGCTAAGCGCAACGCTGCCTGCACGGTGTTACCGAGTATTACGGAAGGCTTTGGTTTGGCCACCGCCGAGTCGATCAGTGAAAGGGTCGCTACCTTGTATCAACAGGTTGGCGGGCATCATGGTTTGGAAGTATTCCCTAACGCCATGCCGGTTTGGCTGACGACCAACGAGCGGGCGCAGCTATACGGTTTATGGTCAGAACTAATCGAATTCCATGACTCCTGGCCAATTTGGAAAAAATATGAAACCTTGCTGAGGCCACTGATCGACAGATGGGTAGAAGCCATACGCTCAGTCGTCTATGGTCCGAACGGCGGTCTGCGCGGAGTGGAAAATGCCGATTTTACGGAGGTGCCGGTCGAAGAACGGTGGGCGAATAGACTCTGCACCCGGATCGAGTTTGGCGCAAAACGTTGAGACGGAGAGGTGAATGGCAAGGTCGATAGAGGATCCGGCAAAACTGTGGCCACGAGACGGCCGTCCGCGGTTGATCCACCTCTTGCCGTGGGACCTGACCGTGGGCGGGGCTCAACGCATGCTCGACGTCTGGTGTTCGCATGAAGCCGAACGCTGGGATACGCATATCCTGACGCCCGGCGCGCGCGGGCCGTTTAAGTTCGCGGGCGCAGCAGTCCATTCCGAATTAGAGCGGTCGCAATTGCCGAGTCTGATTGAGGCGCTGCAGCCGGATTTGCTTGTACATCATGAGCCATCTGCTGAGAACGGCATCAGTTCGAGATGTCCTCAAGTCTGGATCCTGCATTGCACGAATTCACTGCGAGAGCCGCCCCCGCGACATCTGACGCCGGCTATGGTGTTCTCGAATTTTGACTCGCCTGAAATTCATCCGAACTGGCGGCAGTTGCCGCTCAAGGTTTTGCCTTTGGAGATTGACACTCGCGAGTTTCATCCCACGAAAACGAAGCATGTTGGTCTCGTCTGCGGCATCGTGGGCCGTCTGCACGAGGATAAAGTTCCGCGCTCTTTCATTGCAGCGATGCTGGCGTGGGAGCCGGGCTCGTGGCGGCTTCGATTCATCGGGCACGGACTCGATACCGGCTATCAGCAGTTTCTGAAAAGGAAAGTTACAGATTTACCCTGGGTGGAATTTTCAGGCGACATTACGCCGGGCGAGATGCCATCGGCTCTGCGAGAGCTGGACGCGGTGCTGATTCCCACAGATTTTGCGCAGGGTGAAACCGGCTCCTACACAGCACTTGAGGCGATGGCCACCGGTTTGCCCGTGATCGCCCGAGACCTGGCCGGGCTGAGATACAACTGTGGGAGTGTCCCTTTGTACGCGCGTGACGATGCCGAACTGCTCGCATTACTTCGCCAGTTGGATGAGGCGCGCACGCGCCTCGAGTTGGGAGTCAAAGCGCGCCGGGCGGCGGTTAAGAAACACCACGGGCGAAATCATGCCGCTCATCATAGCGCGGGCTTCTCAGCAGCTCTCCGATGCGAAGTCTCGATCTTGATGCCCGTCTTCGATACTCAGCCGTCATACCTCACCGAGTGTTGGGAGTCGATGCGGGCTCAAACTTTTCGCGAATGGGAGTTGCTGTTGGTGGACGATGGATCTAGAGCACCTGAAACAATCGCTGAAATTGACCGCATCGCCACAGACCCCCGGGTTGTCCTCATCCGACTCGAAGAAAATCAGGGTATTGCTTCGGCTCTCAATTTGGGGTTGCGGCAGTGTCGGGCGAACCTCGTAGCGCGCATGGACTCGGATGACAAGATGCTGCCGACACGGCTGGAGCGGCAGTTTGCCTATATGCAGGCCCATTCAGATGTGACTGTACTTGGCACTCAAATACAGGCGATCGACTGGGAAACCGATCAGCCAGTCTTTAAGCCAACCAACCATCCGGAGCAGATCACGGAAGACTACCTCAACCACCAACGGGTCACCTCGGAAATCTTTTTTCTCAATCACCCCAGCGTAATGTTGCGTCGTAGTGAAGTGATTGATCTGGGCGGCTATCCTAATTATCGTGTGGCCCAGGATCTTGGCCTCTGGTTGAAAGTTCTCTTCGCGCGTCTGAAAATCCACAATTTGCCGACGGTCGAGGTGCACTATCGCTTACATCCCCAACAGATTTCGAGGGTCAAAGGAGTGATGCGAGACGAATATGCGCAGATCGTCGAGGAGTGTTGGACCCGGCCAGCCGCAGTATGAGAAACAAGAGACTCACGGGTCTCGACCCGCGAGTGCGATCAGTCCATCTGCCGCTGAGCCACGCCAGCTAAGAAACTCATGACCTCCGGCAAACTCGGAATAAACGACCGAGTATCCTTTGGCTTCTAAGACATCGCGCAGGCGACGGTTCTGAGATAGCAGGGGGTCCGCACAATCGTTCTCGAACAATCCCGCTTCCAGATAGAATTTGACGGGTAGTTTACGTGTCGTCACGAACTGTCGAACCAACCAACCGAATGGAGAAAAATCGGTCACTCCCTGATCCTCCCAGCCCGGAAAATAACCGAACGCGCCCGACAGTGACAGGACGTTGCCGAAAACTTCCGGATAACGGAGCGCACAATAGGCGGCGGTGAGACCACCGAGACTCACTCCCCCCACAATAGCTCGCTCGGGTTCAGCACTAAAACGATAACGCTGGCGCGCCCAGGGAACCAGTTCCTTGGCCACGAAGTCAGTGAATGGTGCATGACATTCAAGGTCGCGATCGCGCGTCTCTGCATTCAGGTTATCCACCAGGATCGCCACCACCGGGCGAATCTTTTTCGCGGCCAGCAGATTGTCCAGAATCGTCGGTATGGGTATGTGTCCCCGACAATCCTGGCCGTCAAAAAGAACCAGTAAACCGTACGAGCCGTTCTTTGGGTCATAGCCCGGAGGCGTGTAGATGGCCACCGGTCTTTCTTCCTTCAGTTTTTCACTTCTGAGCTTCTCGTGCGAGAGTGCACCTTTCGGAACATCAGGCTGCGTCACGATCCAGGGCTGCGCGGGCGCGGCTGGGAGTTCCACGTACGAGGACGATGTGAATCTCCGCGGATTTAACGGATCGTAAATCTGTCTTTTTCCGGGCCGTGCAAAGTTATAGAGGAAGCGCGAGGTTGCTGGCAACCGATCGGTTAAAAACCAGACGTCTGTGTTCCGCAAACGCAGTAGCGGCGCCTCTGAATCAGGCAGGATCGTCGCCTCAAGGCTGACCTCGCTGGCTTCAGCTCTTCCTCGCCAGAGAAAGGTTACGCGGCGGAGCTGGTCATCACCGGGAACCGGTTCGACCAGCGGTGTCTTGCCCTGAACTTCTTCCCAGAATTGTTTGATGGCCGCGCGGTTTCCAGCTTTCACCTTACGATCCAGCGCCATTAGACGCGGACTATCCAGCCGATAAGGTGCTTTCGGCTTTGGTTGTAAGGGCTCACCGAGTCCAGCAGTAAGAAAAGTGGAAACATCCTTGCCGTTGATGCGAATCGCCGCGGAATCCCCGGCTGTCCGTCTGGCGGACTGCGATCCCGGCGCCCAGAGTGCAATCAAGAGCAAGCAAACGGCCAACGCCGGCTTGCGAGCGGTGAAGAAGCGATACCGCATAGCTTAGAGACCCCCTCCTACGAACTAACTAAAATCAAAACCGTGGTGTGCGCGCAGCTTACTTGATTTTCTTGGATAGCCTCAAACTATTATTTGCGGAAGCAGGTGAAGATCTTTCTCGGCATCAATTTCGCGTGTTAACCTGCAGCCTTCGACGAATACGCGCAGATTGTTGCGGAGTGTTGGAACCCTGACGTGGCGATGCGAGCAGAACCTATCTGAGGCGATCACCTTGCACTACTGGTGAATACGAGAATCCATATGAACGTCTATGTGTCGCTTACCACCATAAAGCAAAATGAAGGGATAGTCGTTGAAACGTTGCAAAGCGTGGCTGCTCAAACACAATTGCCTGACAAGTGTTTTGTCTTCCTTTCGGAGCCCCCTTACCTATTCGATCGAGGTTTCACAAACCGAAACGTTGGTCCGGAGCTTTCAGAGTTCATGGAATCGAATCAGTTGTTTGAACTACGCTGGTGCGAGAACACAGGACCCTTTCGTAAGTTGCTGCCATTGCTTGAGGAGAAATTTGACGAGAATTGCCTAATCATCACGATTGATGACGATACGGTGTATACCACGACGCTGGTGGAGAAAATTGTTGGCGACTTCAACAGGTACAAGTGCTGTTCAAGCAATTGGGCATTAACGCTGAGACTTGCTGGTGATCTTCGGGGGCTGAATTATGAGAGCTTCGTTCGACCGATTTCCAACTACTTATACAATTTCCATCTTGGCAAAGGTGGGGTGGCTTACCATCCTTCGTTTTTCCACAAGACTAGAAACATCATGTTCGATCATGACCTGATTAAGCGAACGTGCCCGACGAATGACGATGTGTGGTTCAATTTCATGAGAATTGCAAATGGAATTAGTTGTCATTCGGACAATCTCCCATACATGACGAAAGACAATACGAATCAACAGACCGCGCTCTGGTGGAACTTGAACGCCAGGGATCGAACTAACTCAAAATACATGCGAGCCACAGTTGACTTGCTCATTTCTGAAGGACTCTTGACCGAATAACCACGCGACATCACCGGGGCGGTGACACCGACTTCAGTCTGTGTGTTTATGGTTGGGATCACAGACTAACGTCTGCCACGGCAGTAGATTTGTCACGAAGAATCCACCTTTCGAGTGCCCGGGCCACTCCATCTTCTTCGATCGTTGTAGTGACCCAATCTGCGCGGGCCTTGACGGCCTCGGGTGCATTTTCCATCGCGACCCCTATCCCGGCATATTCGAGCATCTCGATATCGCTAAAGTCGTCGCCAATCGCCATCACATTTTCCGGCCGGAGTGCCATGATCTCCTCAGCCAGATACCTGACCGCCAATCGTTTGTTGGCGGTGGGATGGAACGCCTCGAGCAAGGTTATCGAAGATTTGTACTCCCTTATCCGGGTTCGGCTGTCCGAATTGTTCAGTTGGGTAGAGAGGCTGGTAATGATCCCGACATCATCGCTGAGCACCATCACTTTTGTAGGCGCTCGATTTAGCAATGGCCGCAGATCACTCACGACAATTGGGACAACGGTTGAGCCTTCAAAGAATTTGCACGATGCGTCATTCAAATTCGAAACATACAAATCGTCCTCGATATAAAAGTGAACGGACAGGCGGCCATCCAGGCTTAGGCGCTCAGTATGATCGAGAATTTGTGATAACACCGGCGGTCCCAAGGGCCAGTGTTGATGCGTGAATCCAGTATTGCGTTCACGGATTAGGCCTCCCTCATAACAGATTAAGGGCAGAGTTGAACCGATGAAATCATACGCGGGCAGCGAGGGCTGATATCGTCGGCCGGTGGCGATCGCGACCGCAACTCCACGGCGTTTGACTAAATCTATGGCCTGCACGACGGAATCCCTGATGTGCTCCGATCGGTCCACAATCGTGCCGTCAAGATCGAGTACGAGCAAACGAATGTCGTGGACCGCTGGGGCGACCGTTGGGACTGTCGAGAATTTGAGGTTGTTGTTTTCGCTCATTTACGATTCAGAGATAGCAGTCGTCAGCCACGATTCGAATCCCAAGCCCGGGGGACCTCCGTCAATCACCAATCTCGAAGTGCTGCCTCCAGGTTTTCCCACGGCCAGGTAACGGTTGGTCTCTTTCGCTTTCGATACCGTTCAAAGTCTTTTTCGACATTCCCGGTGGCGCGAATACCATTCGTGGAAAAGATCAGGTTTTGAAGTTTGCTTGCTCTGGCGTTGTAGGCGCCGGCAAAATTATCGTTAGGGATTTCAAAATGATTTCGC
>JBIOZK010000015.1:0-24395 GCA_044870975.1 Pyrinomonadaceae bacterium
CGTTTTCGAAACCGACTCTTTTTCGTCTTCCAGTTCGATGTAGCCGCGGCTCTTATAAGCACGCAGACCATTCTGGTTCTGTTCGGCGCTGTGCTTCATCGCTTCGAAAGCCAGTTTAAGATCAAAACCGGCGATGCCTTTGGCGGCCGCGTCAGCAATCACCGGCACGGCGTGATAACCAATCATCGTGTCCGTTTCGTTGGCGGCGAGTTCCCAAACCGGCAGCCTGCCGCCTTGCTGGTATTGCACGAGAAAGGTATTGATGAAGTCACGCGTGCGCCTTTGATCGATGATGGTGTAAAGCGGATGCGCCGCGCGAAAAGTGTCCCAAAGCGAGAAGACCGAGTAATTCTCAAACCCGCGTGTGGTGTGATTCTGAAAATCGCGACCGCGATATTGGCCGTCAACATCCATGAAGAGATTCGGCGCCAGCATCGAATGGTAGAGCGCGGTGTAGAACGTCTTTAGTTGGGCCTCGCTTCCGCCGTTGGCCTGGATCTTGTTCAGCTCTTTCTGCCAGGCGCGATCGGCGTCTTCTCTCACTTTCGAGAAATCCCAGTCCGGAATTTCTGCGCGCAGATTTTTTTGGGCACCCTGGATGCTGACGGCCGAGATACCTACTTTCACGAGCACGGGCGGGCCGCCGGCTGCAAATGTGAAGTACGCTTTGACGTTTGTACCGGTGGCTTCCTGGATGGGCTGCGGGGCGCCGTCATCTTTCGCGATACCCCAACCGTCGAACCCCCGCGAAAGCTCGCCGGCAAAGTAAACGATTTGGTCTTTGGCCCAGGCTCGCGATCGGCGCCAGCCAACAAACGTCTTGCCCCCGGTAATTCTCAGATATGAGTCGAGTACTCGATCGCGGTGGGTGAGATCGAGAATGATGTTCGCCTGCGCAGACCACGGGTACGTATATCGATGAAAGCCCGCTCGCCGAGTCGCTGTCAGCTCAACCAAAATCTCGTTGTCGAGCGTCACCCCGTAATAGCCCGCTCGAGCAACTTCACGTTGGTGGCTGAAGCCGGTGGCGTATCCGCGCCGGCTCTTATCGTCGGCCGTCGCCTGGAGAGAAACTTGACCGACTGTCGGCATCAACAGAATGTCGCCGTAATCAGAGATGCCCGTGCCGCTCAGATGTGTATGACTAAAGCCGTAGATGACGTGGTCTGAGTAATGATATCCCGAGCATCCATCCCAGCCGGTCAGCCTCGTATCCGGGCTTAGCTGCACCATCCCGAAAGGCATGGTTGCGCCAGGGTAAGTGTGCCCATGTCCACCGGTGCCGATGAATGGATCGACGTAGCGGGTCAAGTCCTGCTGACCCATGACGCCCAGGGACGCCAGGAGCAGAAGCGAGAGAGCGCGAAGGAAGCGGCTCATTTTTGGAGTGCTGCGGCTGAACGCAGCTTTATGCGTACTGCCTACGTGCGTCCAACACGGCGTATTAACGTCAACCGCCTAATCAGTTAGCGCGGGCCGGGCGGAAGCTTTTCGTTTAAGTAACGCGTCAACAGAGTATACAAGTGGCGGCGCGTGCCGGCGCCTTCATAGATTCCGTGGGAACGATTCGGATAGACCATAATCCGGAAATCTTTGTTTGCGGCTATCAGCGCATTCATCAGCTCTTCCGTTCCCTGGTAATGAACGTTGTCGTCACCTGATCCGTGAACGACGAGCAGATTCCCTTTCAAATTATTCGCAAAGGTGACCGGCGAACTCGCTTTATATTCGTCGGGATGTTCCTGCGGCAGCGCGCAGTAGCGTTCCTGATAAATCGTGTCATAGAAGCGAATGTCCGGCACGGGAGCCACCGACATTCCCGTAAGATAGACATCGGGATAACGGAACATCGCGTTAAGTGTCGATGAGCCTCCGCCGCTCCAGCCCCAGATGCCGACACGCGTCGCATCAACGAATGGCCACTTGCTGATGGCTTTCACCGCGTTGGCCTGGTCTTGTGAACTGATAATTCCCATCTTGCGATAGATGCTCTTACGCCAGGCGCGGCCCCGCGGCGCCGGAGTGCCGCGATTATCTACGCTCATGACGAGGTAACCCTGTTGCGCGAGCATCCGGTGCCAGGTGAAGTTGAAGCCGCCCCATGAATCGAGGACCGTCTGACCGGCCGGCTCGCCGTACACATAGAAGAGCACCGGGTAGCGTTTATTAGGATCGAAGTCAGGCGGCTTGATCATCCAACCATCCAGTTGCACTCCTTCGCCGACATCTACCCGGAAGAACTCCTGCGGGCCTTGCTTTAGTTTTGTCAGACGCTCGCGCAATTCATGATTGTCAATCAAGGTGCGCACGCTGCTGTGCCCTGGCAGGCGCACCACGTCGATGACCGGCGGCACACCAAAAGCTGAATAAGTGTGAATCGCCAGATCGCCGGCCGGCGAAACATCATAGTTGTGTGTGCCTGATTGGTTTGCCGGAGATATTTTTTCGGGCTTACCGCTGCCGTCCAGACGCGTCTGAAACAAATAACGCTGAGTAGCATTTTCAGGCGAAGCGTCAAACAAAAGCCGGTTCTTCGTGACGTCCACCGCGCTGACGCTAATCACATCAAAATTTCCCGGCGTGATGTCTCGCGCATCGCTGCCGTCGCGGGCAATCGAGTAGACGTGGTGCCAGCCGTTTCGCTCACTGGCCCACAGGAAACGCTTGCCGCCGTCAATCCATTCAACATCGCCGCGCGCCAGGCCCTGCTTGTCCCAGTCAAGATCGAAAAAGCCGATGTCCAACCAGGCTTCATCATTCTCAACCAGCAGGGTGCGAACTTTGCCGGTACGCGCGTCGCCAATCATCACCGTGTCGGTATTCTGCAAGCGGTTGAGTTGCTGAATAGTTACTTCATCTGAGTTGCCGGCCCACTCCATCCGCGGCAGATAGTTGTTGCGCGGATCGCCGGGCACAGTGAACCAGGTCGTTGCTCCGCCAGTCGCGCTGATGACCCCGACACGTGCCGCAGAATTGGTTTCGCCGGCTTTCGGATAAGGGAAAGTTGTGACGACCGGATAGAGACTGTCCGTGTCATTGATGAGTTTAAATTCCTTCACGCCTTCGGAGTTGAGCTGCCAGTAGGCAATCTTTTTGCCGTCGGGACTCCAGCGCCAACCGTCGCGGCAGAACAATTCCTCTTCATAAACCCAATCGAACGTGCCGTTGATCAGATGAAAAGTCCCATCGGTGGTTAGCGGCGTGATTTTCGCATCGGCCAGGTTCTCGACATAGATGTTGTTGCCGCGCACATAGCCGACGCGCGTGCTGTCAGGCGAGAATTTAGCGAACATCAGGCTCGCCGCCTCTGCCTTGCCGCCCAGCTTCTGCAACTTTCCGCTCGCCAGATCGACGATCCAGTAGTCGCCGCGTGTGTTGCTTCGCCAGACGCGCTCGGTGTTGGTGAAGAGCAGGAGCTTCTTGGCGTCGGAACTGATGTCGAACGATTCAACCACCAACGGCGATGAGGCGCCGGCCGGCATCAGTTTATCTACCGAAACGAAAACAGTTTTCTGGCCAGTCGCCGCATCATAGCGAACGATGTCCTGCGCCTCGCCCTTACCTGAAGGCTCGAGCACCAAATAACCCTTGCCATCGGCTTCCCACTCAAGCGCGTTCGGGTACTGCGCGCGATAGGTGAAGAGGCTATCGAGCGTCAGCGTCGTGGCATCAGTCTGGGCCGCGGCCCGTTGCGCGTACGCTGCGAGTGCCAGGGACAATAAGATCAGGGTCAGAATGGATTGCCGCAGTCGAGACATGCTTTTCTTCCTTCGATTGATGATGCGTTTCACCGAAATGATAGCGCGCCAAGCGCCAGTTTAGAGCCCGGCGATTGTATCCAATTAAAGATTGGTGAGGCTACCGATTTGGCGAGATGAGATTTGAGTCCGGGCGTCCTCACTTGCTTGTGACGGCCACCCGGACGATCGCGCTCCGCTCGTTTGTTTTCGACCTTACTGGTCTTTCCACTCGGGAATCCGTCCCGGCGTCCAGGGCGCGCCCGCGGCTTCCATCTGTTTCTCAAGCTTAGCCAGATCGACCTCGATCAATTGGCGCAGGCTGTTGAGTGTCCCTTCGAACTCCGCCGCGGCGTGCGTGTACAGATCCATCTGAGTCTGCGTCGGGCGTGAAGTAGACATGCGCTGGCCGCCGACGATTTCGCCCACACGTTCATTAATCGACGCCGGCAGGTTCATGTTGCGTCCGCGCAAGGTCGAGTCGCCGCTTAACGCTTTGAGAATTTCACGATTCCGCTTTTCCAGCGCGGCCGCTTCCGCCAGCAATTTCTCGGCGTTTGGTGTATCGAGCAACGCTCGACGAATCGCCGCGAGCCTTGGAGTCAAAGCATTGGCAGCCTGAGTCGCTCCCGAGACGGCGCGCTGCAAACGAGCAACCTTGGTTTGGAAATCAACCAGCGCCTGCCGATCAGCCACGTTCATCTTGTCCTGGCCTTCGACGACAATCTGAAAATCCTGCGGCTGACCGAAAGCTGTGATTACGCCATTGACACGTTTGGCGACTGAAACTTTGTACGTGCCCGGCATCACCAGTGGCCCACCCGGAGGCGGACCGAAACCATCATCGCCATCCGGATTTGGCGGCGGGGCGAGGTTCGGCGCGGGATATCGGAGGTCCCAGGTCACGCGTTGAATTCCGGCCGTGGTCGAACCGGTCAAGCGACGCACGACTTTGCCCGCCGAATCGGTGATCGTGAAGATTACGGTGGGCGCTTCCTCTTCTTCTTCGGCGCTCAACTCCGCCGCACTGGGCAGGATAACGTTGCCCCCGCTGCGGGCGGCGGCTCGCTCAGCTTCCTGCCGCCGGGCCTTCTTCGTCTGTAATGCTTCTTTCAAATAGTAAGTAAACGTGGCGCCGAATGCAGGGTTCTCAGCAGTATAGAAACCCTCACCCTGAAAACTCTTGCCGCCGCCGCCGAGTGGCTGCGCCTGGATGTACATCAACGCGTCCTTTACCGGAAACAGCCCGTCCGTCTTCAGCATGTCCGGCGTGATTGAGCGCAGCGGCGTGTAATTATCGAGAATGTAAATGCCCCGACCAAAGGTTCCGACCACCAGATCGTTTTCGCGCTTCTGAATGTTAAGGTCGCGAATCTGTATAGTCGGCAAACCGCCACGCATCTGAATCCACTTTGCTCCGCCATCGACGCTAAAGAACAAACCAAATTCAGTTCCAACGAAAAGCAGATTCTTGTTCACATGGTCTTCGGCAATCGACCAGACCGGCCAGTTCGCCGGCAGGTTCGCTTTGATCGACGTCCAGGTGCGGCCGGCGTCAATGCTCTTGAAAAGATAAGGCTTGAAGTCGGCGTTCTGATGATTCTCAAACGCGACATAGACGGTGTTGGCGTCGTGATTGGAAGTGATGATGCGGCTGACGTACGCCAGTTCCGGCACGTCGCCAATTTTTTCAACCTTGCGCCAGTTCTTGCCGCCATCTTCGGTGATCTGGATCAGACCGTCGTCCGTGCCGACGTAAATCAGTCCTTCTTTCTTCTGCGATTCGGCGAGCGCCGACGCGTTGCCGAAGAACGCGGTCGATTGATTCTTCGCGACCGCATCCATACTCCAGATTTTGCCCATCACCGGCAGTTTGTCGCGATCCAGAGCGCGCGACAGCTCGCCGCTAATCACCTTCCAACTGTCGCCGCGATCGTCACTGCGATAAAGCCGGTTCGAAGCGAAGTAGAGCCGCGTGTGCAGGTGCGGACTGATGATGAAAGGCGAGTCCCAGTTCCAACGCAGAGGATCTTCGCCACGCGCCGGCTGCGGCTGAATACCCATGCGTTCTCCCAGGCGCTTATCAACCCGGACGATGTTTCCGTTTTGCAGCTCGGCGTAGATGACATTGGGATCTTCGGGATCGACCTGCGTGCGGAAACCATCACCCCCCTGCGTCACGAACCAATCAGAATTGACGATTCCCGAAGCATTGCGGGTGCGCGACGGGCCGCCGAACGCGTAATTGTCCTGGGCGCCGCCGTAGACGTTGTAGAACGGCGTTGCATTGTCGGTAGTGATGTCATAGAACTGCGTCACCGGCAGATTGGCTTTGAAATACCAGTTCGAGCCGCGGTCCCAGCTTTCATAAACGCCGCCGTCGCAACCAACCAGGTAATGATCGTTGTTCGCCGGATCGACCCAGATCTCGTGGTTGTCTACGTGCTTTGATCTCTCGCCCAGACGGCGCAGTGTGCGACCGCCGTCGTCTGAAACCATCAGGAATACGTTCATCACGTAAATGCGATCGACATCCTTCGGATCGGCCACCACGTGGGCGTAGTACATCGCGCCCGCATCGAAGTCGTTCCTCTTTTCCCAACTGCCACCGCGATCGGACGAGCGGAAAATGCCGCCGCGGCGATCGCCCGATTCGATCGTGGCATAAAGTACGTTTGAATCGACCGGTGAAATGGCCAGGCCGATGCGCCCCATGTCGCCCGGCGGCAACCCCGCGCGCAGCCGGCTCCAGGTCGCGCCCGCATCAGTCGATTTGTAAATGGCGCTTTCCGGGCCCCCATCAATCAACGTCCACATGTGGCGGCGCCGTTGATATGAAGCGCAGTAAATCGTATTCGGATCGTTCGGATCGATCTCTACGTCTGAGACACCGGTGTTCTCGCTGATCTTCAGAACCTGATGCCATGTCTTGCCGCCATCCGTCGTTTTGTAAAGACCACGATCGCCTCCCGGCCCCCACAGCGGACCCTGGGCTGCGACGTAGACGATGTTCGAATCTTTAGGATCGATGGCGATGCGGCCGATGTGTTCAGACGTCCGCAGCCCAACGTTGCGCCACGTCTTGCCGCCATCTTCTGACTTGTAAACGCCATTGCCGTACGAGACGCTGCGCTGGCTGTTGTTCTCGCCCGTGCCCACCCAGACCGTGAGCGGATTTTTTGGATCAAGGGTAATCGCGCCAATGGAATACGAACCTTCGCGATCGAATACCGGTGTCCAGGTATTGCCGTTGTTCACCGTGCGCCAAACGCCACCTGAGGCGGATGCCACGAAATACTTCGACGCATTATTCGGATCGACCGCAAAACCAATCACGCGCCCGGAGGTGAACGCCGGTCCCAACGAACGAAATCGCAAGCCATTGAAAGTCGCCGAAGACATCGGATCGCGCGGGCCGCGGGCCTCATCTTCAGCGGGTGTCTGCGCCGGCCGGCCGCTTTCCGCCGAGGGCGACGCTTGCGGCGTCGGGACCGGCGTCGGAGTTGGCGTCGGCGTCGCGGGCTGCGCCAGCGCTAACCCTGGCACGCAGATCAAAACGGCAGTCGCTAGTAGGCTGATCGGCAGATTCTGAAAGTTAAAGGGGCGCATGTGGACTCCTCAATAGATTTTCTTATTGCTGCTGCGATGTAAGGTCTAATTACTGGCGGGAGAATGTTGAACTAAGTAGAAGCCGTGGCGCACTCGCGCTCGGACATCAACCGATGGACTGTTTCGATTAATGCCTCCACGTCCGGCTTGGGCACGTATGCGCGCGCGCCGGCGGCCATCGCCTCCTGACGATGAAGTTCATACGTGTCGCCACTATAAAAAATGCAGGGCACACCTGGCGTCGCCTGGCTTAGCATCCGGCACAAGTCGGTACCCGATCCGTCAGGCAACCGTTTGTCCAACACATAAAGATCGAACGCTTGCATCTGCGATTTTCCCAACGCTTCTTCCACAGATTCAGCGATGTGAACTTCGTAGTCTTCAGCTGAGAGCATCAGCTTCAGCATCTCGGCGCTGTCCTCATGATCGTCGACATAAAGAATTCGGCATTTCGTTTCAGACATAGGTCCCTCCGGTCGGAGAAATTCAACGGAGCCGTGTTTGATTTGTGTCGGGAAAAGATCAACTTCGAAAGCGCGGAGATTATAATGGAAGCGTCAAGGGTGCGCCAGAAGCCGATCCGCGCGCTGGTCATTGCGCAATATTGCCGACAACCACGTCTGCCTTCGCGCATAATCTCGCAATCCACCCGGAAAGTCGCACAAACAATGTCAATTCGTGTGTCCTCGACCCCCATCTGCGTGGCGCTTTACTTGCTGAGATAACTCGGCTTCACCTTGCAGCAGGAGCGCGCGTGACACGATGAATCTCGGAACTCTCAATTATCGCCGGGTCTACGAAGGAGTTAATTATCGTTTGCGCACTTTTGCCGGCGGGCGGCTCGCGACTCTCTGCCGGCCGGCTTCGATCATGCTGCTGATGACCGAGCGCTGCAATGCCCGCTGCATTCACTGCGACATTTGGAAGAACCATGGTCGTGAGGATCGGCCGACCTACGATCAATGGAAGCGAGTTCTAAGCGATCTGCGGCGCTGGCTGGGACCGGTACATGTGGTCCTGACCGGCGGCGAAGCACTGTTGAATCCGGACACACTCGACCTGGTAGCCCATGGAAGCAAGATAGGTCTCTTCGTCGAAGTGCTGAGTCACGGGTTCTGGCGTGATCTATCGATGATGGAAAAACTTGCGCTGGCGCGACCCGGCCGCATCACGGTCTCATTCGATGGCGTCGGCGCAGCCCATGACCGCGTTCGTGGTCGTGAAGGCTTCGGGGCCACGACCGAGACCTCGATTCTGACCCTGAACAGGATTCGCCGCGAGCAATCGCTGCCGATGACGATTCGTCTCAAGACCGTGATAATGCAGCAGAACCTGGACGACGTTTGCGAGGTTGCCTGGTTTGCGAGACGCAACGGCCTCGAAGTTTTCTATCAACCGATCGAGCAAAACTACAACACGGCCGAAGACCGAGATTGGTTTGAGCACAGCGAAAACTGGCCCGCTGACACTGCCAAAGCTGTCGCGGTGATTAATGAATTGCGCAATCTGAAGCGGCAGGGACTACCCATTGCCAACACTCTTGACCAACTCGATGTGATGATTGATTACTTCACAAATCCGAGACGGTTGCAGCTCGCCGTCCGTTCACACGCGGCGCATGAAGAACGTTTGGTGTGCGCCGCCATGACTTCCATTCAAATTCAGGCCAACGGAGATGTGCGGGTTTGTCTGGCGAAGGGACCCGTAGGAAATATCAGGAGTCAACCGATAAAAGAAATCTGGGAATCGCGACCGCGATGGTGGATGGGTGATTGCTGCCTGCAGGATCAGTGATGAATGATGAACGATGAATTACGGATTACGAGTTAGTAGGCCGAGTGACAAGTGACGAGACAAAACGCTTGTCCTGGTAACTCGTAACTCATCATTCATCATTCATTCCCCGCCGCTCAAGGCCGCTTGCGCGCCCGCAGGTAAACGCGAACATCATCGTTTCTTGGATTGACGACATAAACTGAGACGCGGCCATCGCGCAGCGTTTCGATCGTCGCGGGTGAGGCCAGGCCCGTCAGATACCAACCGGCCGGCAGTACGACGGTGTTGCGTAAACGTCCGAAAGTTCGATCCCAAACCAACTCTTCACCATCCATGAAATAACTCTTCGGATCGGCGTAGGTTTCCATCAAGCGAATGCGGTTCGTCATGCCGGATTCAACCGGACGCGCGAGGTAAGTGACGACGATTTCGCTCTCGTCTGTGATTTGATCTGTGATTGGCAGCTTGCGCTCCTTCGCCTGTTTACCATTGATGATGTCGAACTTCAGCTTTTCACCGGAATCGAGATCCAGACTGTCCGGGTTCGTCACGTGACTGCCGGCGCGGACCACGTTGAAGTAATACTTCTCGCCGGCTCGCCGCACGGTGTAATCGTGCGTGATGCGAAACGCGTGCGAGTCGGGCGCCTGAAGTTCATAGAGAATTTCCCGATCCTGATAAGCACGCTCCGTCAGAGGATTTTGATTCTGGATAAATCGGACCGGAGCGATGGTCGCCCCTGATTTCAGTTTCTTCGCCCTGATGGTGACTTCAAGCTGGCCGCCGCTGCCGGGATTTACAAAGGCCAATTTCAAACGGCCATCAGTTTGCCGCAAGACCTGGGTCGCCACGGAGCACGAGACGATTTCGTATCCAGCGGGAAGCACCACACTGTCACGCGGGATGCCGAGCGGGCGCTTGTAAATAATCAGGTCGCTTTCGCTGTAGTAACTCTTGTCGTCTTTGTAAGTCTTGATGATCGCCAGTCGATACTCACCGCCGGCAGGAACAGGATGTTCCAAAATGACCTTGATGTAATGCGAAGTCGCGGGGAAGTTTTGAGACGGCGAATCAATTTTGGCCTGCGCGCCGGTGACAATCTCAAACTTCAGCGGCTTCCCGGTCGCCAGATCGATGACAGATTCATCAGACGCCTCGCTGCCCTCGCGAATTTCATTGAAGTGAAAGCGCGCCCCGGAGCGGGTCTCAGTCACTTCATAGTAGATTTTGAATTGATGGGTTTCCGGCGGCAGCAGTTCATAACGGGTGTAAGTATCGCCGGAAATGAACTGGGCGCGCGCAACGCCCGGGATTGTCAGGATGACGAACAGCAAGCTCGTCGCATAGAATGTCGGGCGTTTGTTCCGCATCGAGGGCCGCTATGCTAGCACCGAACGTAAATCGTTTCGAGGTAAATATGAAAAGCATTGTTCATCTGATCGCCATAACCCTGCTGGTCACATCTTCAGTCATGGCCCAGCAACCAGCCGTAATTACTACCCAGGATTACCAACGCGCCGAAAAATGGATGGGCTACAACACGAACCCGCTCGTCTTTCGCACTGGCGTCAGACCGAATTGGCAGGGTGATGGCCGATTCTGGTATCGGGTGACGACGCCGGAAGGCACCGACTTCATCATGATTGACACGGCCACCGGCGCCAAATCGCCCGCATTCGATCAAGCAAAACTCGCGGCGGCTCTTTCAACTGCCGCGGGCGCCACGTTCGACGCGCGCCGTCTGCCGTTTACTGATTTCGAAATGTCGGAAGACCAAAAGTCGATTGTGTTGACGGCGCAGCGTAGACGTTGGAAGTGTGATGTCATCGCTTATCAATGCACTGCCGATGCAACTCAACCGAGCGGTCAGCGGCCTGGTGCGGGCGGACGTGGGGGCCCACCGCCGGAAGTTCAGTCTCCGGACAAGAAACGGGCTGCGTTCATACGCGACTACAACCTGTTTGTGAAGGACCTCGCGACCGGCAAGGAAACACAGCTCACCACCGACGGCGTGAAGGATTTTGGTTACGCTACTGACAATGCGGGCTGGACACATAGCGACCGGCCCGTGCTCGTTTGGTCGCCTGACTCGAAGAAGATTGCGACGTTCCAACAGGATCAGCGCGGCGTTGGCGAGATGTATTTAGTCGATACCCGAGTGGGCCATCCGCAAATGCAAGCGTGGAAGTATCCGCTGCCCGGTGATGAGAAAGTAACCACTATTCAGCGCGTAATAATTGAAATCGACACGCCGCGCGTAATCCGCCTGAAGATGGATGCCGATCAACATCGCTCCACTCTTTGCGACGACGTGCAATGCCGGGGCGGCGAATGGGCAGACGTCGAATGGACGCCCGACACGAGGCAGCTCGCGTTTGTTTCAACTTCACGCGATCACAAGATCGCGCAGTTGCGCATAGCTGATGCGGCTACAGGTGCGATTCGCGACGTGATGGAAGAGAAGGTTGATACTCAATACGAATCGGGCCAGGGTCGGGTCAACTGGCGTTACCTTTCCGCGTCAAACGAGGTCATCTGGTATTCCGAACGCGACAACTGGGGACAGCTTTATCTCTATGACGCAACCACCGGCAAGCTCAAGAATAAGATCACGACCGGCGAAGGACCCGTCACGCAAGTTCTGAAAGTCGATGAGAAGAACCGCCTCATTTATTTTCTGGCGGGCGGCAAAGAAAAAGGGCGTGACCCTTACTTCGCACATTTCTATCGCATCGGCTTCGACGGGAAAAACATGACGCTGTTAACTCCCGAGGACGGGAATCACAACATCGTCTTATCGCCATCGGGCAAATTCTTCTTCGATGATTATTCCAAACCTGACGTGCCACCCACGACTGTTCTCCGCAGCGCGGACGGCAAATTGATCGCGACGATCGAAAAGGCGGACATCTCGAAGTTGCTCGCGACCGGTTGGAAACCGCCGCAGCCGATAACGGTAAAAGCTCGCGACGGCCAAACCGATCTTTACGGCTTGCTGTACAAGCCGACGAACCTCGACGAAAACAAGAAGTATCCGATCATCAATTACATCTATCCCGGGCCGCAGGGTGGCAGTGTCGGCAGCCGTTCTTTCGCGGCCGCGCGCGGTGACCACCAGGCACTCGCGGAGCTCGGCTTTGTCGTGGTGCAGATCGACGGCATGGGCAATCCTTTACGGTCGAAGAAATTTCACGACTTTTATTACGGCAACATGGGCGACAACACGCTGCCTGATCAGATTGCCGGAATGAAGGAGTTGGCGCAGCGCTATCGCTGGATCGACATCGATCGTGCCGGGATTTGGGGTCATTCGGGCGGAGGCTACGCCACCGCCGACGCAATGTTTCGTTACCCCGATTTCTTCAAAGTCGGCATTTCCGAGTCAGGCAACCACGACAATCGAGTCTATGAGGATGATTGGGGTGAGCGCTACCAGGGGCTACTGACCAAAGATGGCAACAAGTCGAATTATGACGATCAGGCAAATCAGAACCTCGCCAAGAATCTGAAAGGCCATCTGCTGCTGGCGCACGGAACGATGGATGACAACGTACCGCCTTACAACACGCTGCTGGTGGTCGATGCGCTGATCAAGGCGAACAAAGATTTCGATCTCTTGCTGCTGCCGAACCAGAGGCATGGCTACGGAACGGCGAGCAATTACATGACTCGCAGGCGTTGGGATTACTTTGTGCGTTATCTGCTGGGCGCAGAGCCGCCGAAGAATTTTGAGTTGAAGCCACCGGCAACGCCGGCATTTGGACAGTCGAACTAACGAATCATCGGGTTAGGTCTAATCGAAATATCGCGTCGTGGGCGGTTTGAATGATAGATCGTCGAATAAGAACCACCGTAGGGCGACTTGTATTCACGATCACCTGGCAGGAAGGTATATTCGCTCGTCTCGCGATTAAGAAACCATAGCCCCCGGGGCATCCATCTCCGCAGCCGCGCTAATTGAACGCGCACGTTGCGGCGGGCGCTCCAGATATCGAAGCTGTCGCGCGCGTCCCGGTCGAATGGCGAAGCCACCCGAGCCTGACTGTGCAGCACAATTCGTTTGCCCCGTCCGGTTTCACCGAGAGCGCTGATCAACGAACCCGAATAGACAAGCATCTCGGACTGATCCGCTGAAAAAACATTCAGACGGTAATACCCCGGCGAAGTGATGGCGAAGTCCATCTGGTTGGCTGACATCTTCAGGGTGTTCCGGTCCTCGCGCTTCACCTTGGTTTCCGCCACCATCAGAATCAGCGCCCCCTTAACCACCTCTACCGCGATACCCCCATCACTGGTGGCGTGACAAGTAATCTCGGTGTCGCCATTCAGATACAAGTCGAAATCCGGATAAGGCCGAATCTCGGCTCGAGTGTGCGCCGCAGTCCGCACGCGATCACCGTCGAACAATTCGGCGCCGGTTTTTAGTTCGTGCCAGTCGCCATCGCTGCTTTTGATCGTGACGCCTTTCTCGACAAACCCGGCAACTCCGTTGCGGGCTGAAACTATGCGGGCGCTTTCGCTGCTGTTGGCTGCCGCCGCTTCTTCACGAATTTCAAGATAGCCCTGGCCGGTGGTCATTTCTTTGTACCAGTCGCTGTGCTTTAAAGACTTGTTCGATTCGACGAGCGCCGCCGCTCGCTCGCGGCTCCATTTATCGAATGCGTCATCAGGGTATCTGGCCGCTGATTCAAGACCGGCCACGCTGGCCACCACCGAGGCAGCTTCGCCATTTTCCAGAATGTGTCCGCCAACTGCCACCTTACCTTTCAGAACCCTGACGCGTGATTCGCGATTCGAGAGCACGTCGAAACGGTATCCACCACCCTTAAAAATTGCGTACTCACCCGCGGGAGTAATGACCGTCACGGTGTTGAAAAAGCGGTCCTTAATCTCCTGAATGAACGCGGGCAACTGGGCAGAGTCTTCGCTCGGAATTTCGATGATGGCCGAACCTCTGGTGATTTCGATCTTCAGGTTGTCTTGAGTGAGATCCAACATGCGGACAGTGGTGTGGTTGGATAGCCGGAGATAGTAGCCGGGAATCAGGACCAACTCGGCGCGGCCGTTGTCCAACTCTATCGAGTCGCCATTACCGAGCGGCTGTTTCGCCTTGTCATTCGCCGGTTGAGCGCAGAGACAACGACCACTTCCACTAACGAAATTGACAAAGCCACCGTGAAGCTCGAATCCGTTTACCGACATGGAAGGGCGTTCGGGGCGCTCATTCACCTTTTTCTGGGCGACCACCATTCCGGTAACCATCAGAAGAAGGATTGAGCAGGCCGTTACGGACAGCATCGCGTAGCGGCGAGCGTAAGAAAAGTGTCCCGTGAACGGCAATCTACTGCACCCGGTCATGTCGATTGACGAGGGTAAAGGGTGTAGGGTGTAGAAAAAGCTTTTTTTCTATTCGGACACATCTGTTAGTCTGGTTGCGGGGCCAGGAGCAAATCTTTCTTACACCCAACACCCTAACCCCTTCACCCTGAACTTCGTTTCAATTATTTTGCATCCGGCGGTAACGCGTTCGCGTTCCCGTTTACAAATCGATCGAACCAATAGAGTTGCCAGTTAAGACTCTCGACCAGATGTTTTGGTTCGCCGGTGCGCGTGAGGTTGTGGTTCTCACGCGGGAAGAAAACGATCTCAGCAGTCACGCCATAGTGCTTGAGCGCGCGAAACCATTGCTCGCCCTGCTCGATCGGCACGCGAAAGTCGTTGTCGGAATGGAGGATTAGCGTCGGCGTCTTTACCTTGCTCGCATATTTCAATGGCGAACGGTCCCAATACAAATCCATCTTCTGAAAAATGTCGCCGCCAAAATCCGCCGAGTGTCCATACGCGCCATCTCGCGTGCCGTCGTCCGAGATGAAGTTCGAAAGACTGCGCAGCGTAACGGCGGCTTTGAATCGATCCGTGTGTCCCACAATCCAGTTGGTCATAAAGCCGCCATAGCTTCCCCCGGTGACGCCCATCCGAGTCTGATCGATCCACGGATATTTCCGCAGCGCGGCCTCCAGACCGCTCATGATATCGACGTAGTCCTTGCCGCCCCATTCACCAAAAATCCCACGCTCAAACTTTTGCCCATATCCCGTCGAGCCACGCGGGTTGGTGAACAAGACCGCATATCCTTTCGCCGCGTAAACCTGAAACTCGTGATACCAATCGACGCCGTATTGGCCCGCCGGCCCGCCATGAATGCTGAGCACCAATGGATACTTCCTGCCTTCCTGCCAGTCGATTGGTTTCACAAAAAAAGCGTCAACGTCCCAGTCGTCTGCGCTCTTGTAAGTAAACCGTTCGACCTCCGCGAACTTAATTTGCTTCCAAAGCGCTTCGTTCAGGTTGGTCAGTTTGCGTTCATTCTTGCCGTCGAGGTCGGCGACGTACAGATCATCAAGATGCTTAAAGTCGTTCGCGAGATAAACCAGCTTGCGATTCTTGAAATCAAAATCGACGTTCCGTACTCCACGCGGGCCGGAAGTGACCTGCGTTAACGACTTCGTAGAAAGATCGACGCGGAACAGATGCAGTTCACCTTTGACGCCGGTCTCGAAATAAATTGATTTGCCGTCATCCGACCATTCCAGCTGGCCGGGAATCAAGTCCAATCCGTTTGCCGCCAGCGTCGATGCCGCACCGCCAGTCGCCGTGGCCAGCCAAATCTTCGGATGATCGCGATCGTGAATCTCACCGGCAAACGCGATTGTCTTGCCATCCGGCGACCAGCGCGGCTGGTTGTCCGATTCCTCGTGATCTGAAATCTTCGTCAGCTCGCCAGTGCCGTCGCTGTTGATTACCCATACGTCGCTGTTGCGGTTCTCGTCATATTCCTTGCCGGTTCGGTTTGACACGAACGCGATGCGCTTCCCATCCGGCGACCATTGCGGATCGCTATCGTTCCAGTCCTCGCCCTTCGTAATCTGTTTTGCTTCCCCCGACTTCACCTCGACGATCCAGAAATGAGTCCGCCGATCATCAAACCAACCGCTGTCGTTGAATTTGTACGACGTATTTTTGTAATGGCGGACGTCGCTGCGATCACGCGCATCGCCGGCGCGCGAATCGCTCGGGCCGATGCGACTGACGACGACCAGCCTGCTGCCGTCAGGCGACCAGCGAAATTGGCTGACGCTGTTCTTCAGATTGGTGATTCGCTTCGCTTCCCCGCCGTTCATCGACAGCAAATAAACCTGCGTCCGTGGTTCCGCCGCCGGAGTCCCAGTCGAGGCAGCCTCCGGTCGCGAAGAAAGAAACGCCAGGGACTTCCCATCCGGACTCCAGCGCGGTGAATTGGATGACTGGGGCGCGGTCGTGAATTGCCACGGTGCCCGAGCACCGTCGGTGGCGACCATCCAAATCGATGAGTTGCGCCGGTTCTGCGCGCGGTCAATTTTGGTCATGACATACGCGACCAGTTTGCCGTCCGGCGAGAGGTTCGGGTCACTGATGAATTCAAACGCAAAATAATCTTCCGGCGTCACGCCGCGGGGAGTCTGTCCCACCGCCAGTCCGAAAACGCAGACAATTAATGCGAGCGCGGAAGTTAATCGGCGAAAGCCATTCATATGATTATCTCCAGATTGATAGGTCAACCGACCAAAGCGGGCGTATGGTAGCTGAAATGTTTTTGGAACGAAACAGGCGCTCGCAAGTTACAATCCAGCAGAAACACTCTCCCGACTCGCTTTCCGAATTCAATTTGCAAGGAGCCGTGTGTGATGAACCCCAGTCGCTCTCTTATTCTGTTGTTGGCAATCCTGCTGGTGTCGATCTCAGCCCAGGCGCAGGGCCGGCGGGAACGACTACCGCCGCCGCGGGATCCGCAGTTCTACCAACCTCGCAACAAACTGGAAGATTTCGACGGGCGTTTTGAAACATTGCTCGTCAGAGGGCGCCACGTGGTGGGAATCGTTCGGGCCCAGAACGGAGTTGCACGGGTCGAGGCGACCGAGATTCGCGATGCAACTAGTGGAGAGACCGCCTCGGGCGCGGTGATTACCATCATTGCTACCGGCACGCCGCAACCTACCGGTGGCGGACCACTGGAAGACATTCGGTCGTTTATCGATTACGACGAAATCGATGCGTTGCTAAAGGCAGTGGACGCCGCTGCCAAGGCAAGTGAATCGATTACGCGACTCTCGCATTTCGAAGTGCGTTATCGAACCAAAGCCGACTTTGAAGTTATGGTTTTCAAGCAACTGGAAAATAACGTCGTCGCCGCCGCCGTAGAGGGCGGATTCTTTGATCGTTCGCGGCTCTATCTCTCAATCGATGAACTCGTGAGGCTGCGTTGGATGATCGCGCAGGCGAAAGAACGGTTGGATCAGAAGTAGAAATCCGATCGTTAGGTATCTACATAGTTCACTCCCCACGCCGAAGGCGTTATCAAATTCGAGCCCAGGGCAACGCCCTGGGTTAACAGTTGTCAGGTTATCGACAAACTCTGAAAGAGTTCGCAATCGTTAATTCCAAACATAGTGAGGCAAACTCTTTCAGAGTTCGGATGATTTAACCGGCCCTTACCCCAGGGCGCTGCCCCGGGCTGAAATTTGCGAACGCCTTCAGCGTGTAGAGAGCATCGTTAAGGAGGCGTGCAGTGTCTATCTTCTATTAATTGTTAACGACTTCCCGGCTCGCACCCTCCCTTACGATCGGGTTTCTGTGACTAGGCTGCGGCCGTCGCCACGCCTCGCTGTCGCTGCGACAAGGAAATGATCAGGTCGGCGATCTCGTCCAGCGGTTGCAGGCTGGTATCAATCGAGAGGTTATAGTTCCTGGCGCACATCCAGTCGTGCGCCGTCATCTCGTTAAAATAAATCTCGCGCGTGCGGTCTGATTCCGCGATTAACGTGCGCGCCTTCTCCTCCGTCAGGTTCTGATAGATGTTCATGAGGCGTTTGACGCGAAAGTTCTTCGGCGCGTGACAGAAGACGCTGAACATGCCGCGATGCCGCGGCAACATGAACACGCCCGCCCAACCGACGACGACGCAATCTTCCTGGCTGGCAATGCGTTTTAGCATCTGAGTCTGCTTCTCGAACAATTCACGATCGGAAAAGTTTCCCAGCGGCGGTGGGTTGTAAGCGGCTTCCGGCGCACCAAAGGACAATCCGCCGAGCACGCGCTCCCAAAAAGACGTGACTCGTTCGGACCGCGGGGTGATGGTTTCTTCATCACAACCGAACTCTTCCGCGGCGAGGTGCAGCACTTCGCGATCGATGTACTTCAAGCCGAGCCGCTTGGCAATCAACTGACCCACGTAGGACCCGCCCGATCCCATCTGCCGCGAAATTGTGATGGTGGTCTTGATCATTAGTGGCCCAGACTTCAGTCTGTGATTTCTCCATTTGACGTCGTAGACAGACTGAAGTCTGTGCCACTGTCAATATCTATGCGACGGCATCCCAATGTGAATGTGCGGCCCGGTCGCCACACCGGGAATCGCGCCACGAAAAGCCGAGAACGGAATGCCGTTGCTCTGCAAAAAGCGAATCAGCGCCTGCCCTTCCGCGCCGTCAGGGTTCAGCGAAATATCCATCGCGTTGCGATGATCGAGCCGCCATTGATTATGAATCGCACCCTGACCAAAAACGGCGATTGGCAGGGCTCGCTTGAATGTCTGCTGAAAGAAACTTTCGATCTTCGGTGCCTGTGCGAGGGCCCAGGCGCCGGCGCCAGTATAACGAATAAACGAACTCGTATTAATCAGCGAACCGCGACGCGCGGGGCCGAGTTTCGCAATCTGCTTGTCGCCTTCAACTTCGATGAGCGCCTGCGCTATCTGAGTATCGGCTGTCTTGATTTGCTGCTGGACTTCGCTCACTTTGGCGTTGGCCTTGGTGACGGCAATCTCGGTCTCCTCAACCTCGCGTTGGGACATCAATCCGTCGGCAAAGAGCTTCCGCACCTGATCGCGTTTCTGTTCCGTCCTTTTCACTTCGGCTTCATACAATTTCTGCAGACGTTCCAGACTGGCTTTGTATTCTTTGGTGGTCTTGACGTATTGGTCGCGCAGCCTGGTGAGTTCGTCTTGCCTCTGCTGTGGTGCAGGCTTCGGCGGCGGAGCAGAGGCCTTGGGCTTTCTTTGGGCGAAACCATTCACGCAGAGGAGACAGAGCGTAATGCCGGTCAACAAAAAACCAACACCACGATTCGCCAATAACTGTTTCGTGATTCGCAACACTTAAATCACCGAGGGATTGTTCGAGGATTTGACTTTAGTTTACTGACCCATCGCTAGATCATCAATTCGCAGACGAGCATTTCCATCTGCATGCGCGGTGTGGCTTTGGAAGTCTTGATAGCCAAATCAGTTTCGGCGATACGTTGAATCATTTCAGACATTCGATGCGAATCGATCTGATTCAACATCGAAATGTAGGCGCGTTGTTTGAATGACGGTACCCGAACTTCGCTGAATATTTCGCCCTGTGAGGCGCCGCGTACCAGCATCTCTTTCGCGAGCGCCATGCGGCGAAACGTCCCGGCAATAACGCCGGTGAGCAAGACCGGCTCAACGCCATCATCAAGGAAATTACGCAACACGCGGAGCGCCTTACGACGATCATGCGAGACAATGCTGTCGGTGAGATCCCAATTCATATGCTCGCGCGAGCGCCTGACTAACTGATCCACCAACTCTGCTGTAATGCGACGTGACGGCAGAGCCGCCGCCGCCAGTTTGTCGAGCTCATTTCTCAAGGTCAGCAGATCGCTGGCGACCAAATCAACCAACTTGCTGATGGCAAATTGATCGATATCGGTATCGAGCGTTTTTAAATGCGACTTGATCCACGTCGGCAGTTCATTCGGCTTGAGCGGGGCAAATTCATAGGCCGCGCCGGCCAGCAGCTTTTTACCAAACTTCTTCCGCTTGTCGATGTCGTCGCCGACGAATAGCACCACCGAAGTGTCAACCGGACGGTTGAGATAGTCGAGCAGAATCTCTTCGTCCTTTTCACGAAGCTTGGCAAACTTTTCCAGTCGAATAACGCGGCGACCCGACATCATCGGCAGCTGCTCGGCTGCGGCAATCGCGTCGCGCACGTCATCACTCAGCAGATTGAAAGATGCCTCGTTGAATTCGCGGAGCAGCGTCCCGGTCAGGGCTACATCGGTAATTTCCTTAACTGCCTGATTGCACAAAAAGGTTTCGCTGCCGTAAAGGTAATAGACAGGTTCGATCTGTCCTTTCTTCAGCGACTGTTCGAGGTCTTTGCGAGTGCGAGGCATGCAGTCAATTTGGAGTGCGCCGGCAACGACGGCGCTTTGGATCATCTTTTTCCAAAGAACACCACGATTTTGAACAAACTCAAATTTGGAGTCATAGGCCCTGGGGCTCCTGTGAAGTGAACTCAATCCAAAGCGCCGTCGCCGTCCCGATAGAACCGGGACTTTGCCGGCGCACTCCAAATCTATTTGTCGTTCTTAACGCCAAAGCCGTTGATGAGCGTCGAGACAATTGACTCGGCAAAGCTGCGGGCGATCCGCAACACGGCCGGGTCTTCTTCGTTGAAGAAGTTGCGCGGATCATTCGCGAATTCAAACTCTCCGCGGAAGATGAAGTTCTGATTGTCGTAAAGCACGCGATTATCGTGCTGATCGCGCACCGTGACGGCGGCGGTAATCGTCACCTCAAAAATTCGCGCGCGGCCCTTATCGTCCAGCAGCACTCCCGAGAAACCGAACGTTTTAACCACGCCGTCAATCACCGCGTCGGCGCCCTCGCGATCGCTCTGCACCCGAATACCATGGCCACGGTGAATCAGTTCATTCATCACGGCCTGGGTGAAGCGATGCTCGATCTTGTACCGCAATGCATTATTTTGGAAGGCGGGGACTGCGACCGTTTTGATGTGCTCCGGCAACTGACTCTTGGTCACCGGCTTATAGCATTCCGTGTAACCTGAAACGAACAGGAGCGTAATAACAATTATTGAAGCACGGACGATTTGTTTCATTTGAACCTGTGACCTGAACGAGCGTTGATAATACGTCAGGCGGCGTGCTATACGAAAGCGAATGACACCCTGAAGGAGAGTCAATGACTAACCCGATCCCGATCGGGCCGAGTTTAAATCAAATCGGCCAAATCTTTGTCAATGTTAAGGACTTCGACCGCGCGCTTGCGTTCTACCGAGACGTGCTCGGGATGACGTTTCTTTTCCAGGCGCCGCCCAACATGGCTTTCTTTGATTGCGGAGGAGTGCGCCTCATGCTCGGCATTGCCGACCGGCCGGAGATTGATCATCCGGCGTCAATCATCTACTACAAAGTCGACGATATTGAACGCGTGTACGAAACGTTCAATGCCCGAGGCGTTGAGTTCATCGTCAAGCCGCATTTGGTCGCGCCCATGCCAACTTACGATCTCTGGCTGGCGGATTTCAAAGATTCGGAAGGAAATATCCTGGCGCTGATGAGTGAAGTGCCCAAGGAAGTCGCTTAGTCTTTGTCAGAACGGTGAGCGGCAGCGACCGGATCGAGTGACGAGTGACAAGTGACAAGTGACGAGTGGCGAGTTATGAGTTGCGAGTTACGCGTTACGCGTTATGAGTTACGCGTTATAGTTACGCGTTTACGAGTTATGAGTTGCGAGTTGCGAGTTGCGAGTGACAGTTTACGGCTGATGAGAGCAACTTAAAAATGGCCAGTGTTGAGTGCACACTACGGACTGTTTTTCTCGTCACTTGTCACTTGTCACTCGTCACTCGTCACTCGTCACTTGTCACTTGTCACTCGTCACTTGATCCGCCGCTACCGCTCCCGTTCTGACACTTCGTTCAACTACAAGGCTCAGCCCCATTATCAGGTAGAAAATCATCACCACTTCTGAATCACCCCAGTTATAGTGCACGACGCCGCTACTCAAAAAGCCAAGTAGTCCGCCCAGCGCACCCAGCACGATTCCCTTTTCGATCCAACTTTCTTTCGACACTCGGCGCGACGTTTTCCAGAGCGTCCAGGCATAAGTGCCCAGCAGCACGAGCCACGCTATTAAGGTCACTACTCCGCGCTCGAGTGCCAGTTGCAGATAATCGGAATGCATGTGCCCCATCGGCAGCTTGCCGCCTTCGAACAGGTCCCACGCGCGCCAGTGCGATTTGATTGAGTCCATGCCTACGCCGACGGCGAGGTGCCGCGGGTTACTCACCAGCAAGTGAAAACCCTCCCGCCAGATTTTCCCGCGCCAGGCGATCGAGTCGTCCTTCTTATCAAAGAATCCGACATTGCGTTTTTTTTGTAAGACGAAAAGGCCGGCGAGTACGAGCGGAACGGCGCACAATCCGATGACGAGAAGCGCGCGCCGGCTGAGACTTAGGACCGCAATGAGCGCCGTCGATAACAACAAAGACAGCCAGGAGGCGCGGGTGACGGACAGCAGCAAGGCGCCCCAAATTCCAAGGATCGCCAGGGCCAGAAGTAAACCGTTTCGGTTGCGCTTACGCGGCAGAGCGACAAACAGACCTATTGCCAATGACCCGATCAATTGCAAACTCTCAGCGTAGGTGACCCAGTGATCGTAGAAGCCCGTGGCGCGCCGGTCGCGACCGTACGACCAACGCTGGATGCCGAGCCGCTCTTCCGCCGTCGCTCCCCGCAGCAAGTTACCTCGCCGCACATTCAAGGTCGCGATCCATTCAACCCGGTAGATCTGAAGTCTCGCCGGCTCTTTCGATGATGAGCTTTCGAGGGCACTGACTAATTGTTCAATGTCACGAATCGGCCGGCCATCGACTTGTTCGATCGTGTCGCCATCCTCAATCGGGATTGGCTGATCGTGTGTCCGCGACTGCATCCGTGCGTCACGCAGCGGGCTGTCGTTTCTCACCCCAGAGACCCTGACGCCACGGCCGACGGCAACTCGCGCAAACACATAGGCGACGTTCACCATTGTCGCGGCGATCAAAAGTATCGAGAGCACACGGAGCACCTTTGGCGATGCGACGTTCTCGGCAATCAAATAGACGATGAGAAAGAGCGAGGCCGCGCGCATTTTACCGATTGAGACCGACGGCTCATATGAAAGCACCGACGAGAGTCCCGTCAGCAGAAAGAACCCGAACATCGGGTAGTCGATGGGCGTGCGATGAAGCCGTGGCCGCGGCCACACGAGAAACCGCAGGACCCAAAACAGCATCCCCAGCATCCACGCGGTCTGGGTCGCGGCAATGGAATTCGGCGCCGCGACGACCAGCAGAATAATCATCGCGATCACGACCCGCTCCAACCAGATGCCGAGGGGCCCAGGGGTAATCTCGCGTTTGCTGCTAATGATTTCTCTGTGTCCTCTGTGGTTGATTTCGTTTAGAATCGCGAACGCTCGGAATTATATTCGACTATCTACGGAAACACATGCGCCGAACATTTCTCCTCTTTTGCGTGATCGCGTTGCTAGCCACGGTTTCACGCGCCCAGGTGAAAACAGTTGCTGAATACATCGACCAGGTACAGGCCATGTCAAGTCGCGCGGATCTCAAAGCCGCCAACGATTACATCGATCGAAATCACGAGGCGATTTTGCGTGAATGGATCGCCATCACTGAAATCAATGCGCCATCAGGTCACGAGCAGGAGCGTGCAAAATATATCGAAGGTCTGTTGCGCACATATCGCCTCGACGACGTTCATTACGATTCCGCCGGCAACCTGATTGCGGTGCGCAAAGGAACGGGCGGCGGCCCGGTCATCGTCTTCGACGCGCACCTGGACACGGTCTTTCAACCGGGATTGCAAATCAAAGCCACCGTTCGCGACGGCAAAGTCTACGCGCCCGGCGTTGGCGATGACACCCGCAATGTCGAAGCACTGCTGGCGACGATTCGCGCGTTGAATGAAGCAAAGGTCAAAACCAAGGGCGACCTGGTCTTCGTCTTTACCGTCGAAGAAGAAACGACCTTCAAAGGCGTAAACAATTACGTAAAGGAAAACAAAGGCAAGATCGATCAGTACATCGCGCTTGACGGTGGTTACGAGGGATTCACTTACGCCGGGATTGGCATTAACTGGTACCGGCATCACTTCATCGGGCCCGGCGGCCACACGCGCTCGCGCACGCCGCCATACTCAGCTACGCTCCCGCTCGCGCGCGCGATTGAACGCATCTATCAGCTTCCGGTGCCGACTAGTCCTTCATCGAATTTGAATATCGGCATGCTTGGCGGCTCGGAAGTATTCAACGCAAAAGCTGCCGACGCCTGGTTCACCGTCGACCTGCGCTCAACCTCGAACGAAGTCCTCGCTGACCTGGAAGCAAAAATCAAA
>JBIOZK010000016.1:0-25279 GCA_044870975.1 Pyrinomonadaceae bacterium
TGCCACTCTTCCCTACGGCAAAGGCATAGGGATCGCTTGCTCCTCTTACATCTGTGGTGCGGGGCTGCCCATCTACTGGAACAATATGCCGCAGTCCGGCGTGCAGCTGCGGCTCGATCGCCAGGGCGGTGTTTGCGTAATGTGCGGATCGACCGACATCGGCCAGGGTTCTGATTCGATTCTCGCTTACATAGTGGCTGAGATTCTGGGCATCGATCCATTCGACATTCGGGTGATTACCGCCGACACCGATTTGACGCCTGTCGATCTCGGCAGCTATTCGAGCCGCGTTACGCTGATGACCGGCAACGCTGCGATTCAGGCCGCCGAGAGGGCGAGGGAACTGTTAACGATCGCCGTCGCCGAAAAACTAAGTCTGCCGATCGAGAACATCTCATTTGCCGAACGACGGGCCTTTGATGTCGAGAATCCCGAAGTGGGTGTTACCTTCGCTGAAGCCGTCGTGCTGGCTGAATCGAAATTCGGCACCATCGGCACGGTTGGTTCTTACTCTCCGCCGCGAAGCCCCGGCAAATTCAAAGGCGCCGGCGTTGGTCCGTCGCCGGCTTACAGCTACTCCGCAGCCGTGGCCGAGGTTGATGTCGATCCTGAGACGGGAATCGTCACAGTCGAGCGAATATGGATCGCGCACGACATCGGTAAATCAATCAACCCGGTTTTGGTAATGGGCCAGGTTGAAGGCAGCGTATATATGGGACTCGGCGAAATCCTGATGGAAGAGATGGTTTATCGCGGCAACCGCAACGCCGTGCATAAGTTCCCATCGATGCTCGAATATAAGAGTCCGACGACGATGGAGATGTGTGACGTCAAGACGTATCTCATTGAAGATCCCGATCCGAATGGTCCCTTCGGCGCTAAGGAAGTCGGCCAGGGCCCTTTGCTTCCCGTTCCACCAGCGGTCGCGAACGCTGTCTACAATGCAGTTGGCGTTCGCATCGACGAAGTCCCGATTACGCCGGAAAAGGTTTTGAAAGCGCTGCGCGAAAAATCAAAAGGGCGCGACGGTCGATTTGGTCCTGATTCAATTCCCGTAGTTGATTGGCCAGAACCTCTGCGCGTGTTGACACCCGCGGAAGGCGGCGATGGCCGGGAAATGCCGCGCGTCGCAGTACATTCTTAAAGCTCATGAAACGATTCCTGCCATTTCTGATCATTGTGGTTGTGCTGGTCGCTGGCCTCGGCGTTGCTGCCATCCTGTGGAAGCGAAGTGCGCCGGCGACTTCTAATTCTGCGGCTCCGTTCTCTGACAGCCGGCCAGGGGTTAGTCCGAACAGTTCGACCGCCAACGTGACGAATCCGCCGTCCGATTCGACCAATCAAAACTCAGCGGCTGCTCCGGCGCCCACCCGGCCGAACGTCAAGGTCAGTTCACCTGTGGTGGTAGAGGAGTACGGTGATTATCAATGTCCGCCTTGCGGCCAGCTATATCCCGAACTGAAGGAAATTGAGAAGGAGTATGGCAATCAAGTAGAGGTTGTCTTTCATCATTTTCCGCTGATGAAGATTCACAAGAACGCTTTGGTAGCGGCGCATGCGGCAGAGGCGGCTCGCAATCAGAACAAGTTTTGGGAGATGCACGACCTGCTTTATCGGAACCAAAAAGAATGGTCAGAACTCGCCGACCCGCGGCAAGTGTTCGTCTCTTACGCGTCGCGATTGGGGCTAAACGTCGAGTCTTTCAACCGCGACCTGGGAAGCAATTTGATCGACCAGAAGATTAGCGCGGACATCCAGCGCGGGACTGCGCAAGGCGTGACGGGGACGCCGACCGTTTTCCTGGATTCGCATCTCCTGAAATATGAATCGACGAACCTCGATGGCCTGCGGAAGGGAATTAACATCCTGTTGGAGCGCAAACCTGCCTCATAATCGAACGCCCTAACTTATTAGGCTCTCCCACTTAACTTTCCTAAGCTCAAGTTGTTGTTGACATGTCGTACGCATGTCCGTATAGTCTCGTACCCGTAAGGTCGTTTCTGGTGCCAGCTCCGGCGTCACCCCCCGCATCAAACGACGGATGCCGATGTTCAAGCTTAAGCGCCTGGAAATAACGGGCTTCAAGTCCTTCGCTGACCACACTGACCTCATCTTCACTGGTGACGGAATAACCAGCATTGTCGGGCCGAACGGCTGCGGTAAAAGCAACGTAGCGGACGCGATCGCCTGGGTTCTGGGCGAGCAGCGCGTGAAGCATTTGCGCGGCGGCGAGATGAAGGACGTCATCTTTCAGGGCTCTCGCAACCGCTTGCCGAGCGGCATGGCTGAGGTCGTGCTGCACATGGTGCGCGATGAAGTCGTCGAGAGCGAACCTGACATCGAAGACATTGATTCGACGCTTGAGCAGATCGATGAACACAACGCGGCGTTTGACGCGATCGGTGTGGAAGAAGCCGAGGTGTTGGAAACGGGAGCGGTAGCAACCGGATCAAGCGACGCTATTGTTGAAGCGATTGCCGCGGAGGTTCCAGGGACTGAGTCCGTAATAGCAGAGCAGTCAGTTGATGCTCCGGGTTCAGACACTAGTGCTCAGAGTCCTGACGCGGCGCCTGAGCCCAAATCAAAACCAACTCATCATCGTCACTGGCGACAACGCCGCAGCATCGCGCTCGACTTCGCTCCGGGCGAAGCGGTGTCGGTGACGCGTCGTCTCTATCGCTCAGGCGAAAGTGAATATCTGCTGAACGATCGCCCTTGTCGTTTACGCGACATTCAGGATCTATTCTCGGGAACGGGCCTGGCGGGCGGTCATTACGCGATTATCGAGCAGGGTCGGATCGGGCAGATACTTTCCGCGAAGCCGATGGATCGCCGCACGATCATCGAAGAGGCGGCCGGCATTACCAAGTTTCGCGTGAGGCAACGCGCCGCTGAAGCGAGGCTCGAATCAGCGCGGACAAATCTTTCTCGTGTCTCCGACATCATTTCGGAAATCGAGCGGCAGGTGAACAGCCTGCGTCGACAAGCCGCGAAGGCAAGGCGGTATCGAATTCTCCGCGAAGAGTTGCGCGAACTGCTGCGCCACGTTTACGTCGCTGAAGATCGAAGTTTGGCCGCGCTGCTGGAAGAGAGCCAGACGCAGCTCAACAAAGCAACAGAGGAAGAACAACACCTGGCGGCGGAACTTTCGGCGCGGGAAGAAAGCAGCAAAACGGCCACGCAGAATGCGCGCGCGCGCGAAGACGAACTGGCGCAGGTGCGCGCAGCGGTTGCCGATGCCGCGCTGCAACGCGACCGCCGCTTGCGCGAGCGCGTTTATCAGCAGGAACAGGTTGAGAATCTGGGACAGCGGCGAATCGAGATTGAGCGCGAACTCGAAGCTCTGAATACTCGCATAGTCGTGGTTGATGCTGAGCTTGAGCGTTTGCGGGCCCTGGATTCGCAGCTATCAGCCGAGAACGACGAGACGATTTCGGTGCTGCGGGCTGCCGAAGATGCGCACGCGCAGAAGCTCGCCTCTATAGCCGATGGCGAGAGTAACATTGAAGCGGCGCGCGCCGATTTGTTGAAGCATACGGCGGTGTCTGAACGGCTGCGCGAGCTGGCTCGACAGCTGGAGAGTAGTCTCGAGAAGCTGACGCAACAAGCGGATGGCCTGGCCCGTGAAGGTGAACGTGCGGCTGCGGCGCACGCCGAGCGTAGTGCTGAAGCCGCGAAGCTTGACCAGCAGATTACGACGGCGCGAGAGAAACTGGCGCGCCTGACGGCGGAGCGTGGAGTCGCAGTTAAGGCCGTCGTTGAAGGACACGAGCGCGTTTCGGACACTGATGCCGAGTTGACCCGCATCCGCGACGATCACTCGCGGGCATTGCACCGGCTGGAAAGTTTCAAGGAACTCGACGATCGTCGGGCGCACTATTCGTTGGCCGTGCAGGAAGCGTTTTCGGCAAACGAGCGGGAAGACTTTAATTTGATCGGAACGTTGGCCGATAGTATTCAGGTCGATGAACGCTGGGAACGCGCGGTCGAAGGCGTTTTCGGATCGTCCTTACAATCAATTCTGGTGGCGACCCCGAATGACGCTATTCGCGCTGCTGCCTGGCTGAAGAACAATCATGCTGGCCGCGCAAATTTCCTCGTAACTGGATTGCATGGTGGCAGCGACGAGGTTGATCTCCTGGCCCCAACCTTCATTGGAACGACCTTCGAAGCGCGCCGTGAGTTCGCACCTGTAGGTATCGATGGGCCTCGGCTCGCCGACATCATTCAGGCCCCGCGCGAATTGTTGTTGCTTCTCGAGCGGACGATGCCGGAGCGGATGAACGCTCGCGTAGTAGACAATCTGGATGATGCGACGGCGCTGTCGCTAGCGACTGGCGACTTATTCGTGACGACGGACGGCGACTGGGTGGCGGGCGGCCAATTCGTCAACGCCGGCAGCGGTCGCTCGCTTGAAGAGGGTTCCGGGCTGCTGACGTTCAAGCGCGAATTGCGCGAACTGGAGTCGCGGGTTGCCGACTTCTCTGCGGCGCTCGCCGTGGCTGAGGTTTCGGTTGCGGATGCGCGTTCACGGATGGCTGGCCTGGAAGAAGAGGTGGTGCTTTTAAATGCCTCGATCGCTCGCGAAGAGCGTGAAGTCATGGCCCTCGAGATGACGGCTGAGACCCTGCGTCATGACGTCGAGCGCGCCGACCGGCACATGCGCGTCGTCACCGACGATACAGAGCGTTTGGTCCAGGAGCGCAGCGCTATTCAGCAGAGCCTGACGAATACGCTGACCGAGGCCGAAACCGCTGAGCAAATGCGTGGTGAGTCCCTGACGAGGATTGAAGCCACCGCGGCTATCCTGGCGAATTTGCGACGTGATGCAGAAGCGGAAAGTGAATTACTGAATCGGCAACGAGCCGAGGCAGCCGCAGCGGCTGAACGCCGTCGCTCGACCAGCGCTGACCTTCGCCGGCTGGAAAGCGAGCGCGAAGAGGTCAATGCCAAGCTGACCAGATATCAGCTTGAATCGACTGAAACGGCCAATAAGATTAACGAGTTGACGGCGGCCATCGAAGAAATCGATCGGTTGGCGGCGACCGTCGAGGAAGAAAAAGCGAAGGAAGAGGAACTGATTGCCGCGATTACCGCACGCTTGGAAGAAGCGCGCGCGCAAGCGGACTTGCTGGCGAACGAACTCGCAGAATTAAACCGGGCGGCGGCGGCTTCGCGTGATGCCCGCTCCGCCGTCGAAGTGCAGCGCGCCGAAGCGATTGCCCGGCTGAACTTTGTGCGCGAGGCCTGCGCCAGCGAGTTGAATCAGAACCTGGAAGAACTTTCTCAAGGCGTAACGCTCGCTGACGATTTCGAGTTGGAAACAGAACGCGCGCGTTTGGAAGACCTGCGCAACCGGCTCGAGAATTTTGGCGCCGTGAACATGATGGCCCTGGAAGAACTCGCGGAATCAGAAGAGCGTTTTATTTTCCTGACGACTCAGCGTGAAGACATCACCAAGGGAATTGCAGCCACGGAAGAGGCGCTACGCGAGATTAAGAAGCGTTCACGCGAACGGTTCCGCGATGCCTTTGAAAAAATCAATCGCAATTTCAGCGAGTTGTTCCTTGAGTTGTTCGGCGGTGGCCGCGGCGAAATGAGCTTGATCGATGCCGATGATGCGCTTGAATCGGGCATTGATATTATTGCCCAACCGCCCGGCAAGCGTTTGCAAAATGTCCTGCTGCTCTCAGGCGGTGAGAAAGCCATGGCGGCGCTTGCGCTGGTGCTGGGCATCTTTCATTATCGCCCGTCGCCTTTCTGCCTGCTCGACGAAGTTGACGCACCGCTGGACGAAGCAAACATCGGCCGCTTCACCAACAAAGTCGTCTCCATGTCGGCGAACACCCAGTTCATCGTCATCACCCACAACAAACGCACCATGGAGACTGCCCGCGCGCTTTACGGCGTCACTATGGAAGAAGCCGGCGTCTCGAAATTAGTCTCCGTGAAATTCGAATAACCGTCGTATCAGAAGCCCGACCGTGAGGGAGGGCGCCTCCCTACCCGTGCTAACCCAGGGGCTTGCGCTATTTCCAAGAAGCACCCTCTCTGACGATCGGGTTTCTGAACTCAACCAACTTGCATTCTCCCCAGTGCATCTACAGAATGACTGCCGGTAAGGATGAAAGTCGTGCTCAAATCCCTCGCGTGCTTGCTGTTAATTAATGCGGTGTCCTTTGCGATAGTTGCGCAGGACAAACGCAACGGGCGGCCTGAAGCGCAACCCTCGCCGAGCGCGGAAATCCCGAAAGAGAGCCCGAAACCGCCTGCCACGATAAAGTACACATACGAATTCAACCAACCGAATTTCGTTATCAGTCACGTCGTGCTGGAGCATGACTCGTCGGGTCGCGGCAATGTCACTTTCGTGCAGCGGACCGAAACTCCCATCGAAGAGCCGATTCAATTGTCATCAGCCGCGCTAACGCGGATTCTGGGATTTTGGCGAGAGCTGCGCTTCCTCGATTCGAATGAGAATTATCAGGCGGCCAAGAACTTCGCACACCTGGGTGTCTACAAAGTCGGGATGGACGACGGCCAGCGCCGGCGCACGGCAGAATACAATTGGAGCGACAACAAGGCCGCCTGGGCCTTGGCAAATGAGTACCGGCGGGCGGCGGACCAGGCCATCTGGGTTTTCGACATGAAGCTGGCTCGTGAGATGCAACCGCTGAATGCGCCCTCGCTGCTGACCGATCTCGAGTCACGACTCACCCGCAACGATCTGTCGGATCCGCAGCAACTCGTGCCGTTGCTCATTGAATTGAAGACGGACGAGCATATTCCGCTGATCGCCCGCAATCACGCCGACCGGATCTTGAAAAAGATCGAGAAGCAACCTTAACCGGCGATTCGCCGACAGAAATCAACCAAACGATTTTCAGCCCAGAAACGATCTTCGTCGTTGCTGTCCGTGAGCGCGGAAATGAAGGCCACGTGACCGCCTCGTTCCGGGGCGACCAGCAGGACGAAAGGATTTTCAGCAATTGAGGAATCGCGTAGCGGGGCAAACGGAATGAACGGGTCGTCCTGCGCGTGAATTATCACCGCAGGAACGCGGATGTCTCTAATGCGAGGAAGTGAACTCGCCCTGGCGTAGTAATCGTCGGCGTCGGCGAAACCGAAGGCCGGCGCGACATATCTATTGTCGAATTCGCGGATGCTCGCGATGCCCCGGAGGCTTTTAGCTTGATATAACCCGGGATATAGCCGTTGCTTGGTCCTGATTCTTCGCTTGAGGTAATGGAGAAAATTCTTGTGATAAATCCAATTCCGCGCCGTGGTTAGCCGCTGGCTGCTTGCCTGGAGATCGACGGAAGGTGAGATCGCAACGAGTCCTAAAAGTTGCGCCGGGGCATGATCGCCATATTCACCGGCAAGTTTGAGTACCAGATTTCCGCCAAGTGAAAACCCCGCGATTACAATGTGCGCCAGGCGATCTTTGGACACTAACTCATCAATGATTTTGCGCGCGTCATCAGTTAGCCCCGCATGGTAAAGCGACGGCGATAGATGATCAGTTCCACCGCAGTTGCGCACGTTCATCCGCACCACGTTAAAGCCGGCGCCAAAGGCCTTGGCGGCCGTGCTTAACATGTAGCCCGACGACGACGAGCCTTCCATGCCATGCCAAATCACAAGGGTGGGATGCTGGTTCCGGTTGGACTGCCAGCGACAGCGCCCCAGCACTTTGGAGTCGGGGCCAACTTCAAACAGACGTTCTTCATCGCCGGTCAGGTCGCGCGGTCGAAAGCGGCCTGGCCAAAAGAAGGCGCCCAAAGTTTGCAGATCAGACTGCGCCAGAAGGCTTAATGGTCGGAATGGCCGGGCATCAAACTCTGCACGAAGTTGAGTCAATAGCGTGCGGGCCTGATTCTCGCTCCGTGACATTTCTAAGAGTGTGATTCAGTTTTGGACTTTTCAGAAGCTACTTGAAAGCTATTACCACATCGACAGTGGTTCGCTGCGCGTTTGGCCTTTGCTCGACTTCTACGTTGGAACGGCTGCTGGTGCGAGACCGCTGCATCATCGCGCGGACGAACTCGCGCAGCGGGCCCTGCCGAAATTGATCGATATACGACTCGTCGAAAACAGAATTGCTATTCAGCGTCCACTTCGATTTCAGGTCGGCAGCATCATTCGGTGACAAACCGGTAATGATTAAGTCGCCCATGAAATAACGCGGACCCTCGTTGATCTTGAAACGATAGCTAACCAACGATGCAGCATCATCATAATCGGCCGACGATTCAATGGTGGTTGTCAGAAATCCGCGGCGGCCGTATGCCTTATCTATGTTCTTCAGTCCGGCATCAATCCTGGTTCCATCCGCGAGATCGCCGGGATTCATTCCCAGGGCAGTGGCCAAATCCTCAACCGTGAGTTTGTCGTTCCCATCCCAAATCGACTTTGCCCAGCGGTAGCTGACGCCTTCTTTGACTGGAATGGTGACGTTGACACCGCCTCCGCACTGGGCGCCAGTCTCCAACGTCGCGGATGGCGGCTGAAATTCAGCACGCAGATGTCCAATGCGACGATAAAGCGGCAGCAAGTTGAGCGGGACGAACGTGGTGGTGTCCTTTTGTGAATAATCGCTTTTGAAGAGAGGCTGCGCTGCCTTGATCAGTTCGGCTTCGGAAACCGCAGACGCTCCTGGAAAATGCAGCGAGCAAATCGGGATGCGCGCCCCCTTCACCGTGAATACCAATTCCTGTTTGTCTTTGGACACGTACGGCAGGTAATCGACTGTGCCGGCGATATGCTTTTCATTCAGCATGCGCTGCAATGCCGCTGCGATTTTGTCGGGTGTCTCGCCCGAGGCCGGCGATGTACCGTTGAAGAAGATCACGTCTTTGCGGACCGCCGTGACGATTTCGTCGTTGCTAAACCAAACAAAATTCTCAAAGACCACGGGCAAGCTGACCGCAGATTCTTCCACCTGGAAAGTGACGACCACCTGATTACCGGCGTTGTGGACACGATAGCTGAGGCGCCGGAAAAGACCGGTTTTCAACAGTTCACCAGCGGCCGCATCGAGAGCCGTCGCGTCCACGGCCTGGCCGATCTTGAGGCCGCTCATGGTGATGACCTGGGCCCGGGTGAGACGCTTCAGCCCGAGGAACTCCAAGCCGCCGAGTGTTTGCCGTTGCTGAGCGCTGATTGTTACCAGCAGGCCCAGGAGCACCAGGAAAGTCGCCGCTCTTCGGAAGCCGGCATCAATGAAGTGTCTTACTTTGGTCATTGGCATTCGCCTACAGTCCTATCACGTGAGTAAGCTATGATGAATTTTATCTTGAACTAGTTTGACGATGAAAGCGAAAGGCAAACGGTTGCAAGCCAGTCGGCCTGCCAACCTGAATGAAACCATAATTTCAGCCTGGCGGAAAATGGGCGCACAGTCCGTCGGCAAGGCTGAACTGCTCGCGATCCAACAGATAGTGGGCGACGAGCTCAGCCCAGCGAGCATCGCGCGCGAACTTGCTTCAGCCGGCGCCGAACTCCGCCATCCGGACATTATCCAGTGCGACGCGGCGTGGCGTGAAAACCAGATTGCCATGCGCATCAAGCCATTTGCCGGTCTGAAGCGCTGGGAAAAGTCCGAGCCGTTGAAATTGAAAGACGCGGAGGCGTTGATTGCCAAACTGGAAGCGTTGCGTCTGCGAGCGGCCGGCGAAGACGAAGGGACATTGGGCGATATCAAACGCCTGGGCGTCGACGCCAGGCTGCGCGCGTTGGCCCTCGCGAACGATCCGTCGTTAGAGTCTTTTGATCGGGAAGAGCAGGCGGAGATTGCAGAATGGGTTCGGGTATGGCTCGAGACTCCGCAGATCTTTTCCCATTGGCTCGATTTGCGGAAATCGTCTCCGGCCTTTAAGAAGAAATTCGGTAAAGACTAGTCGGCGTTGACTGGTGGCCGCGCCGTAAACGGGCGAATGGATTCAAAAGCGTGAGCTGCCTGGAAGAGAACCGATTCACTCCAATAAGGTCCCAGCAGCTGCATTCCGATTGGCAGTTTCTCACGTGACAACCCGCAAGGAACGCTGATGCCCGGTACTCCCGCAAGATTGGCGGTGACCGTATACACATCGTTGAGATACATCGCCAGCGGATCATCAACCTTATCGCCAAATTTGAATGCGGGCGTCGGGGTCGTAGGAGTCAGGATCAAATCGCATTGTTCGAAGGCATTCGCAAAATCCTGTCGCAGCAGCGCGCGCACTTTCTGTGCCTGCAAGTAATACGCGTCGTAATACCCGGCGGATAAAACATAAGTGCCGAGCATGATGCGCCGCTTCACTTCGGGGCCGAACCCTTCGTCGCGGGTGCGCTTGTACATGTCGCGGAGCGCCGGAGCATCTTCCGCACGGAATCCGTAGCGCACGCCGTCGTACCGGGCGAGATTCGAGGAGGCTTCGGCAGTCGCGATGATGTAATAGACGGCGATGGCATATTTCGCGTGCGGCAAATCGATATCGACGATCTGCGCGCCTGACTCGCGATAGGCTTCAATAGCATCTTCGATAGACTGGCGCACCTCGTCATCCAGCCCCTCACCGAGTAGCGCCCGTGACACCCCAATCCGAAATCCCGATTTGAGCTCCGTTTCCGCATCAGCAATATAATTTGGCACCACGACGTCGGCGGTGGTGGCGTCATGAACGTCGCGCCCGGCAATCACCTGAAGTACCGCGGCGGCATCCGTGGCGTTGCGCGCGAATACCCCGATTTGATCGAGCGAGGAACCGAAGGCCACCAGTCCATAACGCGAGACGCGGCCATAGGTAGGCTTGAATCCGATGACGCCGGACAGCGCCGCAGGTTGGCGCACGGAACCGCCGGTGTCGGAACCCAGCGCCACCGGCACGATTCCGGCAGCGACGGCCGCCGCTGAGCCCCCCGACGAACCACCAGGCACGCGCGACGTGTCCCAGGGATTTTTGACCACACCAAAAGCTGAGTTCTCGTTTGACGAGCCCATTGCGAATTCGTCGCAGTTAGTTTTCCCGATAATCACGGCGCCTGCTTCGTTCAATCTTTCAATTGCCGAAGCGTTGTACGGTGGCTGATACGATCCGAGAATGCGCGAGCCACACGAAGTTTGCAGCCCCTTCACACAGATGTTGTCCTTGATCGCAATCGGAACGCCCGCGAGCGCCAGATTGGCTTTGTCAGAGTTCTGATCGACTTCCTCAGCGCGCCGCCAGGAAAAATCGCGATCGATTTGCAGGAATGCATTCAACGATTCGTTGAGCTTTTCAGCCGCATTGACGGCTGAGTCAGCAACCCCGCGCGGGTTGATATCGCCGCGCGCAATTCCCTGCCTGATGTCGTTTACGGTTGATAAAGGCATTGAATTCTAATGAGGACTAGCCGAGTACTTTAGGCACTCGAAAATGGCCGGCGGCCGCATCCGGTGCCTGGTCGAGCGCGACTTTCTGGCCAAGCGCTGGCTGTACTTCGTCTGCGCGATCGGCGCTTGTCGCTTCGCCTGCGGGCGTCAATCCGCCGAGTGCGGGCTCCACATTACTAGTGTCAATTTCGTTCAACTGCTCGACGTAGCTGACGATCTCAGAAATCTGCGGCGCGAACATCTTTCGTTCGTCATCGGTAATTTCCAGGTGCGCCAGCTGAGCGATCTTTTCGATGTCGGCTTCGGTAATTGGCATCTGTATCAGTCGTCCGTGTGCGCGTCTCGTCGCGAGATCAAATTGTCGGCGGCGCGCAGGAACTGCGTCCGCAATTCTTCGTCAGTTATGGAATTGGCAGCAAACAGCAGTTCGGTCGGCAGTTCGTTTGGTTGTCGGGCTTCTGTTTTTCGCTTCTGATGCAGTTCCGGTTTCGGAATATCAGCCGGCGCGATCCGAAATGCGATGCCGTCGATGGCTTTGCCACCGAGCAGGTTGTTAGTACGAAAAAGCAATTCAGCCGCCATTGATTCGAGCTGTTTCTGCCACATTGCGTCAGCGACCGAAACCGTCAGAATCTTTCCCTCCAACCGCACAGCGATGGCATGGCGTCGTAGTCCCGGACCCACCGCCTGCGCCCAGGCGATTTTCGCCGCCAGCTCCGGATTTGCACCGACCATTCGTGGCAAAAGTCGCGTTACGTCGATCATCTTGCTAATTGAACTTCCGCAGAGAAACTCTCACAATAAAGAACTTCGAGAGTGTAATTGAAGATCACGGGTCAACCAAATGAGCCGGAAGGGCGCGTTACCCGTACCTGAATCGATGATCGAATTGCCAAAGATTGTCCTCGCGTCCGCGAGCCCACGACGGGCTGAAATCCTGCGTACGGTAGGCTGGCCTTTCGAAACGTTGCCCGTTGATATTGATGAGACGAGGCAGCGAGCAGAATCCGCCGCCGATTATGTGCAGCGGCTGGCGCGTGAAAAAGCCGAAGCGGCAGCAAGCCTGCGCCCCGAATCAATCGTGGTCGCGGCCGATACGACGGTGGCAGTCGACACGCACATTCTCGAGAAGCCCGTCGACGATCCTGACGCACGAGCGATGCTCAGGCTTTTGAATAATCGATGGCATACGGTCTTGACGGGAGTGGCGATCATCCACCCACAGCCTGGGAAGAAAATCGTTGCGTACGAAGTGACCGAGGTGAAATTTGCGAACCTGACCGATGACGAGGTTCGCTGGTATGTGAACACCGGCGAACCCATGGACAAAGCCGGAGCCTATGCGATCCAGGGATTGGGATCCCGCTTCATCGAAGGAATACGCGGAGATTATTTCAATGTCGTTGGGCTGCCGGTGAGGCTGCTTTATGAGTTGATCAGAGCAGAACAAGGGCTGAAGCGCTCATCAGTTACAACTTAACGATCTTATCGAGTTGTTCCGCCAGCTGCTTGGACACATCGGCCTCGAGCCCGTTGATGTTTGCCACTACCTGGCCCTGCTTATTAAGGATGACCGTCGCCGGGATCTGATCCACGCCCAGACGCTTCGAAAATGCGCCATCCGGATCGCGGAGCACTGTCATCTTGTACTTGCGACCGAGTTCCCTAAGTTGACTATCGTCGGCAAAGTTTTTTGATTTCGGCGAATCTGACTCGGTGCTCACCCAATAAACGGCGACGCCTCGACCTGCGTATTGGTCAGCCAGTTTTTTCAGGGCTTCCATATGGTTTCGCGTCAGCGGCAACCACGAGGCCCCAAAACCGATTACCACGAATTCGCCGCGTAAGCTCTCGGCAGTAACCGCCGGGCCATCAACCGCGCGAAACGAAAATTCCGGATTCTGGGGCGTGTGCGCGCGGGCGGGCGGGATTGCAATAAGGCCCAAGAGCGCGATGGTCGAAAGAACGCGATAACAAACCTTCAACATTTGAACTCCTTTGTCCATCCCTTCCACGATTCTGGGAACGGACGCAGCTTAGATGCTGAAATTGGCCGCAGCGTACGATCAGGGAATATCCCTGAAATTCCTGGGGAAAAGCCCTAATCCTGACGCGGCGGATGCCCGAAAACTTCGCGGTGCACCGCCAGGTAATCTTCCCACGTGTCCATGTCGCGCGCAACGAGCGGCGAGTCGACAGGCAGGCGCCGCACGTCCGCTCGATGCTGCTCCAAGAGTCCGCGAAGGCCTTTGGCCGGATCAAGATCGAGCAACTCCGCGCGATAGCGCAGATCGATAAGAACCGGATGGCCGCCTCGCCCGCCGTGCTCGGGTTGAACCAGCGACTGACCGGTTCGCCACTCACGAATGATCTGCGCGATGGTGTCGGTGGGAACGGCGACGTGATCGACCGGAGTCACCAGGACACACCCGTCGAACTCCTTCAGTTGTTCGATGCCGCGAGCGATAGAAGCGCTCATCGGCGCATCGGGATCTGAATTGAAGGCAAAGGTGACATCGCGGCCGACCAAGTGTTCACGAATCTCATCACCGCGATGTCCGAGCACCACCACGATTTGTTCGACACCTGCGTCACGCAGGCTGTCCAGGCAGGTGTCTATGACAGTTGAATCGCCGAAGGGAAGCAGCGGCTTGAACGCTCCCATCCGGCTGGAGCGGCCGGCGGCGAGGACAATGGCGGAGACCTTTCTCAAACTGTTGGCCGGAAACTAAGTCGTAGCGGGCGGTTCCCAGAGTTCGAGGCGATTGCCTTCGGGATCCATCACCCAGGCGAACTTGCCGAACTCCGACTCGTCGATTTTCGGATCCATTTCGACACCTTCCGACTGCAGCGCCGCCACCAGTTCCTTAAGATCAGCAACGCGGAAGTTGATCATGAACGGCTTGGTGCTGGGATCGAGGTACTTCGTCGTTTCAGGAAAAATCGACCAGGCCGTGGCGCCGCCGTCTTTCTGTGGATCGTCACGCCATTGAAAATGATAACCCCAGCTTTCTGCTTCGATGCCGAGATGTTGCCGGTACCACTCGCGCAACGCAGCCGGGTCCTTCGCTTTGAAGAAGATGCCGCCGATGCCTGTGACTCGCTTCATAATGATTTCTCCCGAGGGTTACTTTTAGATCAATTCGCGCAGCGCCCGAATGGTGTATTGCCGCGCCATTTGCTTGCGCCATTGATACACGAAGTCGGTGTTGTCGAGTGGACGCGCCTTAACGTAAGCAGCTTCGGCCGCTGCTTGAATCTGGTCATCGTTAAGTGCTTTGCCGATCAAAATCGTGGCCGCGTCTGCCACCTGAACCGGCGATGGCGCGATGCCGCCCAGGACAATCTTCGCATCGATAATGGCGCGGTCATCAGTCTTGGTCGTAGCGCCGCCGTTAGAATCGGCATCAAATCGGGCGTAAACAGCTACACCGAGGACCGGAAAATCAAATGCGCCGCGCCGTCGCAACTTTTGATAAGAAGCCCGCCATCCCTCCGTCGGTGGCAGGTGAATATCAACCAGCAATTCATCGGGCCGCTTTTGCAGATAATCAATACCATCGTCGTTGTAAAAGCCGGCCGCATCAACCATCCGCTCGCCGAGCGTCGAGACCAGGCGAAATTTTGCGCCAATCGCGACCATTACCGGGACGAGATCGGAAGACTGAACAGCCCAACACTTCGAACTGCCGGGCGCGACCCAACAAACGTCGCCGTCCTTTTTCAGGCAGAAGTTGATCGCCTTCCGCCATTCGTAATTTTGATCATAGTAATTACAGCGCGTGTCGAGCAGCATGTTGCCGCCAATCGTTCCCATGTTGCGCAGGATCGGAGTCGAGATTGTTCGCGCGGCTGACGCCACCACCGGATAGTCTCGTTTGATGATCTCGTTCTCAACAATATCCGTAAGCGTCACGGACGCCCCGATCACCAATCCCCGACGGCCGTCGCCAGACACCTGATTCAATTCCGGCAGACGCATCACCGAGATGACCGTCTTCGGCATCTGCTGCCGCCGCTTCATGTTCGGATAGAGATCGGTGCCCCCGGCGACGAACTGAGCTTCCGGCCCCACGTCGCCGATAATCTTCACCGCCTCCGCGATGGTGCGCGGGCTGCAGTATTCAAATTTGGGCAGGCGCATCATAAGGTTGTCATTCTACTGATTTCGCTAGCGCTTCACATCCCGCCGCACATATAACAGCAACTCAACTCCCGGGCGCAGCGGGTAAGAACCGTCTTCGTTGATATTGGAATTGAGGCGATCGTATCGGTCACCATAATTCTGTCTTAGCTGCTCCTCCTGCGCCATTGAGCCGATGATGATGGGCTCGTTGGTGGGGACGATTTGTGTGTAATAGCCGACCTTCTTGTAATCGCGAAAGTACCAGGGCAGCGGCCAATAATCGGGTGATACCAGCGCGACGCCGGTGTCCGTGCCGCTGCCGTTTTTTTGCGCGATGCGCTCGACCTCGTCAACCAGTGTCAGCATCTGGCGCTTCGTGTGCGCATAGACGTAAGGCAGCACGTCGTCGTCGTAATGGATAAAATTAAGTTGATAGAGTTGATAGCCGCAGAACGTTGCGAGTAGCAGGGAAACCGGCACAAACAGCCATGGCTGCTCAGCTTCTCGTAGTTTGTCGTAAGCGAAATTCAATGCGTAACCGGCGGTCAACGCCAACGGGATGATGAAATTCAGACAGATCCATGGGGTCTTGTAAGTCTGTTCAGTGATGTGACCATGAAGCAGGTCTGAGAGCAGTCGCGTAACGGACATGCCGGCGATCGAATAAGCCGTGAGCAACCCAAAAGACCAAAGCGCCAGAAACAGCCCGAGCCGATTGTCGGCGCGCCACACCGCAATTAACGCGCCCGCGGCGCCGAGAACCATTAGTGAGCCTTCGATCAGCATGAGCCAATAGGCGTACTGATACCAGGCGTGTTCATGTTCATGCGTACGCTGGCGCCAGAGGTTCAGAGTCTTTATCGCGTCGGCGACACCCTGCGGGTAATTCTTAAAAAAGGATGAATAGAAGAAGACTGCGACCAGAATGAAGACGGCCACCGCGACGAGCACGATGGTCAAGAGCGGAACGGGTCCGCCCAGTCGATCGACCGTGGCCCGAATCTGATCGCCGATTGAACTGTCGTCAGGTTCGCGCGTCGGTTCGATGGTGGCGCGCAGGCGAAAATATCCGGCAGTACAGGCTAATGCGATCAGCAGCACGGGTCCATTGATGATCCACGTTTCCTTCGTGGCCACCATTAACGCCGCTGATGAAGCTGCCAGCAGCAAGTAAGTGCCGCGGCCGGTGTCGTAGTACTTCAGGCCGGCCACCACGATGCCGAGCGTGAAGAAAACAAACAGCGACTCGTGAATGAAATAGCGTGAGAGATAAATTGCTCCGGGAGAAAGCGCGATCAACCCGGCTGCCGACAACGCCCCGATGGTTCCCAGTCGTTTTCGCAGACACAGCGCCAGCCAAATCGTTCCAATCCCGAAAAGGACGGTGACCAGGCGAATATTAAAAGTCGTCAGTCCGTATTTGTCTCCGGCGGCCTTCCCGCCAAAAAAGCGAACGATCCAGGGAATGATTGCCGAAAAATAATAGAGTGTAGGGCCGTGATAGTTGTGCGGGTCGTAAAAGTATTTATTGTCACGGACCAGCGAGATCAAAAAATTTCCATTAACGCCTTCATCGTGATGCAGCGGTACCAGCGTAAGTTTCAGGAGACGCAGGAAGGCGCCGACGACCAGCACGCCGGCCGCCGAGAACCGCCACGCGCGTTCAGAAATTTGATCGGCCGCCGCCGCGGCCTCGGGCCTTCCGTACACGGCGGCTGTCTTGGATGTCGACTTCTGATTGTTAGGGCCCGACTTTGTAGAGATGGTATTCACCTACCGTTGCGACTTCGTTAAATTGTTTGAAGAACGCGTCGTTAATCGGCATGACTGAGCGTTCCTGCGGATCGACTACAACATAATCGACGCGGTATTTCGCTAGCAAGCTACGGGCTTCGAACGATCCATTATAGATTTTCTTGATGTCCGTTTCGCGCGGTCCAGAGTCAATGCCATGCGTCCAAATGTGCCCAGGATAGCCCATCAGCGAGCGCCGTCCGGTTAGGAACACCGGCGTATTGTGAACCGGCGCATGCAGAATCATCGCGCGGGGCGGCGTGGTTTGTTTCAGCACCTCGGCGAACGCGATGCCATCCCGATCAAATTCCTGGAATTCGCCCTGACGCATTATTAACTGGGCGACGTCCAACCCACCCGCCAGGGTGAGTCCAAAAAAAAGTGCGATCGCGGCGAGCCTCTTGCCGAGTCCGCCCTCCCAGAGCCTTGCGAGTAACAGCGCGACGATCGGCGCCGAAGCAATCCACCAATAGAAGAGGATCTTGATGTTGTCCCAAATCCAGGGCGCGAACTTGATAAGGTTGGGCACGATGAAGCACAGCGTGAACGGCAGGAAAAACAGCAGCAGTTTTCGTGGGACGAGGTACTCCTGATCCTTCCACAACAACGCTGCGACCAGCAGGGGAATGAAGAAGCCGGTGTTCTTGAACCAAAACCACAGGACGTTTTCGTAACCGTGGCCCCAACCAAATTCCCAGCCGATGAAAGCGCGCGTACTCACGGCCGACCCGTGCGTAGACCAGAGCATCTGCGGGATCGCGACGACGGAGGCGACGGCCAGAAATATTAGCCATGCGCGCCACTTCCTGAAATTGATGAGCGCGAGCACGCCGCCGACTCCCATGACTGCAATGAAGCTATGCGCGTGAACCAGCGGGAGGAGGCCGGCGACGACGCCTGCACCCCACATGCGACGCATCGGCAATGAACCAAAACCAAAGAGCGACGAGTCGCTCACGGTGTCGCTCGCAGGCGCTTTGCTCTTTGCTCGTGGCCCTTTGTTTATTGCGCTTTCCGCTTCTGACGAGCTCATTGCTTCCCACCATTGCGTCACAACCATGACTGCCAGCGGTATGCCGAGCAGAAATCCTCTCTGCGGAACCAACAGACTGGTGACTGAGTTCCCCCAGCGCCATCCCTGGGCCATATCCGGAATGATCGTGTAGGAATGCTGCATGTGTTTGAGGATTTGAAAAATGCCGCCGTCGCTTTGATTGATGTCGCCGAATAACATCCACCAGCCCAGGCCGCCGTTAAAAATAATCAGCGCTGGAGTTACGAGCCCGGCGACGCGGTTACGCGTCAATTTGAGGCCGAAGCGATGCAGGACGCCGATCAACGCAACTCCGATAATCCAATTCTCGATGAATAGCGAAGCGCGCAGGCTGGCGCCGGCGCGTACGAAAATCGCGGAAATGAAATCGGTGAGAAACGGATAAGTGAATCGAACGCCGGCGAAAGTTGGATCCTCAGGCGGGAAATTCTGGCCGAAAGCGAATCCGTTAATCACGCTCAAGTGAAAGGGCAGATCGCCATAGTTGTTCAGGACGCCGGTGTAGAGACCGTCGGGCTTCATCAAGAGCGCGCGGTCGAACACCAGCCACATAAAGATGGCTGTGCCCGCATAGAAGAAAAAATAAATAAACGCCCAGCGATCCGGGGTCGCGGTGGCGCGACCAATCGCGATGAGAGCCGCGTTGATGTCAGCATCGATTTGATGGCGAACTGATCGGCGGCGCAGCAGAATCAGCGGCAGAAGCAGTAGCGCGCCGGTAATGCCAATCGTTACGAGGTTCAAACCTGCCAGCAAGGCGAGGATGAAACCAGCCAGACCGAGTAGAGCAAACCCGATGCAGGCGCCACTGCAAAGTCGTGATGCCAGCGGCGCGCCGTCGTCGTACGTGTAAGTGAGAATGGTCCCGCTCGCGATGGCAATCAGCGATAAGGCGAGAGAGATGATCATCGGCAGAGGTTAGAGATTAGAGGTCAGAGGTTAGCAGAACTGAAGGGCGGCCGCGCTTTTTCTCCGCGCACTCTTGATTTGGCATTTTGCAGAAAAATTCGATCCTGACAACCGATGTCTTGATCGGGATAATCTTCACTGCCTCTCTGGCCGCCGGGACCCGGTTAACATTAAGTGAGGATTTCACCGGCCTGCGCACTAATCTCTAACCTCTTACTTCCAGCCTCTATCACACGCTCATGATTTCGTGTTCTTTCGACTTGGACAATTCGTCGATCTTTGAAATGTAACTGTCGGTAAGCTTTTGAATCTGATCCAGGCCATCGCGCTCCGAATCTTCCGAAATCGACTTCTCCTTCAGCATCTTCTTCAACTTGTCGTTTTCGTCGCGCCGAATATTGCGGATGGCGGTGCGATGTTCTTCGGCGATTTCGTGAATTTGTTTCGCCAGTTGTTTGCGGCGCTCTTCGGTCAATGGCGGGATCGGAATACGCACGAGTTTGCCGTCGTTCGACGGATTCAAGCCGAGATCGGCGGCGCGAATCGCTTTCTCAACGGTGGCGAGTTGGGTCGTGTCCCAGGGTTGCACCGTCAACATCTGCGGCTCGGGAGCATGCACTGAAGCCATCTGGTTCAACGGTGTCGGCGTGCCATAGTAATCAATCATGACTGAGTCCAGCAGGCTGACCGATGCGCGGCCGGTTCGGACCGTGGCCAACTTGCGACGGTAATCGTCAATCGCCGATTCCATTCGCGGCCTGGTTTCTTTAATGACGTCTTTGTCGTTCATGAGATTGGTGACAAGTTAAGTAGTGACAAGTGACAAGCGTTGAACGAAGCCAAAGTGATTGGTGCTAAACGCAAATCAGCGACTATGGTTGCAAGTGATATTCGGTAACAACTGGCGGATTTTAACTTGTCATTCGCCACTTGTCACTCGTCACTAAGCAGCCGGCTTTTCGAGGCACACTTGGGTTCCGAAGCCAGGCTCGTTCTTGATCACGCGCACGATGTTTCCGGCCGTGCGCATGTTGAAGACGATGATGGGAAGATTGTTGTCCATGCACAGCGAGATGGCTGAAGCATCCATCACCCTGAGCTGTTTCTCGAGAACCTCAAGATAGGTGATGCAATCAAATTTAGTGGCAGTCGGATCTTTGACGGGGTCGGCGGAGTACACTCCGTCGACCTTCGTTGCTTTCAAAATTACATCCGCTTTGATTTCGAGGGCGCGCAAAGCTGCCGCTGAATCAGTCGAGAAAAAGGGATTGCCGGTACCGGCGGCGAAAATGACGATGCGGTTCTTTTCGAGGTGACGAATGGCGCGGCGGCGCACGAACGGCTCCGCCAGTTGCGGGATGTCAATCGCAGATAATACTCGAGTGTTGACTCCGATTTGCTCGAGCGCCTCCTGCAGCACGACGGCATTCATTACCGTCGCGAGCATGCCGATGTAGTCGGCAGAAGATCGATTCATGCTGCCGGCGCCGGCGGAAACGCCGCGAAAGATATTGCCGCCCCCGACCACTACCGCGACTTGTACACCGAGTTCGTGTACCTGCCTAACCTCATCCGCCACCGCGCGCGCGATATTCACGTCGATGCCGAAGCTTTTTTCGCCCATCAGGGCTTCGCCCGAAATCTTGAGCAGGATGCGATGGAAGGCGGGGATAGTTTTGGTTTCGGATATCATCAGTTCGGAGCTCGGTCCTCAGAGTACGGAGTTTCGGGGGTTGGGTGTGGAGTCCGAAGTTGGTCAACTCGAACTCCACACGACGCACCTGCGAAGCCTGTTAGTTGCCGGCCAGCTTAGCGACTTCATCCTGGAAGTCGTCATCGCGTTTGCTCAGACCTTCGCCCATCTTGTAACGGGCGAAGCGGCGAATGGTAATCTTTTCGCCGGTCTTAGCCACTTTTTCGGTGACCATTTCGCCGACGGTTTGCGCCGGCTCCTTGATAAACGGCTGATCCAGCAGGACAAACTCTTCAAAGAACTTGTTGAGCCGTCCTTCGACGATTTTGTCAATTACCTGATCGGGCTTACTCGCGTTCTTCGGATCGTTCTTTGCCTGGGCGCGCGCGATATCGCGTTCCTTGTCCAGGACATCGGCCGTCACTTCATCACGCGAGACGTACCGGGGCTCGGCCGCGGCGATGTGCATCGCGATGTCTTTGACGAGTTGCTGAAACTCTTCGCCGCGGGCGACAAAGTCGGTCTCGCAATTCACTTCCACCAGGACGCCGACCTTGCCGCCCATGTGGATGTAGGAACCAACCACACCTTCAGAGGCCACCCGGCCTTCTTTCTTCTTCGCTGAGGCAAGTCCGCGCTCGCGCAAAATCTCGATGGCCCGGTCTTCGCTGCCATCAGCTTCGTTCAGCGCTTTCTTGCAATCCATCATTCCGGCGCCGGTTTTCTCTCGCAGCGCTTTGACCGCGGCTGCACTTACTTCTGCCATGATTAACTATTTTCTCCTAACGATTTGTTTAGTCATTAAAAAGCGCAGCCTGGCGGATTTCCGCTGGTAGCTGCGCTCGCCGATTAATTGATCCTGCTCGATTGTCTTAACTAGCGGCGAGAACCTCCGCGCTCTCGGTTTGTTCCGGTGTTTCCGTTTCCGCAGGCGCTTCGATCACCGGAGTTGAGTTGGCTTCAGGCTCGGCTGAGATTTCAGCTTCGGCCTCCGGCGCGCTGGCGCTGGCCGTCTCTGTTGACGGCGCCGCTGCAGTTTCTTCAGGCACTTCAGCGGTAGCTCCGCCCTCGGTCAGCATCTGCTGTCCCTCAAGGACCGCATCTGCAATTCGTGAAGCGAAAAGTCGCACCGCACGTAAAGCATCGTCGTTGCCGGGGATGATGTAATCGACGCCCTCTGGCGAACAATTCGTGTCAACGACCGCGATTACCGGGATGCCCAACTTATTCGCCTCAGCCACCGCGATCTCTTCCTTACGCACGTCGATAACGAAAATCGAATCGGGAAGGCGATTCATGCCTTTGATTCCCGATAGCGTCTTGTCTAAGCCTTGGCGTTCGCGATCGAGCTTGATGCGTTCCTTTTTGGTCAGCTTTTCGTAGCGGCCGTCGGTTTGCATCGCCTCGAGATCCTTCAGACGCTTAATCGATTTCTGCACCGTCTGAAAGTTGGTGAGCAATCCGCCCAGCCATCTTTGATTAATAAAGTACTGGCCGGCACGTTCGGCTTCCTCACGGACTGCGTCCTGCGCCTGCCGCTTGGTGCCCACGAACAAAACTGTCTTGCCGCGATCTTCTGCCACCATGTTGGTGACGTACTGGAGGGCTTCGCGAAACATCTTCTGCGTTTTTTGCAGATCGATAATGTAAATGCCGTTGCGTTCGCCGAAGATGTATTCCTTCATCTTCGGGTTCCAACGCCGGACCTGGTGGCCGAAGTGAACACCGGCCTCCAGCAATTCTTTCATCGTAACGGTTACCAAACTACTTCTCCTTGTTAATTGGTTTATGTACTCGCCGCGATCGCCGCTCCGCGCTGGAGCAACCAATCCAAATCGCGACAATGGACTTCTGAGATTTCAAATCTCAGATATCAAATCTGAAAAATCGAACCGACTCCCTCAGAGCCAAAAGCAAACTGGATAGAAATCCGAGGACAACTTATCGCTTCGAGAACTGGAAGCGCTTACGCGCGCCCTTCTGCCCGTATTTCTTGCGCTCTTTGATGCGCGGGTCACGCGTAATCAATCCGGCGTGCTTCAGGGTGGGGCGCAAATCAGCGTTGTATTCAATCAACGCGCGCGTGATGCCGTGGCGAATCGCACCTGCCTGACCGGCTGGGCCACCGCCGGCAACATTCGCCAATATGTCAAACTTGTTGGTCGTTTCCGTCAGGTTCAGGGGCTGACGAATGATCATCCGCAGCGTTTCGTTCGGAAAATACGCGTCGAACGATTTGCGATTGACGATCACGTTGCCGGCGCCAGGCCGCAAATAAACGCGGGCGGTCGAAGTCTTCCGCCGTCCAGTTCCGTAGTATTGAATATCTGCCACGTCTTAAATCCTTTTTGATTTCTTATTTCCGATTCTTGCGGGAAGGGAGGTCGAGGGCCTGCGGTTGCTGCGCTGAGTGACGATGCTCGGCGCCGGCATATACCTTTAATTTCTTAGCCATCGCCTTTCCAAGTTTCGTTTTTGGCAACATGCCCTTGACCGCCAGTTCGATTACGCGCTCGGGATGCTTCGCAAACATTTCCGTTACTGAAGTCTCGCGCAGACCGCCGGGGTAAAGCGTGTGCCGGCGATAGACTTTGTCAGTTGATTTCGCGCCGGTGAACATTGCTTTGCGCGCGTTAACGACGATCACGTGATCGCCCATGTCCATAAACGGAGTCCATTGCGGATTGCGTTTGCCTGATAAAATCGCGGCGACTTCTGATGCGAGATGTCCCACGGTCTTGCCGTCGGCATCGACAACATGCCACTTTCGATTTTCGGCCAGACCGTTACCGCTGGGAAAGTAAGTTGACATAGATAAGTCCTTCTCTAAAAAGCGCGTAAAACGCGAACGGTTAGAATACGAACCGATCTGTCCAAAGTCAAGCGACGGTTCAGGTGGCGCTTCTACTGATTCGCTTAGAGAATTGGTGAGTAGAGCCGGAGAAATCAAACTAATTTTCAGCCGCGCTGCACTTACCTGGACACTTCGTTTCGAGGACATCAATGGCCGGTAAAATTGACAGCCAGTGACGCCGCTGTGGTTCCGGTGGCTACCGGGAGACTGGGATTTGTCGAAACGTACTTTCCAAACCTCCCATTCGGGTTAATCCAACAATTAAAGAAGGGCATCTGCGGAACGCCCGGACTGATTTGGAATGTGCCGGTTCCCGGCTTTTGAAACCGGTAACGATACATCGACCATTGTGAACTATTCGCGATGGGAAACAACGTGTAATCGCCCGTGGCCGTCACAGACCCGATCGGTGTGGAGCCACCGGTAAGCGAGAGAGTCGCGCCCGCGCGCGCATCACTAATGAAGTTGCCGGTGTTGAAGGGAAACTGCCCGGTGCCTTGGCCGCCCCAGACACGTAACACTAATTCATCAGCAGCCAACACACTGCAAAACGTCGCATCTGCAAGCAGCAATGGGCTGCTGTCCCAACTGGGCCCTGAAAACAATCCCAGCAGCGTCTGATCGTAGCAATAGCTGACCGTGAGAAGTTCCATCCCCGCTCGATAAATCGCCGCTTGTGCTGCGATGTTCGTCTGATATGTGGTCAAGGCCGCTTGGGATTGATCGAGTTCACTGTCGCCGGTATAGGCATTAACTAATAGAACCGCACCCTTCAACTGTACGCCGACGAGAAACAGAAAATAATCCGTAATATTCTGCGCCGCGGTAGATAGGGGTGACTTTGGCCCCACATTGCCCCGCTGAAAATTCAGCAAGGCAGTCTGGATATTCGCGTTGATGAACATATTCAGGAGCCCTGGTTGCCCCGGGTTCGCGCCATTCTCTCCGTCCTGAATAAAGCCGTTAATAATAGCCATGTCGGGAGTGACGCCAGAGTTTTGATCGAGGATGTCGGCTTGCAGCGTCGCCACACTGTTTTTGTCATCGGCCTGCAAGCCGAACAGCGTCGTGAACCGTGAATCAACGCGGGTGACCGCATCGGCGATGGCGGTAGTCTGAGTATTCCATTCGACAGCCAGAATAATTTGCTTTTCGACGTCTTCCAGTTCGGTCTTCAGAGCATCGATCTTCGTTTCGATGTCGGTTAGAGTCGCTTCGATCTGACCCAGCTTCTGCAGTACTGGATCCGAACCATTGCCGAGACCGATGGCATTCAGAATCCAGCCGTAAAGATCGTCACTGACCTTTCCCTTGATGTTGTCGATGAGCCCGCCGAGAATTTGTTCGGCGATCGACGCTTCATCATCCCCCGGGAGCACTCTTCTCTGGTGTCTCGCCGTCAATTGCTTTCCTCCGGTTCGTCCGATTCCTCCGGCTCGTCCGATTCCTCCGACGGAGGGCTGTCGATGGGACAATTGGAGCTCGGAAATGTGCAA
>JBIOZK010000017.1:0-40742 GCA_044870975.1 Pyrinomonadaceae bacterium
GGTTCTGACACAACATCGGATTTGACACAAAAGAAGAAAGGCGATCTCAATAACTTGAGATCGCCTTTTCTATTCCGCGTCTTCCGGGCTCACGACCGGAAGCGGTCAGTGGCTATGCTGTAAAGCAAAGCCGGGAGACTAAGCTTTGGTTACTTTTTCAGCCTGTGGTCCTTTGGGCCCCTGCGTCACTTCAAATTCGACTTCCTGACCCTCTTCGAGGGTCTTAAAGCCGTCGCCCTGAATGGCGCTGTAGTGAACGAAGATATCCGACGAGCCTGGCTGCTCGATGAAGCCGTAGCCCTTCGAATTATTAAACCACTTGACCTTACCGGTTATTCTAGACATACAAACGAATCCTCCTAACGATTCGATCAAAACGGAGCCGTGGCGCAGACTTTAATCTTGCGAGGCGCCACACAGACTAAAGTCTGTGCCACTTTTCCGAGAGTTAATGCTGTGAGCCGGACGCGCTTACCTTTGGGGCGCTTACGGAAACACAACTTACCAAAATGCACTTTTGATCCGCGTAAAACCTGATCTGAGTGCACATACTACGAGGCAAAAACTAAATCCTCTTTAACTTTTGCGCTTGCAAATCGAAATGCGAAGGCAGGTGTAAATCCAAACCCAGGCACTGATTGAAACGTCGGCGAATCCTAGCCGATGCCGTTTCAGCATGTCAAGCGGAAAGTTTGCGCACTTCGGGAGCGGCAGATGCTGCAAGTCCTCTGAATCTGGACAGTTACTCGCCCTTCCCCAGGTCTGAATAGCTGAGATGCAGTCATTCGCAACCGTCTTCCCAAGCAATCATAAGCCTTTTCCTAATGTTTCAGCCCGAGGCGCGTGCCGAAAATGTCGCGCTTCGTATTCGCCTTTCTTGTGGCAGTGGGGACAAGTGACGAAGTACGTCGCGCTGAGCGAGCCTTTGCCGTCGGTAAGGTCGCGAAACAGGTAAACGACTGAATTGCAGTGCGCACAGGTGACCACTGTGTACCACGTGCCAACCTCGGGCCGTATGGACATGGGGGAACTTCTTTCTGTCGGGGTTGAGAATTTGGTGCAGGTGGAATCCCGAGTGGTCGGCTCAGTTTTTCAAGCTAAAAGACGACACCTGAGTCACTCCACCTGCGACAGATATTCTACAAGTGCGGTCTGTACGGCCACGAACAAATTTTAGGCATGGGCCGCGCCGGCTGATTCAATCAGATCGTCCAGCGCCTGAAAATCGGTTAGCACATTGACGCTCTGGTCCGGCACTTTTGGATGATTGATATCGATGATTGCCACCAGCAGGTTTTTCAAGTCGCAATGGTGTCTGAGCTGCTGCATCAACGAATCGAAGGTTGGCAGATCAAGATCGGTCAGAATCAGCGCCGGCCGATTAGCCTCGGCCATCTCAATGGCCTCTCCGGCGTCCACCGCGCGCTCCACCTTATGACCGCGGTTGCGCAGAGCTTTGCTCATATTCGAGCTGATCTCATCTACGTCTTCAACGACCAGGATAGTATGCATTCTTGAACGCGGCCTCGATTCAAAATAATGAGAAGGAGCTAGCAATCAGCTTCAGCTATTTTGGATGTGATTGTCTGTACGGTCAGAAATGCGAATGTTAGGGGAGAGGCACGAGAGCGTTACAATTGTGTCACGATTCAGGGGGCGAGGCGTCTACGATTGCTCTTCGTATTCATCTCTCACAATCCTGTAGCATTCGCATGAAAGCTGTTCGAGACTCTCACGATTGACTATGCGAATGCTGCCGCGATGGTAGTCGATCAGTCCAGATTGCTTGAGGCTGTTGGCCGCCACGCTGACGCCGGCGCGCCTGACGCCCAGCATGCGTGATAGAAACTCCTGCGTTAAGGGAAACCGGTCGCCGTCCAGGCGATCGTGCGTCATCAACAACCAGCGCGCCAGCCGCTGATCCAAAGTATGCAGGCGATTACAAGCGGCGGTCTGGGCTACCTGTGTGAACATCGAATGCAGGAAACGCAGAATCAGAGCATTGAGTTTTCCGTTTCGGCGAAATTCGCTGATGATGTCGGCGCGCGCAACGCGCGAAGCATAAACATCACTTTGGCACAATGCCTGGTTGGGCGTTGAAGTAGCTCCGAGCAGGATTGCCACACCCGCGAGTCCTTCGTTGCCGATGACGCCGGCTTCGACCGTATTGCCGTCTTCCAGAGTGGCCAGCCATGAGACGATTCCCTGGTTAACAAAGTACACAGACTCGATCGGTTCTTCAGCCTGATAGAGAATTTTGCCGATGGGAAAGGTTACGTCGCGAAGCTTCGGTTGGAGTCGCTCAAATTCTTCGGGAGGCAGGGCGCTGAGGATTTTGTTAGCCGGTCTTGGCTGATTTGTCATAGGGGGCGGACGCTGCGAATTGGTAACCATATGTGTGCCCTTATTCTTTGTCTGTACGCCAGCGTTAATAGTGATCAGCCGCCGGCCGTGTTAGCTGAACCTTTTCAAGACGAGGAAAGACGCGAGCATGCTCAGCCGCCGACAGCTTCGCGAGCACACGATTGCCTGAAGCAGAGGAAGATTTGTTTGGCTTGGAGATCAGGGGCCTCCTTATTCGGTCACGCTAAAACGCAGCTGACGGCACAAGGAGGGACTTACTTTCCGAAAGGAAGTACGGACCCAATGACGTTAGTTGGGTTGATAAAGATCGCGTCGGGCTTAACAACTCCACCGTACGCGCATGTAGATTAGAAGTAAAGGTTAACGATCTCGGAGCGGACGCTATGTTACGAAGAAAAGAGAGTAACCGAGCGTATTCAATCGAGAGATACGCTAACGTACAGGCAATTCGGTCGAAGCGCGTGATGTGTGGCCCAACGGGCCACAAGGTGATAGCCCAGGGCAACGCCCTGGGAACACGACCCCGATCAATCACGAGCCCTGAAAGGGCGAAAGTAATTGCGTTAATCCCAAACATATCGTTAATCAAACGCAATTCCATATTTCTTTAAGAGCCTCCGATACTCGCCCTCAAAAGTTGTGGTGCGATGATGTTCACGCTGATTGATGATGTATTTCTCCAGTGCCGGTTGATGCGAAGGGCTGATAGAAAACGCACCGTAACCGTTCTGCCAATGAAAAGTGGTGGCACCCTTCGTCTTCATCCATTTCGATGACCCGGTCTTGATCGACTCGACGAGTTGCGCCGGCGATTGTGTGCGCGGATGCGCAATGAGAAGGTGAATGTGATCCTCGACAGAGCCAGCCTTTAATAGCGTGCCGGAGAGATTACCAATAATCCCGCCAATGTATGCATGGAGGTCGTCGCGCATATCGTCAGCGATAAGTCGCTCCCGGTTCTTAGTGGAAAAGACAAGATGAACGAGAATTTGTGAGAGAGATTGGGGCACCTCGTTTTCCTTTCGCCCTTTCAGGGCTCAAATTTCTTTCTGTTCGTCACCCAGGCCGTTGGCCTGGGCTTTCACCTCAATCGCCTTCGGCGCATTCACGATCCAGCATTCGCGATCGCGTATTCACGCGATGCGAGTTGGCGCATTCTCGTTCTTTCGTCTCTGCGCTTCGGCGCATTGCTGCGCCAAGATGCAGATGGGCGGGCGCGCCGCGTCTGGCGCCAGTTGGGCGCAGCGACCGCCCTGGTCGACTGTGCCCGCTTTCACGAGGCGCGCCCGGCTCGCACATGAGCCTGCCGGCTCATGATCTGTTAGGGCGCGATCTTCATCGCCGGATCGCTCCAGCCACTCTGCCCGTTGCCATTGACGGCGGCCACTCGGAACCAGTAGCGCGTGCCGCTGGTCAACCCTGTGGCCGTGTAATACGAGCGCGTACTCACGCCGGTGTGTGACCAGCTACTTGGCGTCACAGGGTCGCCACTCTGGTCGATGACGTAACTCTTAGCGCCGGGCACCGAATCCCAGCTCAAATCAAGCTCGCCATCGCGATCACCGACCGAGGCTGTGAATGCCTCCGGTTAGGCCGGTGGTTCGGTGCTGGTGACGGACGCGGCGCGCACGTCCATGCCCGCGCTAAGAATCATCTGCTCGTTATTACCAGCGACACTCTCGACGTAGCCGGCCAGCTGTGTCAGCAACTGATCGAGCGTGTCTTCCCGCGAGTTCTGAATCGACACTTTTTCTTTTCGGGTTTGAGTTACGGCCTGAACGTCATCGGCAGCGGTCTTTAGCTCGTTCGCCGCGCTGGTGATATTAGCCAGCGCCGGCGAGGGTGTGGGGAAACTGACGTTTCCCGTAAGCGATGTAACAATCTGCTGGGCCTTGGCCACCTTTTGAGGAATGGTAAGACTCCTGAGGTTGAGACGAATTTTCGCCATGGAGATTCTCCTTATGTCAGGGAGGGGACTTAGGGCGTGAGTCCCCCGGGGTAAGAAGTTGTGGGCGTCCAAAGACGTCCGGGAGGTTATTACAAACGGACTAATTTGGCAATGATTTTCCCTGCTGGAGGGTAAGTAGCTGCGATATCAGCAGGTTGCAGCCTTGCTTTGCGCCGGCGACCATTTGATTTTTGCGGATCCAGACTTGAATATGAAGAATTCAAGTCTGAATTGCGGCGATTGAAATCCGGATCACAAGTATACACATTTGAAACTCAGCGATCCGAACTCGGATCGAGTGAATTCGTGCCCGGATCGAAGCCGTGCGGATAGCGATCGACAGAATCCCAATCAGGATCGAGAGAATTGCATTGCGGATCGACGCGATTACAGTTTGTGTTGACGCTGATCGGATTTGAATTGACGGTAACCTGATTGCGATTCCTCGCATGCGAATTCGGATTTGGCGCGTGCGGATTTCCTTTCGGGGGGGCGCGTTAACGTTCGCTGCCAAGTCCTCGCACCCGCCGGCGTCGCGCCTGGAAAATGCGATCAAGCATCGCGGCCCGACAAATTAAGCAGAGCAATTCGAGCGAAGTGCTGCCCGGCGCGATACTGGTCCCACACATCACACACTGCGCGCGTGTCTGTCCGCCACTGTTGGCGTTTGAAGCACTATCAGCCATGAGGTAACTCCGTTGTCTGTTATTGAATCAGGGTCGGGCGTGCATCTTTGGTTGTGGCAAGAACGATGCCATTAACCCGTCGGTGCCTCCGCCGGTGGTTAGCGCTGCCTCTGGTCGTGACGATGTTGAGGCTCCGGATCTTGTCGAGTGAGCTGCCGGAAGGGCTTTGCTGCAAAAGTCGATTGGCTACGTCCGCGAAGCGGACTGAATGCCAATAGCCCAGCGCTTTAGCGCTGGGACAGGGAGCAGGTGAATTTCGCAGTCCGCTTCGCGGACGGCTGAAAACCATAGGCATGAAGAGATTCCGTCAGTCGTCCGCTTCGCGGACTCGGTTCCATACTGCCTTGGTTCCCAGCGCTAAAGCGCTGGGCTACTCTCATTCGTCGACTTTTGCAGCAAAGCCTGCCGGGAACACTGATTCCGAACAAAACAGTTGCCAGTCGTGCGTTCAGGTGGTATAAGGCGCAGCTAACAGGTGAATGCTGAACGTATTCACCCTGCGCGCCGGATGGGGTGAGGACATCGCAGGCGCGCCTCACATCACTGATGTGAGCCGGCGGCGTGATGTTGTGGGAGGCGTCACGCCGCCACCTTTTTGCCTTAATTTTGTAATCGTTTCTTGTCAGAAAGCGTACAGACACCGCGGAACTGAACCGTTAGGCTGGCGGCCTCGTTGACCCGACAGGTAATGGAACCGGAGGCGCGTCCTCGCTCCAGTCAAACTGAGTCGGTCGCTGTCCTTCCCCCGAATGTTCCGAGCAAGCAGCCCCTTTTAGTTTTTGAGGTAAAGAAGATGTCTCCAAAGAATAGCTTGGCGGTGTCTCCTGGGATACGAGCCAACCGGCCTCTGGCCAGTCGGCCAAAGCAACCCACAATCCTGATTGCCGAAGATAGCGCCGACTCGCGCGAAATGATGCAGCTGTTGCTGGAATCGAAAGGTTACCGGGTGATTCTGGCAGAGAATGGTGTGCGCGCCCTCGAAGTCGCAATCAAAAATCAGCCGGACGCGGTAATGTTGGATCTGCAACTACCCAAGTTAGACGGCCTGTCGGTGACGCGGAACCTGCGTCTGCACCGAAAATTAAAGGACGTGCCGATAATTATTGTGTCGGGCCACGACCCCCAGCGCTATCGCCAACAGTGCCTTGAGGCCGGATCAAATGAGTACTTCCTTAAACCAATCGATTTTGACCGATTGCAGTTAGTGCTCGATCGCATCGTTCCCCTGGAACCGCGCGCGGCACTCAAATCCGCCTAACCAGACTGTTGATGACCATCACTAATTCGGACGCTTCGACGGGCTTGGGCACGTGCATCTGGAATCCGGCCGCCAGCGCCCGCATGCGGTCTTCCGCGCGGGCATAAGCTGTGAGGGCAATGGCCGGAACATGGCGAACCTCCGAATCGAGGTCACGCACCTTCCGGATAAACGAGTAACCGTCCAATTCAGGCATCCCGATATCAGAAACCATAACTTGGGGCTTCCATTCCTCGATTCTGTTTAGGGCGTCAGCGGCTGAAACGCAAACAGTCACATCGGCCCCGTGCGACGCCAACATGATCTTCAGTAGATCGCGAGTCTCAGCTTCATCGTCCACGATCATGATGCGAATGCGATCGAGCGCTATGTCCCGAACCAACGAATGAACCGGCGCGGTCGCCGGCGACGCATCTTGTTCGCGATTTGAAACTTGCAGCGCGCGCACCGGCAGCGTGATTCGGAAGATTGCGCCCTTGTTCGGGCCTTCGCTTTCAGCCTTCACGGTCCCGCCGTGCAATTCGATTATGTGCCTGACAATCGCCAGTCCCAGACCCAGTCCGGCATGACGACGCGCAGTGGTGGTATCAGCCTGCGTGAAGCGATCAAAAATGAACGGGAGAAATTCCGGGCTGACGCCCGCGCCCGTGTCGCGAATCGTAATTTCGAGTTGCGATTCCTTGCGCGCCACGTTCACGTCGACGCGGCCACCGCGCGGGGTGAACTTGACCGCGTTTGAAAGTAGATTCCAAAAGACCTGTTGCAAGCGATCCGCATCGCCGGTGACCACCGTCGCGTACGGTTCGCGTTCGACTTGGATGTGAATCTGTTTGGCTTCCGCGGCCGGGCGAATTGACTCGAGCGCCGATTCGAGACTGTTGGTGATGTCTACCGGCCGAGCGTTAATTCTTAACTTCCCGGTAATAACTCTTGATATATCGAGTAGATCGGAAACCAGTTGCGCCTGTGCGCGCGCGTTGCGCTCGATGCTTTCGAGCGCGTTGGTGGTGGCAGCTTTGTCGAGCGTTCCCTGACGCAACATCTGCGACCATCCGAGGATCGCGTTCAAAGGCGAACGAATCTCGTGGGAAATCATGGCGACAAATTCGTCTTTCGCGCGGCTGGCGGCTTCCGCGCGTTCGCGCGCCGCGCGTTCGCTGGCCAGCAGCACGGCGCGCTCCTCTTCAGCGCGGACGCGTGCGGTAATGTCACGCGCGATTTTGGAAGCCCCGATAATCTGGCCGCTCTTATTGCGCACTGGGGAAATACTCAACGAGATATTCAGTCGGCGGCCGTCTTTTGTCTGGCGGATAGTCTCGAAATGCTCGATGCGGTGTCCCTGACGCAGGCGGCCGAGAATCATGGTCTCTTCATCGCGCAGTTCCGCCGGGATAATCATGAGAATGGATTGGCCGATAGCCTCTTCAGAAGTCCACCCGAACATGCGTTCCGCAGCGTGATTCCATGAGGTGATGATGCCCTCGAGACTCTTACTGACGATGGCATCCTCCGACGAATCGACGATGCCGGCCAGCAACGCCCGGGCCTGCTCTGCTTTGCGCCGTTCGGTGATGTCGCGAAAGACGAGAATGGCGCCGACAACCTTTCCGTTAACATTGATCGGCGCCCCGCTATCGTCAATAAAGATTTCGCGGTTTTCCCTGGTAATCAACACCGTGTGATTTGCCAGGCCCAGGATGCTGCCTTCCTTGATGGCTCGCAGCGCGGGATTTTCCACCTCCTGACGGGTGTCTTCGTTGATGATGCGAAAGACTTGCTGAAGCGGTCTGCCTCTGGCTTCGACGGTGCTCCAGCCAGTCAACTGCTCGGCAACCGGATTAAGCGTCGTGACGTTTCCGTGGACATCGGCAGTGATGACACCGTCACCAATGCTGTTGAGCGTGACCTCTAACCACTTGCGCTGCTGTTCTAGTTGGTCGGCTGTCTCTGAATTCTCGTTAGTGGTGGTGGTTGATGCTTGCGACAGATCCATATCCGTAGTCTCAGGCTCGTCGGTCTGGGAGAAGAGGGAACTACTGATGTGTCTCTTTCAGGGGTAAGCCGATACTAACACAAATCAAAATGCACCTGTAACGCAAACTGTTAGTTTGCGAATACCGCGCTGGCCCGAAAGGCTCAAGCACAAACTGGCGGTTTGCCTTGGTTGTGGAACTTGAAATGCCTCTGTCCGGGTACGGATGGCGAAGACGAAGCAGAACGCGCCGTGGTGGCTGGATGAAGGTACCGAAGTCTGTCCTGCATGCAGTCACACGTACGTTATTCAGACGGAGTATCGGTGTTACGCGTGCGACGGGCCGCTATGTGGAATGTGCGTAACGACAATCGCGGCTGAGATCATTTGCGCGGATTGTGTGACCGTGGAAAGCGAGAATTGAAATGAGTGCGCGGGCCATTTGGAAAGGTGAATTGAAGCTGAGTTCAACCAGGGTGCCAGTGAAGCTTTATTCGGCCGTGCAGGACAAGACTGTGCGCTTTCACATCCTCGAATCGAAATCTAAGCAACGCGTCAAGCAGCACATGGTCGAAGCTGATAGCGGTAAGGAAGTGGAATCGAAGGAAATTCAGAAGGGTTTCGAAGTCGAGCCCGGTACGTTCGTCATACTTGACGAAGAGGATTTGGCGAAGCTCGAGCCGGAAGCCTCTCGCGAAATCGAGATCACCCAATTCCTGCCGCCGTCGCAAATTCCACCTGAGTATTTTGAGCGACCTTATTACCTTGGGCCCGACGGCGATCAGGAAGCTTACTTCGCGTTGGCTGAGGCGCTGCAAAAGAAGGAACGCGAAGGCCTCGCGCATTGGGTCATGCGCAAGAAGGCTTACGTCGGCGCTGTGCGCGCGGTCGATGACTACCTGATGTTGTTCACGCTGCGAAACGCCGAGGAGGTGCTGTCGGCGAAAGATCTGCCGAAGCCATCCGGACGCGCGCCCGATAAAAAAGAGCTGGCTATGGCTACGCAGCTAGTCGACTTGCTCAAGGGTGAATTCGAGCCGAAGGAATACCAGGACGAGTATCGCGAGCGCGTGATGGAATTTGTCGAGAAGAAAGCCAAAGGTCACAAGCCGAAGCTTCATCTGGTGAAGTCCAAGCGCAAGACGACGGCGCTCAATTCAGCTTTGTCGAAGAGTATCGCCGCGTTGAAGAAGCAGAAGAAGGCGGCGTGAGGGGAGTGAGCGGTGAGCAGTGAGCAGTGAGCAGTGAGCGGTGAGCAGTGAGCAGATTTTGAGAAGACGACAGCACGATGGTAGCGAGAAGGAAATCAAGACGAAAACGATCGGACGACGACGCGGTTGTGCGCTCGGCCCGTCCGTTCTGGTCAGGCACGCTTACCTTCGGCCTGGTGAGCGTACCGGTTGATCTCTACCCGGGAAATCGCACCAACCGCGCCCCGCTGCGAATGCTCGGACCCGAAGGCGAGCCGCTCAATCGTCGTTATTACTCGCAAAAAACCGGTAAGGATCTGGACGATGAAGACATGGTGCGCGGCTTTGAATACGACAAGGATCGGTACGTCATCGTCACTGATGAAGAGTTGGAGCGTTTGGCGCCGGAGCAGAGCCGCGACATCGATTTGCGCCGCTTCGTGCCCCTCGCAGATATCCCGCCGCTTCATTTCGACCGTTCGTACTTTCTCGCGCCCAGCGAAGGATCAGAAAAGGCCTACCGTCTGCTGTCACGGACAATGGAGAAGGAAAAACTGGCGGGCGTGGCGACGTTCGTGATGCGTGGCAAGGAGTATCTGGTCGCGATTTTTCCTGAGAACGAAATCCTGCGCGCTGAGACGATGCGGTTCGCGGATGAGATTCGCTCGCCCAAGGACATCGGCCTGCCCGAAAAAAAGAAAGTCGCCGCGACGGCTTTGAGAAAATTCGAGAGCTTAATTGAGAAGCATTCGGACAAGCGCCTCTCGCTGAAAGAGTTGAAAGATGAGCAGACTGAAAAGCTGCTCAAGCTGGTGGAGAAAAAGCGAAAGCAGCACAAGGACGTCGTCGAAGTTGACGTGCCGGAGGAGCAGCCGGGGAAGGTGGTCGATTTAATGGCGGCTTTGAAGAAAAGCCTCGCCGGCAAGAAGCGGGCGGCATGAGTGCCTGGACTATGAAATTCAACGAGCAAAGGGGGAGGGTAATATGGCTTCAGCAGTTTCAGATCGCCCCACAACTGAAGCATTGGAACAGCCGGAAGCGTTGATGAAGCGACTGCTGGAATTCGAAAATGCGCCGGCGCCGGTAATCAGTTTGTATTTAAATGCGCAGGCCGACCAGCACGGCCGGCAAAATTTTCACCCGTGGGTTCGTAAGCAACTCACTGATCGCGGTCGAACCTACGACACTCATTCACCGGCGCGCGCCAGTTTCGAAGAAGACTTCGTGCGCATCGCGCGTTATCTCGAGAATGGACTGCGGCCGGAAGCGAATGGAGTTGCCATCTTCGCCTGTTCGGCCGCGCAGGACTATTTTGAAGTGGGCCAGTTCGCGGCGCCGTTTGAACGTCATCGTCTGTTTGTCCACGATCGGCCTCACCTATATCCATTGGCGCGTCTGATTGATCAGTATCGGCGTTACGCAGTGGTCCTGGCGGACACTAATCGGGCGCGGATCTCTGTGTTCAGTGCCGGCCAAGCCGTTGAGACCAGGGCGATCGACAACGTGAAGACCAGGCACTCAAAGGTCGGGGGCTGGTCGCAAGCACGCTATCAGCGTCACGAAGAGCAGTATCACCTGCACCACGCCAAAGAGGTGATCGATGTCCTGGCGCGGGTTGTCCGAGAAGAATCCGTCGAAAACATCATTCTTGCCGGTGATGAAAAGACTGTCATTCCGCTGCTGCGTGAGCAAATGCCGAAAGACCTGGCAGAAAAAGTTGTCGACGTGTTGAGTCTCGGCATCGATACGCCCGAGCATCAACTGGTTACCGACTCGCTCGCGTCTTTTCAGCGTTATGACACTTTGAGCGACCTCGAGAAAGTGGAAAGATTGATGAATGAGTATCGCGCCGACGACCTCGGCGTAGGCGGCGTGGAACAAACGCTAGCGGCGGTGTCCAACGGCCAGGTGGAAGAGATGCTCATCACGAACATCGCATCAAATCTCGAATATGATGAAGCGGAAGTGAAGAAGCTTTTGGCCGCGTACACGGTGGACGGGGTGGTGCCGGTGGAAATTAATGCGCGGGTCATAGCCGACGAGCTCGTCAGGCGGGCCACACAATTGTCGTCAGCTCGCGTAACATTTATCGAAGACGTCAGTTTGCTCGAGCCGGTGGGCGGGGTTGGCGCATTCCTGCGATATCGCATTACCGAGGAAAGCGCCGCGCCTTATGAACAGAGCGACGCGGTCCCTAAAACCGAATCGCTGGCGAAATCGAACGCCTGAAATCGCGTCACGAGCCACCCGGATCAGAATGACAAGGAAGGAGTAATCGTGTCAGACAAAGATCTCAAAAGAAGGACCATCAGCGAACCGATAAAGAACAACCAGGCGATGCGCGAAAGTGAAAATGAGCGCCGCCAAACCGCGTCACCACGACATCGGGCCAAAGACGAATCAAATCTCACGGATACGGAGTCTGGCGCGGCCCGATCCCAGTAGCGCCTGCACCTATTTCAACTAATTTCCCAGCAAACAATAAAAACCCTTGACGCCCTTTTCTTGCGGGTGCTAGGTTCAAATTAGCGGCATGGCCGTTAATATTGACCCGAACGGGACCCGAGACTAAGTTGATTAACGGAAGAAAGTTGTTACTGGCTGATGATTCAGCCGCAGTGCAAAAGGTCATTGAACTGACTTTTGCCGATGAAGGGATGGAGGTCTTTTCTGTCGGCGACGGTCAAGCGGCTTTGGACAAGCTGGAACATTTGACTCCGGATGTGGTGCTCGCGGACGCGTTCATGCCCGGATTGAACGGTTACGAACTTTGCCGTTCGATGAAAGATGACAATCGCTTTTCGAAAATTCCGGTGATGCTCCTGGTCAGTTCGTTCGCGCCATTTGACGAAGCCGAAGCTCAGCGCGCCGGAGCGGACGACGTAATTACAAAGCCGTTTCAGTCGATCCGGCAGCTGGTCAATCGGGTTGACTCGTTGCTGAGTGATCGACCAGCAGCGACCAATGAATCCGATTATCAAGTAATGGCAGAAGTGAATTCGTCTCAAGCCGAGACATCTGGATTCGATGAGTCACCAATTCCTGTGATTGTCGAACAGGATGAGCCGCATGTAACGGTCCTGGTTGAAGCGGCGCAACTGGAAACAACTCCGGTGCACGAAGAGATCGGCGGAGCCTGTGCGCCTGATATCGAGTTCCAGACGGCCGATACCGCGCGACTTGAACCGGAAGCCGCTGCCAACCCGCCAGACTTATACGACACTTTAGAAATTGAGCCACCCTCCGGCGAGGCTCAGGTCGAGGTGCAGATGCTCGACCAAACACCCGCCGAAGTGACGAGTGATATACCTATGAATGAAACGGTGAGGATGAACCAGCCGCCGCGGCCCCGGGTCAGCGACGCCTTGCTGGACCTGGATGATAGCGAATTCGCGGCGAGCACGTTTGCTGATGACGTCGTTCTCGATCTCGATATTGATTTACCTCCGGTTGCAGACCGGTCGTGGGAGTTAGCGCCGGCTCAAGAAGCCGAAGCGGTTGTCGACGAGCACCCCATCGAAGCGGAAGCGATGTCGCCCGAGACCGCGGACGAACCATTATCTTTCAGCGAAGCCCCTTCGTTGGCAGCGGAGAACGCGCCGACCGGTCCGCTGGCATATCCGCCGGGAGTTGGTTTAGCTCAACCGGAACTTTCCGCGGAGGCAATCAATGCGATCGCGCGACGTGTGATCGAGCAGATGTCTGACCAGGTGGTGCGTGAAATCGCGTGGGAAGTGGTGCCGGAATTATCAGAGTTGCTGATTAAGAAGAAGCTCGATCAGAACTAGCGGAGGCATCTCAATCACCAATCTTGTTTAGAGGCGGGCTAGTGCCCGCCTTTTTGTTTTGTAATTAAACTGTGAGTTTGTGTTGGCTTGCGCGTCTGCGCAATCTAATACTTTGCGTTACAATCGAGTTGTTCTCAAGAATGGGCGGGCAGTAGCCCGCCTCTAAACATTTCGTTGGGCGTTTACGGATGACTGAGATCCCCAAAACTTATAACCCTGCAGAAGCCGAGGCTTCTCACTACGCGCGCTGGGAAGAGCGTGGCTACTTCGCGCCTGAAATCAATAAAGACCGAGCCGCGCCGGTCTTTACGATTGTCATTCCGCCTCCCAACGTTACCGGCTCGCTACATCTGGGCCATGCGCTGCAGCACACGATGATGGACGTGCTGACGCGCCATAAGCGCATGCAGGGATTTCGCACGCTATGGCTACCCGGAATGGATCACGCGGGTATCTCGACTCAGTTGATGGTGACGCGGCAAATCAAGAAAGAAGGGTTGACCCGTCACGATCTGGGCCGCGAGAAATTTGTCGAACGCGTCTGGCAGTGGAAGAAGGAATACGGCGGCCAAATTCTCAATCAAATGCGACGTGAAGGCGCGTCAGTCGATTGGTCCCGATTGAAATTTACGATGGACGAAGACTTGTCCCGCGCCGTGCGCGAAGTCTTCGTGCGTCTGTATGAAGAGGGAATGATCTATCGCGGCAACCGGATTGTGAACTGGTGTCCGAACGATCAAACGGTGCTTTCGGATCTCGAAGTCCTGCGCGAGCCGCAGCAGGGGAAGCTGTATTACCTCCGTTACCCATTCAAGGACGGCGACGGCTTCATCACCGTAGCCACTACTCGGCCTGAGACGATGCTGGGCGACACGGCGGTGGCCGTAAATCCCCAGGACGAACGATATGGCGCGGTGATTGGGAAGACTTTGATCTTGCCAATCATCGGGCGCGAAATTCCCCTGGTCGCTGACGAGTATGTTGAATCAGAGTTCGGAACTGGCGCGGTCAAAATCACCCCGGCGCATGATCCGAACGATTACGAGATGGGCCTGCGACACAACCTCGATCAGATTCAAGTTATCGACCAGTTCGCGAAGATGACCGCAGCCGCGGGCGCCGACTTCGCGGGTCTCGACCGATACAAAGCTCGCGAGTTGGTGCTGGAGAAGCTGGAAGCGCAGGGCTTGCTTGAAAAAGTGATCGATTACGAAATCGGCATCTCGAAGTGCGAGCGATGCAAGACTGTGCTCGAGCCCTTGATCTCAACGCAGTGGTTCTGCCGCATGGATCAGTTGCGTGACCTGGCGCTGGGGAAATTGCGTGAGGACGGTAAGCCGAAGTTCGTGCCGCAAGTTCCTTATGAGAAGGTTTATTCCGACTGGCTCGAGAATCTGCGCGATTGGACGATTTCGCGCCAGCTTTGGTGGGGACATCAGATTCCCGCCTGGTACACGAAGAACGGTGAGGTGTTCGTCGCCCGCACGCGCGAAGACGCGCAGGCAAAAGCTGGAACGGACGAATTGACGCAGGATCCCGACGTGTTGGACACCTGGTTCTCTTCAGCGCTGTGGCCCTTCTCAACGCTGGGCTGGCCGGACCAGACTGAGGATCTCAAAACCTTTTATCCGACTTCAGTCCTGATTACCGCGCGCGACATTATCTTTCTGTGGGTCTCGCGCATGGTGATGACCGGGCTGAAGTTCATCGGCAAGGAACCGTTTGCCGATGTTTACGTCACCGGGACGGTTTTGGACAAGCATGGGCAGCGCATGTCGAAGACTAAGCAGAATGGTGTCGATCCGCTGGAGGTCTTCGATAAGTACGGGGTCGATGCCACGCGTGTGATGCTGGCGTCTATCGGATCGACCGACACGCGCTGGAATGAAAAGCAGGTCGAGTCGTATCGGAACTTCGCAAACAAGATTTGGAACGCCGCGCGTTTCTGTCTGATGAATGTGTCAGAGCCGGGCGTGTCAGAACCGGGAGCAGTAGCGACCGGATCAAGTGACCCTTTCTCCGATCGCGACAATCTGCCGCTTCACGATCGCTGGATTCTCTCGCGTCTTAATAAGACTGCTAGCGACGTTGACGAGCAGCTCGCGGACTACGATTTCCACGCCGCCGTGCAGACGCTCTACCATTTTTTCTGGGACGACTTCTGCGATTGGTACATCGAGCTTTCCAAGGCTGCCGTCACCTCTGAAAATGAATCGGAGGAACGAACGAAGGCGCGCGCGCGGTTGATTGCAGTGCTCGAAAGATCGCTCCGTTTGCTGCATCCCTTCATGCCGTATTTGACTGAGGAGTTGTGGCTGAGACTTCCGGTGAATCACGCCACGTTGTTGCATAACGCTTACGTGGGGGCCGAACCCACTATCATGTTGGCGGAGTATCCCAAAGTGGACGAGGCCTTGATCGACGAGCGTGCGGAAGCGGAGATGCAGGCTGTCATCGATCTGATTTCACGAGTACGCAACATTCGATCGGAGATGAATATCAAACCGGGCGATCGAATACAGCTGTTGATTGCTGCGAATGCTGAAATGCAGCCGGTGTTTGGTTCCAGCGTCGATCAAATTGCGCGCCTGACGCGCGCCACGAACGTTTCGATTGACGGCGCTGGGCAGATGCCGAAAGCGTCAGCCCGGGCAGTGCTCGCAGGTGGAGCAGAAGTCGCTGTGCCGCTCGAAGGATTGATCGACTTTGCACAAGAGCGCGCGCGGCTGCAGCGAGAGCGCGAGAAGCTTGAGAAGGAAGCGGCGAAACTGCAGTCGCAGTTAGGCAATTCTGATTTCATAAATCGTGCGCCGGCTGAGAAGGTGGCGGAGTTGCGGGCGCGCGTGGTTGACATCGATCAGCGGACGGCAGCATTGGATCAAATGGTGGAGGCTTTGTCATGACTCTGAACTGCCTGAGTTCGCTACGCGAAATCTGCGGGCAAGGATGCTCGCGCTCCGGGGAGGCGCATTGAACTGGCTCGACGAAGGCGCGCTCTATTCGAGCATCGGCCTGTTTCTGCGCGAGGATCTGGGACGCGGAGACATTACGACTCAGAGCGTGCTGATGCGGAGCGCCCGCGCCAAGGGACGTTTTGTAGCGGGCGAAAAGATGTTGGTCGCAGGGCTGGAAGCGGCCGAAGAAGTTTTCGTGTCGCTCGATCCACAGCAACAGTTGGAAGCATTCACGGCAGACGGTGAAGAGGTAGAGGCCGGTAAAGTCATCGCCCGCACCAGCGGATTCGCCGATGTGCTGCTCGCCGGCGAACAAGTCGCGCTGAATCTGATCCGCCATCTCTCGGGCATTGCGACGCTGACGCGCGAGTTTGTCCGTGCCGTCGACGGCACACGCGCCAGGATTGCCGATACTCGGCAAACGACGCCCGGCCTGCGCATGCTGGAGAAATATGCGGTGTTGCTTGGCGGCGGCGTCAACAGCCGCTACGGTCTCGATGACGGCATCTGTATTGAGCCGAACCACGCCGCCATCGGCGGTGGGTTACGCGCCGCGGTGAAAAGTGCCAGCGAAAAGGCGGGGCACATTCATCGCGTTGGCGCAGTCGCCTCGACTCAAGCTGAGATTAAAGATGCAATTGAGGCAGGTGCGGATTTGGTTGTACTCAATGTCAACCCCGAGGACGCGCAATCGCACGTGCAATACGCGCGCGAGCTTTCGCAGGCCGTGAGTGTCGAGATTGGCGGTGACATTACTCTCGAGAATGTTCGCCAGTACGCGGAGTCCGGGGTTGACATAATTCGAGTAGCAGCGCTGACCCGGTCGGTGCGGGCCATGTCAATCAATTTCCAGATTCAGGTCGGCTGATGGCAGTCGTGGAACGAACGCCCCCAAAGTGCGTGAAAGCAGAAGCATCCTGCTTTCCCTAGCAAGCATCCCTCAACTAGTTGAGGAGGTTCAAATGCCTGAGGGTTCTATTCGCAGATTAATTATCGTAGTTTTTGCCATCGTGCTGATGACCGGGTTGCTGGTTGACTCAGCGGCGCAGAAGCGCAAGCGCACCAAACGGCGGGCTCGGCCATCCGCTCCGCGCATTACCAATCCGGAAATCTATCAGCCGTCGCCGGTTGAAAATACGAACAGCTCAGACGAGTCCACCGCGGGGAATGCCAACGCGAACGCAAACGCCAACACTTCTCAACCGGAAGACCCTGATTCGATGAAGCGGACCATCCGCACCCTGTCCAATCAGGTGGATAAACTTAACGATAAGATCAGCGATATGCAGGCGTCCCAGCAGTCCATGGCCGATCTGGAACGGTTGTCGCGCGCCGAGCAACGCGCCTCGCAGTTGCGAACTGAGCTGCGCGACGTTCAGGTGAAGAAGGCTGATCTCGAAGCCCATCTCGAGCAAGTTGAGTACGACTTGAAGCCGGAAAATATTGAGCGCTCGGTCGCCGGTTACGGGACGACGCGGCCCGAGGAGTTGCGCGCCCAGCGGAAGAAGCAGCTCGAAGGTGAGCGCGCACGCGCGAAGCAACAAATCGATCAACTGGCGGCCAGTGAGACCCGTATTCAGCAGGCAATCGCAACCTCTGACCTGGAAGTCGATCGGTTGCAGAAAAAGCTGGAGGCGGCCGATAAGGCGGCGATTCAGAACGCCCAGACACAGGCCAGCCCGACGCCGACTCCAAGTCCGTAACGTGGCACAGACTTCAGTCTGTGTTATGGGATTTAGAATCACAGACTAAAGGCTGTGCCACGATCCAATATGTCAACCATCGCGCAAAATGATCTCTATCGTTTAATCGACGCGGCTAACGCGCGGGGCGAACGCGTGGTGGTAGCGACGGTGGCGCAGACTCGTGGCTCGACCCCTCAACGACGCGGCGCCAAGATGCTTTTCTTTGAGAACGGCGAGACGGCCGGGACGGTCGGCGGCGGTTGCGTCGAAGCCGAAGTCTGGGCCGAAGCCCGCGAAACCATGCGCGACGGGAAAGCCGCTCTGCATCACTTTTCATTGACCGCGGATGAAGCCAGCGAAGAAGGAATGGTCTGCGGCGGAACGATGGATATCTTCATCGACGTGTGGAAGCGCAGTGAATAGTGAATCGTGAATAGCGGTTGATTCTATTTACGATTCACGATTAACGTCTTTATGTCCGACTCGCTCGTCGACAATTACAAGTCCCAACATCAGCATCCGCTGAACCGGCTCTGCCACACAATTGGAATTCCCCTGATCACAATTTCGTGGCCGCTCTTCTTCTTCCGCTGGCGATGGGCGCTGGTACTGTTTGTGACTGGTTGGGCGCTACAGTTTGTCGGCCACGCAATTGAAGGCAATCGGCCCGCATTCTTTCGCAATCCGGTTTACTTCTTCATCGGCCCCTGGTGGTTTGTGCGTCGCGCCGCGACTGCAATTGGTCTTCTCAAGCCTTCCGCGTCAAAATAGCGTCCCGGTTCGGGACGCTCAATGTCAGTCAAAGACTCAGCTACATCATTGATCGCTGAAGAGATTAGCGAGTTGTTGCAGCGCGGATTGAGGGCCGTGCTGGTCACAGTCATCGATTCGGATCAATTGGCGATAGGGTCGAAACTCCTGGTGCGGGAGGATGGAAACTTTGTCGGCGACTTAGACGACCGCGAATTGAATGAAGCGGTCATTACTCGTGCGCCTGAATTCTTGTCAGGTCGCGACGAAACCATAACGCGCAGAGTCGCCGATTTCGCCCAGACGCTCGATAGCCTTTCGCAGACGCTGCTTTTATTCGAACGCATAGAGACCGAGCCGAGCCTGGTAATTGCCGGCGCCGGTCACGTGGGCGCATCGTTGGCGCGTCTTGGCGCCCTACTCGGTTATCGGGTGACGCTGATCGACGACCGTGCCGAATTTGTCTCGCCTCAGAATTTTGGATCACCCAGCGAGCAGCAAATCAAATTGATCGCAACTCACAGTTGGGAAGATGGAATTCGAGATGCGGTCGGCAACGGCCACAGCGTTTCCGTCGCGATTGTCACCCGCGGCCACAAGCAGGACGAGGATTGTTTGCGGGCGGCGCTGTCTGCCAACCCAAATTACATCGGCATGATTGGCAGCAAGAGACGCACGAACATCGTGCTTGAGAAATTGCGCGAAGAAGGAGTCGATTCGGCGCAGTTGAAAAAGGTCCGCGCGCCGATTGGCCTGGATATCGGCGCCGTCTCGCCGGAAGAAGTAGCGCTCGCGATCCTCGCCGAAATTATCGCCGAACGGCGCGGCGGCCAAGGCGGCTCGTTATCGATGTGGCGGCGCGCAGATTGATTATTTGCTCAAAGCATGTATCACGATATAATTCATTTCCAAGGAGTTGCGGGTAGAAATTATGAAAGTTTTTATCAACTACTCACCCAAAGACCGGGAGTTAGCAACCGAATTAGTAAGTCGGCTTAAGGCGGCCGGCCTGGATGCATGGTTCGATAAGTCGGAGATTCTGCCGGGTGACAACTGGGCTGAGAAAACCTCAGAAGGCTTGAAAGAGTCGGACGCGATGGTCGTTTTGCTTACACCAAATTCTTTAGCGTCCGAGACGGTTCAAGCCAATATCAGTTACGCTCTTGGGGAAAAGTCGTTCAGGCATCGTGTCGTGCCTGTTCTAGTTGGAGATGTGGGAAAATCGGGCTCTGATAGCATTCCATGGATTCTAAAAAAACTGAAACCCGTTTCGCTTGGCGAGAGTCAAACGACTGAAGCTGGCTTCAATGAAATTGTGCAAGCGCTTAAGAGTGCAGCGTAAGGCGCCTTCCTCAAATGGCCGCAATTATTCCTCAAGAGGTATTTCTTTCTCACTCAAGTCAGGATCGGCAATTCGCCGACGCGGTGGCGTCAATGATGAGACGGCACGGTGTGCCTGTCTGGTACAGTCAGACCAATATCATGGGTGCACAACAGTGGCAGGATGAAATTGGAGCCGCGCTACGACGGTGCGATTGGTTTGTCGTTCTCCTTTCACCTCAGGCGGTGAACTCAATGTGGGTGAGGCGAGAGGTTTCGTACGCGCTTGCCCAAGGGAGATTGGAAGACAGGATCATTCCCGTGCGCTATCAAAACTCTAACCCTGATTACGACCAACTCTGGACGTGGACGCTCTCAGTTTTTCAGATGGTGGATTTCAGCCACGCTTTCGATCAGGGTTGCGTTGACCTGCTCCGCACTTGGGGGTTGGGGTATCAATCCCACCCCTAAGTCGTTCAATTGCGAGTCCGCAAATACTCCGCCGGCAGAGGGTTCTTATCATCCTCGCCCTGCCAGAAGATTGTCACGATCCACCAGCGCTTGCCGTCGTTCATCAATTGAAAGCTGTTAATGCCGCGAGCGAACGGCTTTTCATCTTCCTTCGCGTGTTTTGATTCATAGGTGCTGAAGACGTGGGCAATGTTGCCGAATTTCTCCACCCGCTTCGAGATTTCGTGTTCGAAGAAACCGGTCTGCGCGATTGGACCTGACCGCTGGACGTAGTCCTCCGGTGTAAGCACTCGCGATACGACTTCACCGGTGGGCCTTCGTCCGGTGGGAATCATCCGGGCGCCGGGAAGGAACAGCGAACGGAATCGATCCCAGTTTCGCGCGGTCTTTGCAGGTCCGGAAATTACGTCATAGCAGGCTGCGACAATTGAATCCATGGTGGCCACGTCTGCTGGATCCGCCGCTGGAACTGTGGCGGGTGACGGTGTGGCGGCCGGCGGTGTCGGGGTCGATGTTGGTGTCTGCGCGTATGCGGCACTACCGAAAGCGGTAAGAAACAGCACCAACAAAATCATGGAAGCTCGTGCAATCGATTGAATGTGCGTCATAATTATCCCCCCCCTGTATCAAGTGTAACGTTCGCGGATTGAATTACTGATCCTCGTTTGCAGCATTCTACGCTTGAGAGCCTCGAAAGTTTCCCACGGTTGGCGCAAGCCGAGCCCCGATGTTATTACATTTGTTCATGTCAGCTCGAGAGCAAATTGACGTCCGGCGCGAACGTGGTGTGAGCGAGATGTTTCGCGCCCTGCGCAATCGCAACTTCAGGTTGTTTTGGTCCGGCGCCTTTCTTTCCAACGTGGGCACGTGGATGCAGGCAGTCGCGCAGGGCTGGCTCGTCCTTTCGCTTTCCAATTCATCACTGTGGTTAGGCATTGACGGTTTCATGGCGACCGCGCCGGGATTGGTGTTTACGCTGGCGGGCGGCGTGTTCGCTGATTTAATCGACCGGCGGAAGTTGCTCATCTACACCCAGGCGGTTGCCGGACTGGCGGCGCTCACGCTCGGCCTGCTGGTGGCGACGCACGTCGTCCAGGTGTGGATGGTGCTCTGTCTCTCCTTCGTTGCGGGAAGCTGTATGTCGTTGGCGGGACCTTCGTACATGGCGATCGTATTTGACATGGTCGGTCACAAAGACCTCGCGAATGCGATTGCGTTGAACTCGACGCAGTTCCAACTCGCGCGGGCAATCGGCCCGGTCTTCGCCGGAGTAGGGTTCAAATTATTCGGCTTGGCCGGGTGCTTTTTTGCCAATGGCCTCTCGTTTGTTTTCGTTGTGATCGCGATGATGCTGGTGAAATTTAATCGGCCGGACGCAAAAGACGGGGCACCGGCCCGTTCCGTCAAGGACAAGGGAGTTTTCCTGGGTGATCTGGTTGCCGGGATTCGCTACGTAGCCGGCCGGCCGCGCGTTTCGATGTTGTTGATAATTTCCGCGGTGGCGAGCTTGTTTGGCGCTCCGTACATTTACATGACTCCGGTTTACGCCCGCGACATTTTTCATCTCGGTGAAACTGGATTGGCGCTGTTGCAGGGAATGGCGGGCGCCGGTGCTTTATTCGGGGCGCTGTTTTTGGCGTATCTCGGCGACTTTAGGCGCAAGGGTTGGTTTGTACTCTCCGGCGTTTTTGCTTTCGCGGTTTGCCTCGTCGGCTTTTCGCTGTCAACCAGGCTCGTACTCTCGTTGGTCTTCCTGTTTGCGCTTGGTTTTGGAATTGTCTGCTCGGTCGCCGTGACGAATACGCTGCTGCAAAAACTGGTAACCGACGAGATGCGCGGCCGGGTGATGAGTATGTTCATGCTGTCGTTTATCGGCGCGATGCCCATCGGCAATTTGCTGGCCGGGGCGGTCTCGCATCGCTTCGGTGTGCCGCGAACGCTGGCGGCAGGTGGGGTAATCATCGCGCTGTTTGTGACCGTCGTTGCCGTGCGGAATCCACGACTACGCGAATTGTAGGGCCGCTTTGGTTAAATCGGCGCTCCTGTGCAACACTCGTCTTGACGCGATGCTTCGGAGAATTCGTTTCAAAGTCTTGTTCGTTCTGCTGGTCGCGATCTCTGTCGGCCCGGTTGTTTCTCATTCGCAGAGCGGTTGGACCATTTCGCGGGTCACCTCGGGTGGTCGTGATTTGAATGCCGTTTTTTTCATCGACTCGAAGCGCGGATGGGTGGCGGGTGACAGCGGCTTCCTGGCCTTTACCGACGATAGCGGCACGAACTGGATTGAGCGGCGGCTGGGGACCGATCATGCCGTGAATGATGTGTACTTCGTCAGCAGCGATCATGGTGTGGCAGTCACGGGCGGCAGCATTTTTGAAACGTCTGATGCCGGCCATTCATGGATCGAGGCGCATAAATTCTCGGCTGCTGATTTCAGCGGAGCCACGCCGGAACTTTATAGTCTTCGCTTCAACGGCAAGAAGCGCGGTTGGGTCGTCGGCTCGGCCAGCCGCGGCGACATCGTAGTTAACAGCATCCTGGCGATAACTCGCGATAGCGGATCGACGTGGCAGGTGCTGAAGGCGCCGACCAAACAGGAACTGATTCATATTGACGTCGTTGATGAGAAGCGCGCGTGGATCGTGGGCGCCGGCGGCGCAATTCTGCGTACCGAAGATTCCGGCGAGTCGTGGATCAAGCAGCCGTCGGGAACACCGGCCACGCTTTATCACGTGGACTTTCGCAATTCCAAACAAGGCTGGGTCGTGGGCGAGAAGGGAACCATCCTGCGCACCGAAAACGGGGGCGAGACCTGGACGAAGGTAGAATCGCCCGCGCGTGGGACGCTCCTGAGCGTGCAGTTCGTAAATGAAGACGAAGGTTGGATCGTGGGCCGCGGCGGCGTCATTCTGCGATCGGGCGATCGGGGCCAAACCTGGATTGAACAAGAGAGCGGTACCAAGCAGAACCTGTATGCATTGTTTGTCGATAAGAAAAACGGTTGGGCCGTGGGCAGCAATGGATTGCTGATCAGATATCAGCGTTAATTAGCTTCGTTTTTGCGCGAGTAACTATTTACGGAGAAGATTCACTATCGCATGAGTTTTTTTGAGAGACTGAAAGAGAAACTTGGTATTGCCTCTTCGGACCCTGGCCGCGCTCCCATTCGGATTTTCCTGCTGGAAGATGACGAGCGTCGTTGCGCCTGGTTCGAGAAGCGTTTCAAAGGAGACATGCTTCACATCTCATGCGATGTTGCCGAGGCGAAGCAATTGCTCGAAGCGAACACGTACGACTCGATTTTTCTCGATCACGATCTGAAGCCTGAGCATTACCACGCCGAAGAGTTCGATGACGAGCACACCGGCTATGCGATCGCTTCCTTCCTTGCGTCACACCCGGAATTGCAACGCGCCGCGACGATCATGGTGCATAGCTTCAATGCTGAAGGCGCCCTGCGGATGGTCGAAGAATTAAGACGCTCGGGCCGCCAGGCCGATTACGTTCCCTTCCATTTCCTCGAAGAGCGGCTCAAGCGCATGTGGCCGCATTAACGCCCTCTCCGGCGGATACATTTTCCAGGCTGAATCATCCGCTTCAGGCGAGCGAATTAATCAGGTTTTCGTCTCAAAAAGAAACCGCCTGATGCTGAGGTTGATATAATATTCAACCCAGTACGAAACTCTCGCACGCTGGCTGAAAGGAAGCTGAGGTTATGCGGCTCAAAGAGAAATCGCTTACCGGATTATTTGTCCTGATGTTTGTGTGTGGCGTCTCGGCGGTTGTAGTTGCGCAGACTCCGGCAACCATACTGACTGGCGCAGAACTGAATCGAGTAGTGCCGCCCGGGTTTTATTTCCAGGGCTTGAGCGCGCCGACGCAGATGCGAAACTCTGCGGCCGTTCGTTGGGGCACAAATCGATTCGTGGTCACGGGATTGGTCGACACGGCCGGATACGCGGCTGATGTGCGCGCGAAATACGAGGGGTTCTTCATAACGGACTCGCCGGTAGCGATTAACGGCTCGCCTCTCGGCGCCGGTGCGTATGGCTTTGGCTTTGCTGATAACGGAAAACTTCACATCCTCGATCTGGCAGGTAATCAAGTTCTCTCGGTCTCAACGGCAAAGGACAATGAACTCAAGCGACCGCGGCCGCTGATGATGAGCCTTGCCGCTGATGGGGTTCGTTTCTACAACGGGAAAGACTACGTGACGATCACTGCCAAATGAACGCAACCTGCGCCCGGGTGATTGTCTTTGCGCTGCTCCTGTCGGGCCTGTTTGGCGCTGCTAAGTTGAACGAGTCGTCGCCTGGAACCTCTGCCCGATCAAACTTCGTCGCGCCTGCACAAGCAGACTTTGAAAAAACCGAAGCTGCATATCGAGCGAACAATTTTGGCGTCGCTTTGCTTGAACAATACCGGGCGAGGGATGCAGTCGCCTCTTTCACCCGCGCTCTGGAAATCAAACCAGATCTATCAATCGCGCAAGTAAACCTCGCGATTGCCCTTTATTACCTACCTGACCTCGATCGAGCTAAGCATGAAGCCGAACAGGCGCTAAAGCGTGATCCGGATCGTCCGCAGGCCCGCTACATTCTCGGCCTGATAGCTCGCTCGCAGAATCGTTTCGACGATGCCATCAGTGAATTTAAGAAAGTGCTGCGCGTAGATCCCGACGATGTTGGTGCTAACGTCAATCTTGGCCAGATCTTCAGCCAACAAAAAGAATATGCGCCGGCCTTTGCGGCGTTCCGCAAAGCAATTGAGGTTGAGCCGTACAACGAAACGGCGCTTTACAATCTGGGCCTGCTGCTGACGCGCACGGGTGACCGGACGCAAGGCCAACAGGTGCTGCAGAAATTCCAGCAACTAAAAGAGAGCGGCGCTGGTACGACGGTCGGCCCGAATTACCTCGAAGGCGGACACTATGCTGAGGCGATCGTTTCGACCGGGGCTGAAGCTGAACTGGTTGATAGCACGACGCCGCGGGTCCGCTTTGTCGATGCCAGTGCCGAAGTGCTGCCTTCTGAAACCAGGCCAACTCCACCAGACCCCAAACGAAATTGGAAAAGACTCCCTGGGTGTGGTGTGTCGGCAGAATCGGTCAGCCTGGGCGGAATAGACGTGGCGCTGTTTGATTATGACGGAGACGGCCGGCTCGATTTACTTGATCTCGGTTCGGATGAACAGAAGCTTTATCACAATGAAGGAGGCCGGTTCGTTAATACGACGAATGGATCCGGCGCTCTGAGTGCGCGCCTGCCGGCCGGTGACTTCAACTCGAAAGTTGTCGCCGGCGATTACGACAACGACGGCCGCGTGGATGTCTTTATATTGCGCAACAAACAAAGCGTGCTGTTGCATAACGACGGTAGCGGCAGATTCTCCGACCGAACATCGGACGCACGCATTCCGCCTTACCCGCATGCTTCATCTTCAGTAGCGTTTGCCGACGTGGATCACGACGGTGATCTCGACATCTTCATTGCCGGCAGCCATGATTTTTCGAAGGAAATAAAGGTCTACTATGGCAGACCGCCGTCAGGTGAGAAGCAACCACCTGGGCCGCCCAACATGTTGTTGCGCAATAACGGCAACGGGACATTCACGGAAATCACCGCCGAAGCGAAAGTCTCCGGAGCCGGCGGGCATAGCATCCAGGTAATACCGACGGATTTTGATAACCGGCGCGATGTTGATCTTCTGGTGGCCAACGCTGCGACGCCGCCTTTGCTTTATCGAAATCTGCGCGATGGCACCTTTCGCGATGTGGCCGCCGAAGTGGGACTCGATCTACGCGGGTACTACTATTCGGTGGCAGCGGGCGACCTGAACAAAGACGGATTCACTGATTTCTATTTCGGTGCTGGGAATGCCGCGAGCAAGTTCGCGCTGAGCGATGGCAGCGGACACTTCAAACTCCGAGCTGCGCCGGAGCCGAAGGGCGATCCTGAGAGCGCGATTCCCGTCGCTGCTCAGTTCATTGATTACGACAACGACGGGTTGCTTGATTTGGTATCTGTGTCGGAATGCGGCCCCGAAACGTTTCTACATATTTGGAGGCACGTGGGCCATAACTGGATCGACGTAAGCAACGCAACCCTGGGCCGCGGCCTCATCAAAACGAAAGACCAGGCAGTTCTCGGATCAACGACGCTGTCGGCGGCCGATGTTGATGGCGACGGAGACACAGATCTGTTCGTACGTTCAGCTTCGAACGATTTGATCTATTTGCGCAACGACGGCGGCAATCGCAATCATTCAGTCAAAATCGATCTTCACGGCCGCGCGAGCAATCGCAGCGCGGTGGAAACGAAAGTTGAAATGCGCGCGGGCAGTTTGTATCAGAAGCTGGAGACTTACTCGGCTTCACCGGCGCCGGCGCCTGCGGATCTGATTTTTGGTCTGGGTAGGCGGGAGAAGCCGGATGTTGTTCGCGTGATCTGGCCGGCGGGAATCATTCAGGCAGAAACTGAATTTCCTGCCAGCCGCCGGGTTGCCAACTTAATCTCGCTGCAGATTACGGAACTTGATCGAAAACCTTCATCGTGTCCTTATCTATACACCTGGAACGGCGAGCGGTTCGAGTTTGTCACCGATTTCATGGGCGGCGGCGAGATGGGTTATCTGGAAGAGCCGCGTCGCTACAACAAGCCCGACCCCGTTGAGTACGTGCGTATCTCAGGCCGGCAGTTGAAAGAGAAAGACGGGCGTTACGAGCTGCGCGTGACGAATGAACTGGAAGAGTCGATGTTTGTCGATCGGCTTCAGCTTTTGGCTGTGGCCCATCCCGAAGGGACCGAAATATATCCAAATGAAGGAATGAGCGAACCGCCGAAGCCTTACAAGCTATTTGTCACCCGCGATGCACGTCCGCCATTGGGCGCTTCTGATGATCAAGGTCACGACGTGCTCGATCTCGTTTCGAAACTCGATAGGCGTTGGCCGGATGGTTTCAAACGCGATCAGATTCGTGGATATGCGGAAGAGCATACTCTTACGCTGAAACTTGCCGATCGATTCATGGGCAAGAAGACTGCCGAACGAATGGTTTTGCTATTAACCGGCTGGACGGACTATGCGTGGTCGAGCGATAACGTGGCGGCGTCGCAGGCGGGCAAGTCGATGAAGCCGCCGGCGCTCCAGGTCAAGGATCACAACGGAAAGTGGCGCACGGTGATCGAGGACATCGGCATACCTGTGGGGCGGCCGCAGACCGTGACCGTCGATCTCACCGGCAAGTTTCTCAGCTCTGATCGCGAGGTTCGCATCGTTAATAACATGAGGATCTATTGGGATCAGATTCTGGTCGATACTTCAGATAGAATATCGCCAACACAAGTCAACCGGCTCGATCCTTTTCAGGCCGATCTGCGTTGGCGAGGTTTCTCGGCCGAAGCGACTCCGGACGGTGGCGAACCTTTTGGCTATGACTATCGCCAGATATCTTTTACTTCTCCGTGGAAAGTAATGACGGGACGGTACACGCGTGAAGGCGACGTGCGCGAACTGCTGTTGAGCAGCGACGACATGTTTGTCATCAGCCGGCCGGGAGATGAGATCAGCCTCTCGTTTGACGCTGCGAAGCTGTCACCTTTGCCTAAGGGCTGGACGCGCACCTTCCTGCTTTACGCCGACGGGTTCAGCAAGGAGATGGATATTAACTCGGCCAGTCCCGACCAGCTTGCGCCGCTGCCGTTCCATGGGATGAGCCGTTACCCTTACTCAGCGCCTGAGCGTTATCCGCTGACTGAAGCGCGGCGCCGTTATCTCGAGACTTACAACACGCGCGTGGTTAATGCGCCGGTGCAGACGATCGACGCGATGCTGAGCCGTTAAAGCGAAGTGTCAGCACCGGGAGCGGTAGCGACCGGATCAAGTGACAGGTGACGAGTGACAAAGGGCCAGTGACGAGTGACAAAAGGCCAGTGACGAGCGACAAATGGCTCGTGACGAGCGACAAAGGGCCAGTGACGGGCGACAAAAGGCTAGTGACGGGCGACAAAAGGCTAGTGACGACCGACAAAAGGCTAGTGACGACCGACAAAAGGCCCATGACGAGCGACAAAGGGCCAGTGACGGGCGACCAATGGCTAGTGACGAGCGACAAAAGGCTAGTGACGAGCGACATGTGGCGAAGGACCAGCGAGTAGTGAACTCTCTGACGTATCTTCTCGTCACTCGTCACTCGTCACGGGCCACTCGTTCATGGCTTTGCTGCAAAAGTCGGCGAAGCCGACGAATGAGAGTAGCCCAGCGCTTTAGCGCTGGGAACCAAGGCAGTAATGGAACCGAGTCCGCGCAGCGGACGACTGAAGGAACTACTTCATGCCTATGGTTTTCAGCCGGCCGCGAAGCGGACTGCGAATTCACCTGCCCTGTCCCAGCGCTAAAGCGCTGGGCTATTGGCATTCAGTCCGCTTCGCGGACGTAGAAATCGACTTTTGCAGCAAAGCCCTCGTTCATTGATCCGATCGCGGCCGCTCGGAGTTCAGGGGATGAGCGACACGTGGCCAAGGACGAATGACCGGCGATTAGTGAATTCTCCAGGCTATTTTCTTGTCACTAGTCACTTGTCACTCGTCACTGGTGACTTGTCACTCGTTCATTGATCCAGTCGCGCGGTTCAGGAATTTCTGCGGATAATTTATTTATGGAACACATTCGGTATTCAGCGGCCTGTTGCCAAACCGACATGCCGAATCCGATCGAGCGGCGCGGGATGCGCGCCAACACTGATCGCATGCTCTCGATGATCGATTCAGCGGTTGCCGGCGCCGCGCCGTTTTTGCCGGTGCGTCTGGTGGTCTTTCCGGAGTTCGCCCATTCCGCCCCGGTGTTCGAAACTGCCAACGAGTTGTTTGAGAAGCTGGCGATCGAAATTCCCAACGAGCACACCGAAAAGCTGCAGCAGAAAGCGCACGAGCACGGCATCTATATTCAAAGCGGGTCGATGCTGGAGCGCGACCAACGTTGGCCGGGTCGGGTTTTCAACACGAGCTGTCTCATCAGCGGCGACGGAATTCTCTACAAGTATCGAAAAGTGAACACGTGGATTCCGTACGAAGTACATACGAGCCCTCACGATCTTGCAGACTATGAGGAGCCGCTGTTTCCGGTCGCCGACACGCCCATCGGCCGGATCGGTTGTGCCATTTGTTATGACTGGTTGTTTCCCGAAGCCATGCGGCAACTCGCGGCCAACGGCGCGGAAGTCCTGGTGCGTGTCTCGGCGTACATGGATCCGTGGGGAGCGACGGAGCCGATGGCCTGGTGGACCGTCATCAATCGCGCGCGCGCCATTGAAAACGTGGCGTTTGTCGTCGCTGCGAATCAGGGCGCCAGTTTGAAACATTATCCGCCCTACTCGTGGCCAGGCGGCAGTCAGGTGATCGATTACGACGGTAGGATTTTGGCCGAGGCATCGCCGGGTCCGGGTGAACGAATTGTAGTGGCGCCGATTGATATTTCAGCGCTGCGTCATGAACGAGCATCGCGTCGCGGGCATCACATGCCGGCGCATCTGCGGTCTGAAGCCTACCCGGTTTATCAGCGGCATCAATATCCACCTCAGCTCGATGGTGATCCGCAAATATCTTTCGAGCGCAATAACGAATTGATTGATAAGGCTAAGCGAGAACTTGCCGATTAAGTTGTGCATATCCCAGCTCGCGGAGCGAGCGAAAGCATAAAGCCCGGGGCGTAAGCCCCGGGAAGCGTCCGGAAGATATAGCGAAGCCCGCGGAGCGGGCGACAGATGATCTGGGTGAGACATTGGAAGACCTGTTCTCAGTATTTAAGTTGTGTGGTCTGTCGCCCGCTCCGCGGGCTCCCGATACTTTGGCGCTGTGATTCCCGGGGCTTGCGCCCCGGGCTTTATGCTCACGCGCGCTCCGCGCGCTCTTAATATTGATTGACACGATTCTATCGGATGCGTATTTTTCGCTTGTACAGTAACGATCAGCGGATAGACTTTCCTCGTCGCCGAAGTTCATAAGTCTTCAAATCGACAATGAAATCTTGCCATTCACTCCAAGCCATCGGCGCGGTCATCGCTGTCATCTTGTTGAGTTGCGCAACTCTCTTGGCTCAGCCCTCTCAAACGGCCGGCGGAGTCGTGACTGGTACGCCGGTCAATTACACATCGCCGCGAACCGTAGGCATCACTGATCCCAAAGCGCCGGTAATTTTCGAAGACGCCACCGGCAAGACCGCGCTGGCGAACTTCAAGCATGTCTCGGGAACGCCGGCCAAGGATTACATTTTTGAAGTACCCTCCAGCGGTGTCGCGATTTTTGATTACGACGGCGATGGCTTGCCGGATATTTACCTGCTGAATGGATCGACGTTGCCGGCTCTGATAGGAAAAGAAAAACCGCCGCGCGCTGCTTTGTATCGCAATCTGGGAAGTTGGAAATTCGAAGACGTTACCGACAAAGCCGGCGTCGCGAACGAGCGCTGGGGAATGGGCGTCGCAGTCGGAGACTATGACAACGACGGCCGCGCCGACATGTACGTCACTAACTTTGGAGTCTCGCGGCTTTATCACAATAACGGCGACGGGACTTTCACCGATATGGCAGAAAAGCTCGGCGTCGCGCGCAAAGGTTGGAGCACCGGCGCTACCTGGGGTGACTATGACGGCGACGGCAGGTTGGATCTTTTCGTGCCCGGCTATGTCGATATAGATCTCAACAATCTGCCTCGCAGTCCGGCCGAAGCCAGCAAGCCGGGCGCCGTGGGCCAAAACTTCTGCCAGTTCCGCGGCGCCCCGGTCATGTGCGGCCCGCGCGGCCTCACCGGCGAGAGCGATACGCTCTATCATCAAAAGAATGATGGAACGTTCGAGGACGTGAGCGTGAAAGCCGGCGTGAACGATCCGCAAAAGTACTACGGATTTGCTTCCGCGTTCGTGCACGCTAACGAGGACAACAAACTGGACTTGATCGTGGTGAACGACTCGACCCCGAAGCAGCTTTATATCAACAAAGGTGACGGGACTTTTGAGGAAGTGGGTTATCCCTCGGGCGTGGCGCTGAATGAAAACGGTCGCGAGCAAGCGGGAATGGGACTCGCTATTGGCGATTACGACAACTCAGGGCGGATCAGTTTTCACATCACAAATTTTTCGGACGACTCGAATGTGCTCTATCACAACGACGGCGATACGAACTTTACTGACGTCACCTATCTCGCCGGATTGGGCGAGATTTCGCTGCCATTTCTTGGTTGGGGCACGAGTTTTCTGGATTACGATAATGATGGTTGGTTGGATCTGATTGTCGCGAATGGTCACGTCTATCCCGTCGTTGATCGAAACCAGTGGGGCACGAGTTATGCTCAGCAGCCGCTGCTTTTTCGCAACCTCCGAAATGGTAAGTTCGAGCGGGTGGGCGCTGCGCCCGGTAGCGGCCTGGCGTCAGCCTGGAATGGCCGCGGCCTGGCGACTGCCGACCTGGACGGAGACGGCCGGTTGGACGTGGTCATCAACAACAACGATGCGAAGCCTGCAGTGTTGAAGAATGTCGCGAATTCAAGTGGCCACTGGCTGGCGTTGCATCTCGCCGGTGACGTGTCAAAGAAATCTCCGCGCGACGCAATCGGCGCCACCGTCTACGTCACCACCGGTAAGGTTCGCCAGCGGCAGGATGTGATTAGCGGCGGCGGCTATGCTTCACAAAACGATTTGACGATTCATTTCGGATTGGGCGCCGCGACCATGGTCGACAAGTTGGAAATCAGATGGCCTAACGGCGTGGTTGAATCCGTTAACGTTCCGGGCGTTGACCGAACGCTGGTTGTGATTGAGGGAAAAGGCGTCGCGAAATAGGAACAGGATACTTAATAGGTAGATAACGGGTGCGGTCCCCGCAGGGGACAAATTCAATAGCCGTGGGCAGCGCCCACGGGTAAAATGCGTAAGAATTGTATGGATCCTGAAACGGTCGGATAGCTGCTGCGATTCATACGACCCTTAAAGGGTCGGGTGAATCTAGGGTTTCGCGGATCCGGTGGCGTGGCCACCGGCTATTGAATCGCACGCTTTCAGCGTGCTGTATCAAAAGACATGGTCTTCAGCCGCAGAAATGGGTCGCCAACCATCGCCTCTCGCAACGTGCGATCGAAGCTCATCGTCTGCAGCCTCCTGCTTGCTTGTGTAGCGGTCGCCGTCTTCACGGCAAGTAGACAGGTAGCTGCTAATCCGGACGGTGACGACAAACCAACTTCCTATGCAGCCGAAATCACGAAGACTTACGACTTCAAATTCGGTTCTAATCCTTTCTCTCCCAGCAACGCGACTACCACGACCGGCACGTTTATTCCCGGCGAAATGTTCGTGAGCGCCAAGCGCTGCGGCACCTGTCACACCGACGCGCACGCGCAATGGCGGCAGTCAGCGCACGGCAATGCGTTTCGCGAACCTTTCTATCAAAAGAACGTCAAAGATTTGCAGAACCAGAGGGGAATTGAATTTACCCGGCATTGTGAGTCGTGTCATAACCCGGCGGCGCTCTTTACCGGCGCTTTGACGAAGAACTCGAAAGTCAAAAGGCCCTTCGACGACGACGGTGTATCGTGCATCTCCTGCCATTCGGTGCAATCGGTAAACGGACGTGGGATTGGCGGCTACGTCATGGGCGAACCGGCGTTGCTGGTCAGGGAAGATGGCACGCGTCTGCTCGATGGTGTTAGCGATCAGCAGATACTCAACGATGTTCCGTCGCATCGGCGCGCGATGATGCGTCCTGTCTTGAAGTCGTCTGAGTTCTGCGGCGCCTGTCATAAATCGCAGGTCCCGCGCGAACTGAACGATTACAAGTTTTTGCGCGCCTTCATGGTTGCCGACGAGTTGCAGCAGTCGTCGTTCTCGAAGGAGTCGCCCCATCCTTTCTATGTCCGCGACAAAGAGACGTGCAATTCGTGTCACATGAAACGCGAGGCAGCGCCCCTGTTCGATGTATCCGCCAAGAAAGGCACTCTGGTGTCGCATCGGTGGGCCACCGCCAACACCGCCATCCCCACTTTTTACAAATGGCCGGAGCAACTCGATGCGGTCACCAAATTCCTTGAGAATGATGCGGTCGGCATCGACATCTTCGCGATTAGACGCAGACCAATTCGCGGCGCCGAGGAGCTAATTGCTCCGGTCAATCGCAGCGATTTCAAAATCACTAACGGAGATCGGCTAACGGCTGATGTAGTAATCACGAACAAGAACATCGGTCATTCATTCCCGCCCGAGTTGCGCGACTTCTACGAAGCTTACGTTGAATTTACGGTCACCGATGAATCAGGGAAGGCCGTTTACCGGTCGGGTTTCATCAAACCTGATGGCTATCTCGACGAAGCAGCGCACAATTACAAGACATATCTGGTCAAGTCCGACGGCACCTACAACGACAAGCACCATATCTGGCGCACGCGAACCTTTGCCCAAAACAATCAGATCAACTCCGGCCGGTCTGATCTGGCTCGCTACCAATTCCAAATACCGGAGACGGCCAAAGGAGCGTTGCGGCTGACGGCTCGCGTCCGCTATCGGCGGTTCACGCGCGTGTTCAGTGACTATGCGCTGGGCAAATCCGTCGATTATCCGATTGTGACCATGGCGGCGACTGAGTACGTTCTGCGAATTGGAGACAATCCACAGCTGTTACCTAATCCGAACGACAAGGCGGCGGTGCCTGATTGGCGGCGATGGAACAATTACGGAATTGCGCTCTTCGATCAGCGGCAATATCCACTGGCGATGGATGCCTTCACGCATGCCGCGGAGCTTGACGCCAAATATCGCCCCATGGCGCAGGTCAATCGGGCGATGGCCAATATCGAGCTGGAACAATATGACGAGGCGGCGCGGATTCTCGAGGCAGTGGTGAAGGCCGACCCGACTAACATGCGAGCTTTGTTCCAGCAGGCAAGAATTTTCATGAAGCGAGGCCTGCTGGACCAGGCTGAAAACAATTTCCGGCAGGTGTTGGCCGTCTTCCCTCGCGATCGCCTCTCGCTGCAGCAACTGGGAGAGCTTTGTAAGATTAAGCGTGACTACCCGGGAGCGCTCGAATGCTTCCAGAAGATTCTGGCAATCGATCCGGAAGATCTCGGAGCGCATTACAACCTCATGCTTGTCTATCGGAAGCTGGGCCGCACTGAAGAAGCCAGGAGCGAAGCCAGGATCTTCGCCGATCTCAAAGACGATCCGGGTGCGTTGTCTTTGGCCAATCAGTTCCTGCGCAAACATCCCGAAATGAGCAATGAGAGCGTCTACTGGCACGTTCACGAATTGATCCGGCCGGCCGGAGAATAATCGCAAGGAGCAATTGTGCGCCCGGAATGAGTCAACGCGCCCAGCGGTCGGTCACCATCATCCTGATTTTGATTTCGTCGGCAGTTTTTCTATTTCACTGGAGAGCTGCGACGACGACGTCCGCGCAAACGGGACCCGTTGAAAAATCACGCGGCACTCCCGTAGCCGAACTCTTCAACAGCAACTGCGCGCGGTGTCACGGGGCGGACGGCGCGGGCGACACTGCCTGGGGGCAGGAGCACAACGCGCCTGATTTTACGGATCCTGATTGGTGGCGGAAACACTCCGACCTAACCGGAACCAAAAGCCTCGTTGCGATTGTCACCAATGGTAAAGGTGAGATGCCGGCGTTTGGGAAAAAATTAACACGTACGCAGATGCGTCAGCTTGTCAGTCATGTTCAAAAGTTCCGCAAGCGAATATCATCGCCCAAATGACACAGACTTTTCTCAATCACTTCCCGTGATGTTGGTCAATCTGAAAAATTCGTCATGACCTGGATAAAAACCAAATCGCTTGCAGAGACCGATGAGGAGTTGCGCCGTGCCATCGAAGCCCAGCGTGAATTGTATCCGGCCGAGTATGCGGTCCCGATCCACCCGACGGCCGACGGCCAGGCGTCTGAAATTGTCGCGTCGCACAGCCTGATTCCCACCGCGCTTTATCATGCCTTTGCCACTTTTGGCTCATTGATGTCGCCGGATCTGCCCTTGAGCAGGCGGCAGCACGAGATGATCACGACGGTCGTCTCGGTCACTAACCGCTGTCATTATTGAATCGAATCTCACGCAGAGTTTCTGCGTCGCGTCACGCTGGATGAGGAGTTGGTCGTAAGTCTCCAGGCTGATTACAAAACGGCCAAGATCTCGGAGCAGGACCGAATCATGCTTGATTATGCGGCGCAGTTGACGCGCGACGCGACGCGCATTTCCCGGGAAGATCACGAGCGGTTAAGGCAAGCTGGTTTCAATGATCAGGCCATCTTGCAGATAACCCTGATCGCTTCCTGGTTCAATTACATCAATCGCGTCGCGGACGCTTTAGGAGTCGGGCGCGATTAGGGCCGGAGGTTATCGCTCGCCGAGATTGTAAACAGTCGTTTTTGGATTGTAGGTCTTCCAATCGAACCAGTAGTCCTTGAGTACGGGAATTCTGACTAGCTGGGCTGCCGCAGCCTCGCCCTTGATCCGGGCGCCGGCAAAATCCCACTCCGCGCCTTTGCCGTCAATCAATCGCAGCGGCGACAAGTCTGGTTTGAGAAAGAATTCGCGCTCTTGACCCTGAACGTTTCTTTCAAATGCCCGAATCGATTTTCCGTCCTCACCCATCACGATCATCAGTGGAGTGCCGCCCAGGTTATCGATGATCGGATTTTGCTTCAGCAAAGCCGTTACCGGATACGCGCGCGATGCTCCGTTCACAGTTACGCCGGCCACCAGGTCGCGCTGGTTCAGCTCCGGCGAATTTATCTGCGAAGCAACCGGCACGCGCAACATCCGCTGTTCCCAATCATCCGGCGCATATTTGCCACTGGCCGCAATTCGCTCGTCGGGTCGCAGCACGCGTCCCTGTGGCTGTTCGCGCTTCCAGGTAATGAACGAGAGTTCATCGACGTAAACGGGTTTCAGCCGTTTGCCTTTGAGCGGGCCGAAGATGGCTTCGCCCGTCACCTGTTGCCACCACGAACCAGTCTCTTCATCGCGCATGATGAAGTTTTGATTGTTGATGCCGGCCAGATGAAAGTGCAGCGTGCGTCCGTCGATTGTCGTTTCCCACACCAGACCGGTGTGACAGAGCGTTCAATAGGTTGCACAGATTGGCGTGCCGCCTACGGTGTCCTGCACCAGATGATGATAGGCCATTAGCCTCACCGGGTAGGCGACGGCTTCGTTGTTGATCTTTACCGCCAGCACCATATCCGGGTCCCGCACAAAGCCGGCCTCGGCGGCTCGCGTGTAGGCGCTCTGCTGCAGCGGATTGAACATCCATTCAAGATGATTCTGACGGGCAAACCATACCGGGCCAATCGATAGTAATAGCAGCAAGATCAGCAATGCCTTTCGCCACCAACGGCGAGTATTCCGCCATTGCCAGATTGCCAATGCGACTGACCCAAACATCAGGGCCACGGTGGCAAGCGGCGACCAGCTACGCAACGCATACGAGATTTCAAGTCCGCGTTGTGTCTGTGGACGAAATGGCTGGATGAGAAATACGGGGATGACTATGAATGCTAATGAGAGCAGCAGGCAGCCGAGAAGAAGAGGCCACATTAATCGTGGTCCGATTCTGCTGGCGGTCCGAGCGGCGGGTTGAGTGGCGATATAATTCATTTGGATTTAGTCTTTCAGATCTTCTGCACCAGAATTCTTACCCGGCCGGCACGGTCTCCCTCGTTCATATAACTTGAGATCGGCTTTTAGGTGATCCAGCAGAACCGGTTTCTGTTCCTGCTCAGCCGCCGCGATCATCCGCCGCTGCCACTCGGCCGCTTCATCGCACCGGCCTAGCTCAGCCAGAGCCATCGCGACCAGGGCGCCATGCTCGGCCGACCCGCGAACCTTGAAAAGCGTCTGAGCGATTTCGAGTGAGCGGACTCCATCGCGCAGATCGAGTTCCGGTGAAGACGCGAGCAGATAGGCCAACGTCGCCGCGGTTCGCTCTTTTTGCGGATCTTGCGCGTGCGCTTTCTGCAATGCTTCCATGGCCGTTTTAGTTTGGCCCTTTTGTTCAAGGAGTGTGACCTGATTCAAAAGTGCGTCCTCATTCGTAGGATCTGCTTCGGCCACCCGAGAAAACTCCTTCAACGCTTCGTCCAATCGGTCGGATCGCACCAGTTCCTGGGCGAGGAAAAATCGGGCGCTGACATCTTTTGGTTCGTCGCCAACAATAGACTGCAAATGCCGGATCGCTTCTGCGTGTTTGTCCTCCTGGGCTAATAGAACTGCCAGGTTGAAACGCGCATTGCTGTTGTGCGGATCAATGCGCACCGCTTCTTCAAAGTGCACGATAGCGCCCTTTCGATCTCCGGTTTGCACCATGGCGAACCCAAGATTAACGTGCGCGGAGAGGCTGTCGTGGTTTGCCGTGAGAGCCTGGCGAAATTCATCGATCGCTTCCTGGTACCTTCGTGAATCGAGCGCCAGCTTGCCGCGTACGAGGTGGACACGTTCTCCTATGATCAGTTCCTCTAAGCCATCGAACAGCGGATCTTTCACCCGCACGCCTACGGTACCCTGTTGCCGGAGATGGGCCATTGCTTTCTCGGACTCGCTCAGATTGCGATAAGCCATGGCCAGTGAATAGTGGATCCGATTCGCATCGGGCGCCGCGCGTAGCGCTGACTCAAAGTATTCGACTGCGTCCGCGTAGCGCCGTTGCGATAGGGCCACCTGTCCCATGCCGTAAAGCGCAGCCGCATTGCCGCCGGAAATTGCCAGCGCGGCCTTGAAATTCTCGGTTGCCTCATCGAGCCGGTTCGCTTGCAGATAAATGTTGCCCAGGTTGACCGGCACCGCCACATATTCGGGTCGCAACTGCCGCGCGGCGAGGTAACCGCGAATCGCCTCATCGAGGCGATCCTCCTGCTGATCCATTCGCGCCAGCAAATAAATCCAACGGAAGTCCTGCGGTTTCAGCCGCCCGGCATTGACATAACAACTGCGCGCCGCAACGTTCAGCGAATAGGCCTGATAATTTTGTCCCAGCGTGCCATAGGCCTCGCTGAGCGCTTCATCGGTGATCTTGCGATTTGATGCGGCGGACACAAGTGCCTTTTGTAAAGACCCCAGCTGTTCGCGCACGGCTGGTTCCAAACTCGTAAGGTCGGGCCAATGCAGCGCCACAAGATTTGCCTTAGGAGGTGGCAGGAGATCAGTGGGCGACGAAGTGACTTGCGCGGAGGTCCCCGAGGAAATCGCGAGAAGACTTACCACCAGCCAGGCTTTCAACCAAAAAGTGATTTGAGTCTTGGTGATCATCGCGTTCACGTAACCTGCGCTCTGCTGAAAACCCGTTCAGGCAATCATCCCTATTTCTTTTGCGCGCTGGTTCGTTGCTTCAGAGTCAAATATTGGTCGACACCGGGATTCGTCCATTCGGCCGACGCACCGTCGGGCCATCGCACGCGCACAACCTGAGGGCGCGCGTCGCTACTCAACCCAACAATCACGCGCGGATCATTCGCCGAAAGATAACTGCCGTCAGTTCTTACTCGCCGCCAAATGCTCTTGTTCTTTGACAGGACGACTTCGATTCGCGCACCCAACATGTCCCGTTGAATCTCGCGCCCGACTAATCTCAAACCCAGCCAATGATTTCGGTTGCCGACTTGATTCAAGAGTAAACGTGCCGGTCCGTTGCTGTTGGTCACGACCACGTCAACGTCTCCATCGTTGTCGATATCGCCGAAGGCCGCACCCCGGCTGACTTCCAGCATTTGAAATGACTCGCCTGCCTTCTGCGATACCTCAATGAAGGTACCCTTGCCGGTATTGTGGAAAAGTTGGTTCGGCTGGCCCAAAGGATAAGGATCACCGCGCCGCGCGAGTTCGGGCAACAATTGCACCGCTCCGTTCACCACCAGCAAATCGAGCCAGCCGTCGTTGTCATAATCGAAGAATAAGGTCCCGAAGCCGGTGAAGCGAGTGCCCGGCATTCCCAGCCCGGCCTCGCGAGTGCGATCTTCAAACAACCCCTTGCCCAAATTGGTGAAGAGCGTATTGGTCTCATCCATCAGGTGCGTGATGAAGATGTCTTCGGTTCCATCACCGTCGAAGTCGCCCGCGTCGACGCCCATGCCGGCCTCAGCCTTGCCGTCTCGGTTGACGGCAGCGCCGGCCAGCAATGCTTCGTTCTTAAATGTGCCGTTCTTCTGGTTTATCCACAGTTGGTTGGGATCGCCATCGTTAGCGACATAGATATCCATCCATCCGTCGTCATCAAAGTCGGCAGTAATCACTCCGAGGCCGTGGCCGAACTCTTTATCGACTCGCGCCGCCGAGGTGACATCTTCGAAAACGCCGTTGCCCTTGTTATGAAACAGACGGTTGCCGGGCGCTCGGAAAGCTTTTGGCGTGCAATAATCTCGCGCCGTCGTCGCCGCGTAGCAAACCGGATTCTTGCTGACTGAGAATTCGGCATAATTCACCACCATTAAGTCCAGCCAACCATCTCGATCATAATCAACGAAGGATGCGCTGGTGCTCCAACGTTCATCGTCGGTGCCGGAGTTTTTCGTGACATCAATAAAGGTGCCGTCTCGCTGATTGAGAAACAACTGGTTGTGCCCGAGGTTAGTAAGATAGAGGTCGGGCCATCCGTCATTGTTTACGTCGCCAACGGCCGCGCCCATGCCGTAGCCGTTGGCTACGATGCCGCTTTTTTCAGTCGCGTCGGTAAACTTGAGTTGCCGCGTACCGTCTTTACCGATGACCAGGTCATTTCGAAAGAGCCTGCCGCGCGGCGGTGTTGCTTCGCGCCAGGGAAACAACGTGTCACCCGGCTTGGTGCCAGGTTCAAAGACATTACCCTGGACGATGAAAACATCCAGATCACCATCGTTGTCGTAATCAAACAGTGCCGCTCCACTGCCCATGATCTCAGGCAGGAATAGTTTTCCGATCATGCCGTTGTAGTGTCGGAAATTGAGTCCCACTTGAGAGCCAACCTCCTTGAAAACAGGCGTGCTGGAATCTGCTGGTAGGCTTGCCGACTTAATCGGTTGGGCTGCAACCCAAGTTGACCAGCAGCACAGCGTTATCAAAACGGCTGTGGCGATGACGGGCCTGATTAGCATGCGCCCGCGAATTATTGTCCATATCGATTAGGCATGCAATTTTGCAGTTATCAAGAGTGTGAAGAGCAAAAGGTTGCCGACTTTCCCGAGGAGCAGAAGGATCGGCGGGCACACGTTATCAGACCTCTGGAAATTGAAAAGAATCTCGAGCGTTGCTGCTTGAAAAGAATGGTGGCCAGGGACGGAATCGAACCGCCGACGCCGCGGGAAATGATTGCGCGCCCGGATTCAGGAATCTTTTCTCGGCA
>JBIOZK010000018.1:0-19628 GCA_044870975.1 Pyrinomonadaceae bacterium
TTCTGACACCGACCGCGCTAGCCGAGATGGTATGCCAAGAATCTTAATTGCCGACGACCAACCTGATGTCATAACTGCCCTGCGCCTGCTGCTAAAAGGCGAAAGCTATGACATTACCCCGGCGTCATCTCCGGCCGGCGCCCTTAAAGTGATCGAGAGGCAGGAACTGGATCTGGTCCTGATCGATCTTAACTACACTCGCGACACCACCTCGGGCAGCGAAGGCATGGAATTGCTCTCGCGCATACGCGCAATCGATCCAACCTTGCCGGTGGTCGTCATGACGGCCTGGGGCAGTGTGGATATCGCTGTCGAGGCCATGCGCCGGGGCGCGCGCGACTTCATTCAGAAGCCCTGGGAGAACGCCCGCCTCCTGGCAGTCCTGCACACGCAAATGGAATTGGCCCAAGCGTTGCGCCGCAGTCAGCGTCTGGAAGCTGAAAACCTGACGCTGCGCGATGACGGGGGAGCTTCCAGACATCCGGAAATCATTGCTGAATCGCCGGCAATGAAATCGATCCTGAATGTGGTGGAACGAATCGGTCCCGCTGATGCAAATGTGCTGATCACCGGCGAAAACGGAACCGGAAAAGAAGTCATTGCGCGCTCGCTGCACGCGGTCTCAAACCGCGCGGCGAAACCCCTGGTCAGTGTTAACGCCGGCGCGCTGGCGGAAGGCTTGTTTGAAAGCGAGTTGTTCGGGCACGTGCGGGGCGCCTTCACTGATGCCAAGACGGACCGCGTCGGCCGGTTTGAATTGGCGGACGGCGGCACACTGTTTCTCGACGAAATCGCGAATGTGCCGATGACTTTGCAGCCAAAGCTGCTGCGGGTGCTGGAAACCGGTGAGTTCGAACGCGTGGGTTCATCAAAGACCCGCAAGGTAAATGTCCGGGTGCTCTCGGCGACCAACGCTGATTTGAAGGTCGATGTAGGGGCCGGCAAATTTCGTCAGGACCTGATGTTTCGGCTCAACACAGTTGAGATTCATCTGCCGCCGTTGCGTGAGCGGCGCGAAGACATCGCCCCTCTCGCTGAGCATTTCCTGCGCCAACACAGCGAACGTTACCGCCGCGGCCGCATGTGGTTCACAGATCAGGCGCTCGAAGCCTTGCGAGCGCACTCATGGCCCGGAAATGTGCGCGAACTTGATCACGTAATCGAGCGAGCGGTGCTGATGAGTTCCAGCGATACGGTCAGCGCAATGGATCTGGCGTTGCAGACAACGCCGGCGGCGCAACTCTCCGCGCGTCTCGAAGAAATGAGTCTCGAAGATGCCGAACGGCTGCTGATTAAGAAAGCCCTCGCCAGGTTTGACGGCAACGCCAATCGGGCCGCCGAAGCTCTCGGCCTCAGCCGCAGCGCCCTCTACCGTCGGCTGCAAAAGTATGGGTTATCATGAGCCCGTGAGTACCCCGCCCAAATCGCCGAAAGCCACCCAGACTTTCACGCATCTCGATCCCGCACTCCGCGGCAGTCCCCTCAAATTCGAAGGCCGGGTTACTGCGCTCACGATGGCCGCCGGTCTCCCCGGCGTGGCAGTCTGCGCTCTGCTGCTTTGGCTGGATGGCTATTCCAGCCGCGTGCAATGGACGGTCGATCTACTGCTGATCTTTTTTTGGCTGGCGATATCGGCGAGTCTGAAGAATCGCGTCGTGCGTCCGTTGCAGACGCTTTCAAATATTCTGGGGGCCATACGCGAAGGCGACTATTCAATTCGCGGCCGTCGCGCAGCCAGCGGTGACGCGTTGGGCGAGGTCATGCTTGAGGTGAACGATCTCGGCGAGACCTTGCGCGGGCAGAGATTGGGCGCGATGGAAGCGACGGCTTTGCTGCGCACGGTGATGTCTGAAATCGACTCGGCAATCTTTGCCTTCGATGGCGAACAACGGTTGCGTCTGGTGAATCGCGCCGGCGAAAAACTTTTGGCGCAACCAGCGCACCGGCTGTTGGGACGTACCTGCGAGGAGCTGGGGCTGCAGGGATGTCTCGAGGGTCAAAGCGAAGCTCATCCTTACACTACGAGTATGGTCTTTCCGGGTGGCACCGGGCGTTGGGAAATTCGCCGCGGCGCGTTTCGCGAAGGTGGCATGCGTCACGAGTTACTCGTGCTCACAGATTTGAGCCAGACCTTGCGCGAGGAAGAACGTCTGGCCTGGCAGCGCCTGCTCCGCGTGCTGGGACATGAACTGAACAATTCGCTGGCGCCGATTAAGTCCGTCGCCGGCAGTCTGGCCGACCTCGTAAAGCGCGAGCCGAAGCCCGCCGATTGGGACGACGACATGTATCGCGGCCTCGAGGTCATCTCGTCACGCGCTGATTCGCTGTCACGTTTTATTGAGTCCTATTCAAAACTCGCGCGCTTGCCGCCGCCGCGCTTCCAGCCGCTGAACATCGGTGAATTAGTTCAGCGCGTGTCGTCCCTCGAAACCCGCCTGCCGGTGCAGGTGGTTGCCGGTCCTGAAGTGGTGATGCGTGGAGATGCCGTGCAACTCGAGCAGTTGCTGATAAACCTCATTCGCAACGCCGTCGATGCCGCGCTGGAAACTAACGGTTCAGTCGAAGTCGGCTGGACACGGCAGAACGGACAGCTCACGGTCCGCGTCAAGGATGAGGGTCTGGGGCTCGCCAACACGACGAACCTCTTTGTCCCATTCTTCACGACCAAGCCTTCCGGATCGGGAATTGGCCTGGTGCTCTCGCGGCAAATTGCCGAGAGCCACGGCGGCACTCTTACTTTGAAGAACCGCGAAGACAAACATGGCTGCGAAGCCAGGTTGATCCTGCCGGCGTAAGAGAGGAATGCTTGTGTTTAGGGTGTAGGGGTTAGGGTGTAGGGTGTAGAGAGGTGTCGAGAAGATGAGGGTGTAGAGAGGTGTCGAGAAGATCTCGGTGTAAGAAGATATAGAGGTGAAGGGTGTCGAGAAAGTTTAGGGTTAGAGAAGGTGAAGGGTGTAGGGAAGAGCTCATAGGTTTGCTACACCCTAACCCCTACAGCCTTCATCCGTACTTTTCGCTTCGCCCGACGAAGGGTATAGAAAGGCAGAGGGTGTAGAGAAGAATTCATGGTTTGCTTCACCCTACACCCTAACCACTACACCCTGATGCATTTGTTCACTTCGCCGGTGCTTTCAGAATCTCGGCCAGCGCCGTCATCCGGTTCGCATCCGCTGCATTCTTCGCAGTGGCCGCGTCCTTCGTCAGGGCGGGAGCCATCTTCTTCAGGCCACCAGTGTCGTTCTTATCAATCGCCGCTCGCAGCGCCGAGATGCGATCAGAAGTCAAAGCCTGCGACCGCTCCAATTGATCGATGTAGGCCTTCGCTACTGTCAGGTTCTTCGGCCAGACGATACGCTGCTGGTTTTGCACATTCAACTCGGTGACCTTGACGGTTTTCGCCGCGTCGATTTCGTTCTGCGTCAGATACTTCGTCGGCGTCAATTCAAAGATGTCCAGGCCGCGCTCAATCTCAGACGCGTAAATCTGACCGTTGTACCAATATGCCGACCAGTCGCCGCCCAGCACCAGCATTTTCGAATCGATTGGCCCGCGATCGAAATAAGCGATTTCCTGCGGGTGCGCGGCATCGGTAAAATCCATTATGGAAATGCCGCCCTGGTACCAGGCCTGCACTTCGATGTCCCGACCGGGAATCGGAATCAGCGAACCATTGTGCGCGACACAATTCTCACTGTCGCCTTGCGCCGCCGGCATCTTGTAGTAGCTGGCGAAGCTCAGTTTGTTGTTCTCCAGATTGAAAATCGCATCGGCGCCCCACTTGTTCGGATCGTTCGCGCGACAGCGCGCACCCAGTCCGCCGCCCCATTCATCGGTGAACACGACCTTCTTGCCATCGTTCGAGAACGAAGCCGAGTGCCAGTACGAATAGTTTGTATCGTTCACCGCATCCACGCGCTTGGGGTTCGCCGGATCTTTGATGTCGAGCAGAATGCCGTTGCCTGAGCAGGCGCCGGCGGCCAAACCAATCGCCGAATAAACCGTAATGTCGTGGCATTGATCGGTGTCGGAGGGCTTCGATATTCCCGCCGCTCCATCGGTAAGCGTATGAGTGCCGCCGTTATTCAGACTGTTGACGACGCCGCTTCGCGAATCCATAAAGAGGCGCGGACTGGAAACAACTTTCGCGTCTTGCGGCGCGGCCACCGGTACCTTGATCACGTCGATACGGAACAGCGCGGTATTGGGGTTCTTGTCCGGCGTTCCGCCCGTACATCCGGGCAACTCTTCCTCCTGACGCACGAAAGAAGTCCCCGAGACGTAAATATAAACGTTGGCCTTATCATTCGGATCGACGACCAGCGTGTGCGTATGCGAGCCGCGGCAAGTCTGCACCGCCGCTACCTGCTTCGGCGCTTTGATGTTCGAGATGTCGAAAATCCGCACGCCGCGAAAACGATCTTTCGAAGCCGGCGCAATCGGATTCTGACCCGGAGGCGGAGGAGGCGGCGGCGGAAATCCCTGCACGCCGCAATCGAGCCGGCCGTTGGCCATCTCGACCGACATAAACATCAGGTTCTTGTAAACCGACACGTCACCCTGGCCGCCCGGACAAATCATCGAAGTCAGCAAGCTGGTCTTCGCCGGATTCGAGATGTCATAGATATTGACGCCGTAGAAGTTTCCGAGAAACAGCCTGTTGCCCTGAAAAGCCAAATCGGAATTAGCAAAGCCCAGCCCGGCCAAAACCAATTTGATTGGGCCCGTCATCGCCTGCGGCTCACCAATGCCCAGCACCGTAGTCAGAGTCTTGTCCACCTTGGGATCGGTCGGATTATTCGTGCCGAGATTAAACGCGTCTGGCTTTTTGAGCAGCATCACGTGCTTGATGCCGGAAGCCGCTTCACCCGCGTCATAAACTCCAGGCTTGAGCGTGGCGCGCGGGTCCGTCGTGTCTGAGCCCGTCATGCCTGACGGCAATGGCGGCGCCGGTTGCGGCGCAAACGGGTTCGCCGGCTCGGCCGCCGGAGTCGGCGACGGCGTCTGCGCGACTGTTTTCGCGCTCCAACCTGCACTCAAGATGACCAAAGCAATTAAGAAGTGGAAAGTGACTGTGCGTAATCGATTCATCGTTCCCCCTAAAAATTCAAATGTCGGTCACGGGGCAGTAGCCCGAGCGTCAGCGAGGGCGTCCAAGCCGCCGGTGCGCCCTCCCTAACGGTCGGGCTACTGCCCCAACATCCCTTGCATGATTCTTATTTCGGCGCGTTGCCCTGAATCAACATCGGTGACGAAGTTGAATAGTACCGCATCCTGTCCCGCTCCCGCGGTATCAAATAAATCTTTCACCATGGTCAAAGCGCCACCGTGATGCTGAATCATTCCTTCGAGAAACAGCCGGTCAAACTCTTTGCCCTTCGCCTCTCGCAGCGCCGCCATCTGCTTCGCCGTCAGCATTCCGGGCATCAGCATTTCGTGCTTCGACATATCCATGCCCGGCATGTCCATTCCGGACATCCCGGCGTTCGAATGCATCTGCATCGTCATGGAAATTGGTTTGCCCCGCGCCTTCAGCCAATTCTCCATAAACCTCATTTCATCCGCCTGGGAGTGACTGATGCGCGCCCCGAGCAAACGCAGCTCCTTATTCTCAGTCCGCGCCTCGATCAGCGCCGTCATCTCCACCGCCTGCGCATGATGCATGATCATGCCCTGCATGAACTCAATGTCTTTTGTCGATGCGGCCGGCAAAACCCCGGTCGTCGAAGCCGGTAAAGTCTTCGTCGGCTGTCCCGGCGCCCCGGGTTGCACAATCACCGGTGCCGAGCTATCAGCCTGTTGCGCAAAAACGGGGAGCGAAAATAAACAAATCAAAGCGAGGAATACGATGACCGTGAAATAAGGTTTCAAACACATTGCCTATCACCTATCAGTAAAAAGCGCGTCGCCGTTTTGAGGTGACTTTACCACAAAGCTCAAGCGCATCAGCAGGACGAAAACGAGATTGGTTAAGGGCGAAGTCAGATCGGACGCGCGGCAAACGAGATTCCCGAGGCCCTAAGCGAGATCAGTTAGAGGTGATGCGAGATTAGATCGAAGTGGAGGACCGTTCGGTTGATGGGATTTGAGCTTGAGAAGACGCGAAGCGGTATTTAAGGCCGCAGGCGTTTGTTCATTTGATCCGGTGGCGTTGCCACCGGCTATTCAATTTGTCCCCTGCGGGGACATGCGGACGAGGCTATTGAGTTTTGTTTCCAAAGGTTATATGCGACGTTATTGGATTGTCTGGCTGGACACGCGCCACTGAATTCTCTCCTTTTGAGACATTGCATTCACGCCGGAGGCGTGAGATTGAATAGCCGTGGGCAACGCCCACGGAATACAATCCCGCCCAAATTATCGACCCTGAAAGGGTCGAATTAAAGGAGCGACCCCATGGCTCAAACGCTCGTTAGCTTGCTGGTCCACGTCATCTTCTCAACCAAGAATCGCGAACCGTTGATTACACCTGAGATCGAGCCTGAATTATTCGCTTGGATTGGAGGTATTTTGAAGAACCACGAATCGCGTTTGCTTGATGCCGGGGGCACCGCCGACCACGTGCACTTACTCATCTCCCAATCGAAGAATATTCCCTTGAGTTCCTTGATGAAGGATGTAAAGAAAGACAGTTCCTCCTGGATTAAGTCCAAAGATAGACGGTTTCGGAATTTTCATTGGCAGGATGGATACGGCGCGTTCTCGATCCGTCAAGCAGATACCGCGGAATTGAAGAAATACATTGCCGGACAGAAAGAGCATCATCGCAGACGCACGTTTCAGGAAGAGTTGATTGCATTTCTCGATGAGTATGGGATGACCTATGACCAACGGTATCTTTGGAGTTGAATTCGACCCTTTCAGGGTCGAGAGTTTGTCAGGTCGTGTTCCGGTGGCGTTGCCACCGGCTATTGAATTTGTCCCCTGCGGGGACATGCGGGATGGTATCGAATTCGTCGCTTCGAGGACATACTCACGCTTCAATTGATTCCTGCGGCGACAACGACGCGGAATTAAAATTTCTGTAACGTGAGTCACGTCCAAAATTTCCATCAACCTGTTAAGCTAAGGACAATGTCTAAATCGAAACGTGTAGGTGTATTGACTGGGGGCGGGGATGCGCCGGGATTGAACCCGGCGATTAAGGGGCTGGTTTATCGGGGCGCGGAACTTGGTTTGGAAGTCATCGGGCTGTACGACGGTTGGCGGAGTCTGGTGAATCCACGACCTGACGCGACTTTGCTCGATCGCGAAGCGGTGCGGCGTTGGGACCGCGATGGCGGCACGAATCTCGGCTCATCGCGCACAAATCCGTTTCGCTCGCCGAACACGTCAGGCGAGCCCGAAGATCGTTCTGCGGAAGTACTCGAAAATATCAAAGAGTTGGAGCTGGACGCGCTGGTCGTTTGCGGCGGCGAGGACACGCTCGGAGTCGCAGCCAGGTTTGCGGAGAAGGGACTAAATGTCGTCGGCGTCCCCAAGACGATCGACAAAGACCTCGCCGGGACTGATTACACGCTTGGGTTCGACACGGCGCTGCGCAACGTCACGCAGATACTCGAACGCTCGCGCACGCCCGCAGGCTCGCACGGCTGGGTGCAGATCATCGAAGTCATGGGCCGCCATGCGGGCCACCTGGCGCTATGGTCAGGCGTGGCTGGTCAAGCGCACATCGTCCTCATTCCTGAACATCCGTTCAGCTATAAGAGAGTCTTTCAACTGCTGCACGAGCGCATGGGCGAGCCGGGCGTCATTCACGGCAAGCCGCGTTATGCGGTGATCGTGGTTGCCGAAGGAGCGTGCGCCGAAGACGGCGAAATGATCACGCTCGACGATCGTCACGATGCCTTCGGTCATATCAAGTTAGGCGGAATTGGCGACGTGCTGGCGCGCCGAATCGCGAGCGAGACGCCTTACGAATCGCGCTCAGTGATGCTCGGTCATCCGCAGCGCGGCGGCCCGCCCAGCGCGATTGATCGAATCATGGGATTGCTGTTCGGTGCTCGCGCGGCCGAGGCAGTGGCGGCTGGTGACTTTGGCAAACTTATCTCCGCTCGCGGCGTCGCTCCCGCATGTGAGTTGAGCCTGGTGAATATCTCATCCGTCTCAGGCAAGATCCAAACGGTTGACGTCGAGCGCCAATACGACACTGAACGCTACCACTTGAAAGGGATCGGGATGTAACGCTCGTTAACATTAAAGTCGTAGGAGTTTCAAACGTATTGCGCCGTGCAATAGCGTGGTCAAGCAGCCAGGTCAGATGTTAATCTGTACACGATGAGCGCCAACAATCCGACTTCAATTCCAGCCCACTTTGATGGCGAGCACATCTTGCTCGACGAGCCGTTTGAACTGGAGCGCAACGCCCGATTGCTCGTTACTGTGCTGCCAAACGGCGATGGTGAGCGCGATGCATGGCGGCATTTCTCAGTCACACAACTAAACAATGCCTACGACGAAAACGACGAATATCCGCTTGCCGCAATAAAAGAAATGAATCCTGACTATGAAGGAAGGTGACGTTGTCCTCACGCCTATTCCGCAAGCTGACGGCATCGTCAAGAATCGTCCTGCAATCATTCTACGTGAAATGCCGCCTTATAGGGATTTTCTCGTTTGCGGCCTAAGCACCTCTCTCAACAAGCAGGTGAAAAATTTCGATGATCTGATCTCATTGACTGATGATGATTTTGAGCCCAGCGGCCTGAGAACGACCTCGGTAATCAGATTAGGATTCCTCGCGATTCTACCCAGCGCTCAAATCATAGGGACAATTGGATCGATCTCTCCCTCTCGCCACAGGAAACTTCTGAAGACTCTTTCTGATTACTTAATCGAACAGCGACTGGGTGAAAGGTGACAGCGGGGGTGAAATGAAGGCGACTGATTCTGATCGGGTTACGTCAAATCGGACAACATTGCTCGAGCGCACGTCCGAATTGGCAAACGCGTTCCTGGATGGCGTGGCTGATCGACCGGTGGCGCGACGGGTTGATTTCGAGAAGTTGCTGACTGAGGTGCGGGGCGATGGCCTTTCATCTTCAGGCGACGAGCCGCAACAGATTGTTGAGCAGCTTTCGCAATGGGCGAACGACTCGATAGTCGCGACGGCGGGGCCGCGATATTTTGGCTTTGTGGTAGGTGGCTCGTTGCCGGCGGCGTTGGCGACGGATTGGCTGACTTCGGCCTGGGACCAGAATGGGGCGTTCTTTGCTCATTCACCTTTGGCGGCGGCGGTGGAGAAGGTCGGAGCCGACTGGCTCATCGATCTATTTGGCTTAGCCAAAGAGTCGAGCGTCGGGTTCGTTACCGGCGGGACGATGGCCAACTTCACCGGCTTGGCCGCTGGGCGTCATTCCTTGTTCAAGTCAATCGGCTGGGATGTCGAGAAGCAGGGTTTGATTGGCGCGCCGCCGATAACGGTGGTCACCAGCGAGGAATCGCATGTCTCAATTTTCGCAGCACTGCAAATGCTCGGTCTGGGGAGTGAGCGAGTCGTACGCGTGCCGAGTGACGAGCAAGGGCGCCTGCGCGCGGATGAGTTGCGCGCAACGCTTGCGAATATTCAGACGCCGGTGCTGGTTTGTGCGCAGACGGGGAACGTCAATACCGGCTCGTTCGATCCGATTTCCGAGATTGCTGACTGCGTGCACGAGCATAAAGGATGGTTGCATGTTGACGGGGCGATTGGATTATGGGCAGCGGCGGCTCCGGCTTATCGGTCTTTGATTGAGGGCATTGAAACGGCCGATTCAGTTTCGAGTGATTGTCACAAATGGCTGAACGTGCCTTATGACTGCGGCGTGGTTTTTGTGCGTGACGCGGCGGCGCACCTGGCGGCGATGTCTCTGCACGCCGCATATTATGTTTTGGCTGATCGGGCCGAACGCGACAACTGTGATTGGGTGCCCGAGGCGTCGCGACGCGCGCGGGGATTCACCGTGTATGCGGCTTTGCGTTCGTTAGGACGTGACGGCATCAGCGAACTGGTCGATCGGTGTTGCCGTCTGGCGCGGCGGATGGCAGAGCGGCTGTCAGCAGATTCAAGCGTCACGATTCTGAATGACGTCGTTTTGAATCAAGTGCTGGTGCGGTTTTCTGATCCGGCAGGTAAGGATGATGATGAGTTCACCTCAGACGTAATTCGTCGCGTCCAGGACGACGGGACTTGTTGGTTAGGGGGAACTGTCTGGCACGGAATGCAAGCCATGCGGATCTCGGTTTCCAACTGGTCCACGACCGAGCACGACATCGACGTTTCGGCGGAAGCCATTCGGGGAGTGATAGGTGAAAAGTGATGAGTAATGGGTATGAATTGGAGTTTGTGAGTGATAAGAATTGGTAGCTTCCTATCACCTATCACCTATCACCTATCACCTATCACCCGACTACCCTTAACGCATCAACGCGCTTGCCGACCAAAGGATGGGCGATTGTCCGTGCAGGTCGCCCGTGCGTCGCGGGCGATCAAGATAGAACTTCAGCTGCTTATCGGGGTCTGAACCTACTTCAGCGTTGGCTTTGTTCGTGCCCACGCAGACATCCGTGACGTATCCATCCTTGTCGAGGTGCTTCACCAGGCCGAGCCAGGCTTTGCGCGCGGCGGGTCCGTAAGTCTTCGCTGGTAACCAACCATTTTTCACACCCGTAACCATCGCGAACGTGAACATCCCCGTGCTCGAGGTTTCAGCCCACACATCCGGATGATCGATTAACTGTCGCCAAAGGCCGTCCGCCGCCTGGAACTTGAGCAGCGACGCCATCATCGTGCGGTAGCCTTCAAGAATGCGGGCGCGCTTCGGATGATTCTTCGGGAGCGAGCGCAGCAGCTCGGCCATGCCGGCGGCGACCCAACCATTGCCGCGTCCCCAGTAGAACGGCGAATCGGGCGCGTGAACGAAGAGGCCGTTCGGCTTCTGCAGCTTGTCGAGATATGCAGCCATAGTCATCGCCGCGCGATCGAGGTACTTCCGATCTTTGGTCGCGCGGAAGGCCTGCACCTGGACCGCGGTAATCATGAACATGTCGTCAATCCAATATCGAGCTTCCGCCGTGATGCCATCCGGAGTCGTCTTGTCCCATTGCTTATCAGCCAGCCCTTTGCCCAAATCGAGATACTTTTGCTGTTTGGTCTGCAGGTAAATCTCCAGCGGGATAATGCCGATGACGCGCATATCGACGTGGGCATCCGGAGAGATCCAGGCGGCGTGCTCGCCCAGTAGCGGATCGAACTTAGCCACCAGGCGCTTCTGCAGATCCTGATCTTTGGTCAGCTGCGCGACGGTTAAAGAGCCATACCAGCCGCACGCTTCCGGATAAATGACAGATTTTCGCTTGCCTTCTTCGACTTCGAGTTTGCGCGCGACGAAGTTCTCTGCGACCCGCTTGCCAACCTCCTGCGGCGAAGCTCCCGCCGGCCATTTGCTGAAATACGACTGGGCGCCGGCCGGGAGGGCGAAAGTTAGAACCATGGCTCCGACGACGAACGGCACGAATCTTTTTTGTAGCTGCAATGTAAGCCTCCTGATTAGCGTTTGTTAGTTACTCTCGCCTTTGCAGGCGAGACCATTAATTCAATCGACGCGCTCCGCAGACCGGAAGACGTCGCGGTCAGTTTTATTCTTCCTTTACCGGCGTTCGCTTTGATCAGCGCCAGACATGTTCCCTGGAACGCCTGTCGCTGGCTCGCTTGATAGGGTTCGTGACTGTTGCTGTTCGCACTGTCAACCGCCGCGACGAAGCCGGCGCCGTCAACTTTGAAGCTGATCAAGTTTTCGGCGTTGGGAACGACGTTGCCTTGTGCGTCGAGAACTAAAGCATTTACGAATACAACGTCGTCCCATTTATTCCCGATGAAATTCTTGTCCGGCGTCAGCCGCAGCTGTGCAGGAGTCCCCGCGGTCCGCAATTCGTAACTCGCCGCGACCTTGCCTGCATTTAGTCCCACAGCGCGGACGGCGCCAGCAGCAAACGGTACTTTCCAACTACGCGGGCTGTCGTCTTTTGGCCGCGATTGTTTGCCCAGTGACTTGCCGTTGAGAAACAATTCGACCTCGTCGCAATTGCTGTAAACCTCGACGGTCTCTTCGTGCGGCTGCAAGTTCTTCGGCGTCCAGTTTGAGAAGAGAACCTGCGGCCGCCGTTCGTCAATCGGATTGTATCCGGGATCGGTCGGCGCCAAAGGCGTGCGCGCTACGCGCCGAGTGATGTAAACCATCGGCTGGTCGCTCCACCAACTTTGCCGCTGAAAAGAAATTGGCTTGGGCGCTCCAGTCTTGAACAGCAGTCCGGAATTGTTCGCGATGCGTGGCCACCTGCCTGATTCGCCGAGATAGTCGATGGCGCTCCAGATGAACTGGCCTGAGTATTCCGGGTGGTCGCGCACCGCCAACCACTGCACCAATTCGTGAGTATTCTCAGTGCCCAGAATCTTTCGCGTCGGCTTTTGCCGATAGGCGGCGAGAATTTCCTGCTCGCGGTAATTCTGCCCCACGACGTCCAGAAGATCAGCCAGGCCGTTATCGTAGTCATGACTCACGTTGGGACGGAACAATCCCTGCGTGACCGGGCGCGTCGGATCGTTCCGATGAAACTCATCGACTAGTCCGCGCAAAATATTCTTCGCGAGTTCGGCCTGAGGCGTATCGTGAATTTCATTGCCGGCGCTGTACAGGATCACACTCGGATGATTACGGTCGCGCCGCACGGTATCGCGCAAATCAATCTTCGACCACTCATTGAAAAACAGATGATAGTCGTAAGGGTTCTTGGCCACCGTCCATTGATCGAACAGTTCATCCATGACGATGAAACCCAGGCGATCGGTTAGATCGAGAAACTCGGGCGAGGGCGGATTGTGCGCCGTGCGAATCGCATTCACGCCCAACTTTCTCAATTCCTTCAGACGGTATTCCCAGACGGCCAGCGGCACCGCAGCGCCAAAGGCTCCGCCATCGTGATGCAAACAGGCGCCTTTGATTTTGAGGTTTTGACCATTCAGCCAGAAACCCGTTGCCGGCTCGAAATGAAATTCGCGAAATCCGAAAGTGACTGTTTCATCGTCGAGAGTCTTGCCGTTCGACCGAATTCGCGCCGTCACTTGATAACGTCTGCCCGCGCCAAGTTGCCAAAGCTGCGGATTCGCGACGCGCATCTCTAACTCGAGCTTGCTAGTTTGATTGGGTTCGAGTTTAGCGGGCAATCGCTTTTGAGCGGCAGAACTGGATGAGCCGATTAGCTTGCCGGCTGGTGATATCAAATCGACTTCCAGCGAGACGTATTTCGCCGCGGCCGATTGATTAATAATTTCAGTCGTGACTTTGACGACGGCTTGCTTGTCCGTGACATTCGGCGTGGAAACAAAGGTGCCCCACTCAGGGATATGAACTGCATCTTTAATGACCAAACGCACATGTCGATAGATTCCAGCCCCCGTGTACCAGCGCGATGCGGGCTGCGCCGAAGTGTCAGCGCGAACGGCGATCACATTGTCCTTGCCGAAGTTGATGTGTGGCGTCAGTTCATAACCAAAGCTAACGTAACCGTAGGGACGTCTGCCCAAATGGAAGCCGTTAATCCAAACGTCGGAGTTGGCCATCACGCCATCGAACTCGATAAAGACCAAACGGTCCCGCATCTCGCTCGAGACGGTGAAATGTTTTCGATACCAGCCGACGCCTGACGGCATGAAGCCGCCGCCCTGGCCCGTCGAGTTCTTTTCATCAGCCGGCCCTTCAATGCTCCAGTCGTGGGGCACGTTAAGCTTGCGCCAGGACGCATCGGTGAATTCATTTTTCTCGGCGCCCGGCGCATCGTCTTTCAGGAACAGCCAGTCGGAATCAAACGAGGCGGTGACGCGCACGCTGTTGGCCCGCTGCGCAATTATCGGAGCGGACAAGACGCCAAGAATAACCGTGCTAATGATCAGCGCGATAATTAGCTGATATCGAATATTGTCGCCGATTCTCATCTGCTCAATCAAAACCTTTCGCCTTTGGCGCTCTCAAATCGCTTGTCGGGTATTGGGTAACTGTCGTGAACGCTAAAGTCCCGGACATTCTTCAACACGAAGATAGCCGCGCTGGCCCGCTGCGCTTTCACGCGCGAAAAATCAGCGCCAATCACATCATCCAACACAAAGGCCGGTCGCAGTTCGTCCTTCAGATAGCTTACCGAAATCTGATCCATTCGCAGGCCTTTGGCGTGGCGAATGAAGAAGCCGCCTGACGGAGTGTCACCGAACATGGTTGGCTCAGGATAACCGTCCTCTTTCTCAGGCAGTTCGCGGACGGCCTGGGCTTCGGTGCCGCCTCCCATCGCGTAAATCCTGATGTTGCTCAAGGTGACGTCCTCGATCGGATGGCCGGGAATGCCGGCGATGATCGAAGAGATGGCGGCGCCGGCGTTGTAAACCACTACGTTACTGATGATGATGCGTCTCAGGGCGCCGATGGTCGTGGTGTCCTTCGGTCCGCGGCCACGGAATCCGAGACGCATGAAGATTGGCGCGTTGGTGATCTCGCGCATCGTGATATTGGTAATCGTTACATCTTCCAACAAGGCGCCGTCGACGCTTTCCAAGGCGATGCCGCGAGAATAATCAAAAACGCAATTGCTAATCGTGATGTTCTTGAAGCCGCCATTCGACTCGGTGCCGAACTTGATTCGTCCCATCGGACTGCTGAAATCTCCTGAGGCCCGCTGCGGTTCGCGCTTGAAAGTGCCGTCGAGCAGAGTGCCTTCGACATAGCCGCTGACCTGACAATTCATGATAGTGAGGTTCTCAGTCGCACGGGCGTAACCGAGCGCGAACGAACTCTTCGGACAAATCGCGTCGTCCAGGGGCGAGTTGACCATCGTGTTTGAGATGCGCACGTTCTTACAACTATCGACATCGATGCCGTCGCGATTCGTATCGATCTTCACATTGTCGATCGTGAGATTGTCGACGCCGGTTGCCAGAATCGCGAAGTGCCCGCCGTGCAGGATGGTGATGTCGCGGATGAGCACGTTACGACACAGCTTGAGCGCGATCGCTTTGTTGCCCCAGCCGGGTTCGACAGCATCGCGCTTACTCGGGAAGCCGTACGGGCCGGCGCGCGATTCGCCCGGCAGGTTAGCCAGCGCGGCGTTCTGTTCAGCGGTGCGCGATTGGCTTCCGAGGCGCACCAAACCGCGGCCCCAAATGCGGCCGGGCCCGTTGATCGAAACATTCTGTAGGTTCTCGCCCCAAATCAGGCTGTTGTGCCAATGGCTGTGACCAAAATCCTGATACGCGTCCCACTGATTTGGCTCAGGCAAATCGTACCTGGCCTCGGCAGTGGTTTCGGCCGCAATGATCGTGGCGCCCTGATCGAGATAAAGCGCGATGTTGCTCTTGAGACGGATCGAGGTTGAGAGATAGTCGCCGGCCGGGAAGTAAACGGTGCCGCCACCCGCGGTCGCGGCAGCTTCGATTGTCTTATTGATCGCAATGGTGTCGAGTTGCTTGCCGTCGCCCCTCGCGCCAAAGGAACGCACGTTGTAAGTGGATGCGGAATTCTGCCCGGTAGCGGTCCGCGTGACTGCGGTCGGCAACACCGTCGCGAAGAGCACGATTGAAATGCTGATTAGTAAGCTAATGTGACTGCGCATATTTATCATCTCTCAGGTCTGGGATCCTGTTTAGAGGCGGGTTACTCCCCGCCATCCTCTAACGAATCGGGGCGGGCAGTAGCCCGCCTCTAAACGATCAGATTAACGTTGCCCGAAACGGCTTCACGGCAAACGTCAGCGTCTTCGCGCCCAACGTCTGGTGCTTCGCTGTAAGTCGAATGGTCCCGGGACTCTGTTTGGTTCTGATCCAAACTGCACCCACCCCACCAAACAGTGCGAAAGGATTTTCGCCGATGATTTCACCGGGACCTTCGATCGAAAGCGTGATCGGGCCGTTGGCGAACGGACGCACGGCGCCGAATTCGTCAGTGACCTTCATCACCACCCGGGTCATGTCGATGCCGTCGCCAAGCAACTCTTTATCGTCAGCTTCGACGAGCAGCTGTCGATCCGCGCCGCGGCCGGACATCCTTTTCTCAATGACTTTTTTCCCTCCGATGTAACCCTCAATGCGCAAATCGGCCCAGGCTTTGCCGATGCCGTCGTGCAGGTTCGCCGCGAACGGCGCATATTTCAAATGCGGATAAGTCTTGCGGTCGGGTTCGACTTCAGCGATCAATCTATCCCCGATATAAAACTTCAGCTTCTCGCAGTTTGAGCAGGTGAGGGCATTGGTGAACGTTTCGTTCTCATCGCCGCGCGCCCAATCAAAGGCAGGTTCAAGCACAATCTCTTCCGCCGGGTCGCATTGTGATTTGTAGAATCCGGCGGCCGGCTTGGGAATCCGAAAGATGTCCGAAACGCCGTGATAACAGATGCGATCGCCGGAGCCGAATTCGTCATGCGTGTTGTAGTCGAACGCGCACCAGCCGAGGCCACCCGCGTACCTGGCATCCGACGCCAGTTGGTCGTGCACCCGCGCGTGGCGGTGCGTGTGTTCGCGCAGGCGCTCGACATTGTCGCTGCGCTTCGTCGGATACATGTGGCCGTTGAATTCGGTGTTGAGATAAAGCGGATGATTCGGCGGACGCAAGGGAAAGCCGAAATCATTCATGGTAAAAACGTCTTCGAGCCGTTCCGAGTTGTAGCGATAACGCACGCCGCCCGTCGGCCGCGAATCGTCGAGCGAATGCGCCAGCGCATTTGTTTTCGTGTAGAGATCGTGGTTGTCGCCCGATTCGTTAATACGCACGCCCCAAAGAATGATCGACGGATGGTTCCAATCGCGGCGCACCATCTTATCGACGTACTCCAGGGCGAGCTTCTGCCAATCCTCATTGCCGATGTGCTGCCAGCCGGGAATTTCTTCAAACACCAGCAGCCCGTATTCATCGCAAGCGTCGAGAAAATGAGGTGACTGCGGATAATGCGATGTGCGAACGATGTTGCACTTGAGTTCCTTTCGCAGAATCCACGCGTCGCGTTTCTGCACGCGCGCCGGCATCGCCTGACCGGTAAACGGAAAGGTCTGATGACGATTCAAGCCGCGTAGCTTCAAGTGCTTGCCATTCAGGTAGAAGCCTTCAGGCGTGAACTTCGCTTCGCGGAAGCCGATACGCGTTTCATATTGATCGACACGATCCCTGACTCGGCCACTCTCCGTAAGCGTTACCCGCACCTCGTAGAGTTTTGGATGATCGATGCTCCACAAGTCCACCGCACCCAGGTTTGTGAGAGTCAGATCGTAATGCAGTCCTTCGCTGACGATCTCTTTGCGTTGACTGGCTATGACCCGGTTGCCGTCCCGCAGTTCTGCGTTGAGGGTGAGCAGTGCGTCACTTTTCTGCGATTCGTCGAGAAAGACTCTCACCTGAACGCTGCGGTTGGCGCTAAGCACGTCGATGGGCTTGGCGAAAACATTTTCGATGAAGGTTTGATTGACGAAGCGAAGCTGCACGTCGCGGTACATCCCACCGAAGGTCAAATAGTCGATGCGATTTCCGAAGGGCGGAATGTCTTTGCGCTCGGTTGAATCAACCTCGACCGCCAGAACGTTATCGCCGCGCCAGTTAATGTGCTGCGTCAGTTCAAAACTGAACGGCGTGTAGCCGCCGCGATATTCACCCAGCTTCTTTCCATTGATCCAAACCGTGGCAGCCGTCATGACGCCGCCGAAATCAACAAAGACGCGTTGGTTCTGCAAAGCGACAGGCGGCCGGAAATGGCGGCGATAGACGGAGACAAACTCATACTCCTTGTCGTCGAAGCCATGCCACGGCAACATCTTGTTGGTATGCGGAATCGTCACGCGTTTGAAACCCGCGTCGTTGAATAAAGGCCGCGTGGCGTTGGGAAGATTCTTTTCGCTGAAGAGCCAATCATGATTGAGAGCAAAAATGCGCCGCCCAAGCGTTGGCGACTGCGTATTAGCGAGCGACTCAAGATGCGGAATGAGAGCGAGACTTGTAAGTCCTGTGCCACTGCTCTTCAGGAAATTGCGACGGTTAACGGTTTTCGGGCTCTTCATGATTGGCGGATGTCTTTATCGTGATTCAGAAAAAAGCGCAAACTCGGAAATTGCTGGAGACACCGGCGCTTGCGTGATGCGCAGTCGTACTTTGGAAGTAGTCACCGGTTGCTTACGCAGCAGACGACAATTGCCAATGCTGGTTCCATCAGCGAAGCCTGCCCAGCGGCCGTCTCGCCAAACGTCGAGCCCGAATGCTTCGATGCGTTGGCCGAGCGGCAGATATTCGCGCAGGCGCACGACGTTGAAGCTCACCTCGCGTTTTATATCGATGACTAGTTCCGGCGTCCGCGCGTCATCATCAGTGGCCCAGTAAGTGTCGCGCCGGTTATCCAGGACATTTGCAGGCAGAAAGCGTTTGTCGCCACGGCGAATATTACTGGCGGTTACTCGCGAACCCTGAGCCAGATCGTTTGCAAAGGTAGCGTTGAGAATCCGGCGAAACTCTTTCAGCGATCTTTCATCATTCTCATTGATTCGGCCACGCCGGTCCGGGGGCAGATTCAAAAGCATCGACGCGCCGCGACCAACCGAGGCGTAATAGATGTCAACCAGGTTCTGCGGCGTCCGCACCTTCGCATCTTCTGACCTGTGATAAAACCATCCCGGTCGAATCGAAACATCGCACTCGGCGGGTACCCAGGCTGCCCCGGGGCGGTCACCATGATTCAAGCGCTTTTCATCAGCCCGGCCGGGGACGAAGTCTTTCGCGTTGAGAGTCGCCCAACAGGTCTCGCCGGCAAGGCCGCGCTCGTTCCCCACCCAACGCACATCGGGCCCAGCATCGCTGAAGAGACAAGCGTCGGGCTGAAGCTTGCGCACCATTTGCCAGGTCGCCGGCCAGTCATAATAGGTTTCGCGATCGATCCGTCGGGTTTCGCGCGCGCCGCCGTAGAAGCCATCGCCGCCGTTCGCGCCATCAAGAAAAATTTCGAAGACGGGTCCGTAGTTGGTCAATAACTCGCGAAGTTGATTCCGGAAGTAGGTCAGATACTCCGGGCGGCCATAGTCCGCACGATTTCGATCCCAGGGCGATAGATAGATGCCAAACTTGAGGCCGTGCTTGCGGCAGGCATCTGATATTTCCTTCACCATGTCGCCCTGCCCATTTTTCCAGGGGCTGTGCTTAATCGAGTGTTCGGTATATTTCGAAGGCCACAGACAGAAGCCGTCATGATGTTTCGCGGTTAAGATCAATCCCTTCATGCCTGACTCTTTGGCGACGCCGACAATTTGATCCGCATTAAAGTCGCTCGGATTGAAAAGCGCGGGATCTTCGTCACCATATCCCCACTCTTTATCGGTGAAGGTGTTGACCGTGAAATGTAGAAAGCCATAAAACTCGAGCTCGTGCCATTGAAGCTGTCTGGCCGAGGGTGTTGGTCCGTAGGGTTTGGGTGAGACCGCTCTCTTAAACGATGAAGGTAGACGCTCACCATGCGCCACCCGGGCAAACATGAGACCCGCTGTAAACTGAAACAGGAATTGCCGCCGTTTCTTCATCTGAGACTCATGAGTAGCGCAAATTGTTAATTTGCGTGGTCACATCAGCTCGAGCAAACGCAAATTA
>JBIOZK010000019.1:0-27401 GCA_044870975.1 Pyrinomonadaceae bacterium
AGTTTTAACGGAGGGCGAAGAGAGTAGAGGTTAGAGAGCAGAGGTTAGAGATCAGAGCTTAGAGGTCAGTAGAGGAATGCATCATCAACTTCTAGTTTCTAAACTCCTGGCGGGATTTTACGAATCAGAAGTAATCCTTCCAGAACTTAGTTCTTGTTACTACCTCTCAACCTCAGAGCGACATAGTCGATGTTAGAAGTAATAAGAAGAACTAATCTCTAATCTCTAACCTCTAACCTCTGATCTCTCAGTGTTCCTTACGCGCGTTCCTATTGTATTCCCTGGTCCGAAGATCCTGCGCGAGCTGAATTGAGTAAAAGGAAATCGCGAGGAACAAGAGTATGTGAATTGCGCCGCCTTTGTGCATCACAAAGGTCAGCACAGCCCAAAGAACCAACAATCCACTTCCCGTATACCAGAGCATCGCGCAATAAAACTAAAAGGCATTGTACGGCACGAGCCGGTTACGGTCGAACGCGGGGTTTTGGAAATTCAATTGCGCGCAAACCGGTGTGCAAAGTGTCACTCGCTACCACCAGAATACCCGACACGGTTGGCACCGCGACCAATCCTCTGGTTTGAAATGCGGCCGCATGATTGGCTGCCGATTCCGGGGGATCAGCATCTTTCCAGATTGGCGAGCCGTCGCGTCCGGACAACGCGGTCGCGAAGGTGGTGGCCGTCGTCATGATTACATCCAGCACATTGTCGCCGTCGAGATCGGTGAAAGCGACGCCCTGGGGAGTTTCGTTAATGCTGGTTTCCCACATGAGTTTGCCGTTTTCGCTGTGGATGGCCAGCAGATATCCGTTCTGCGTCGTCACCAGCACCTCAGGCACACCGTCGGCGTCGAGGTCTGCGGCTACCAGGGTGCCGCGCGACGCTTCTTCCTTGCCTGTCACTCTGCCCAGCGCCTTCAGGTCTCCCGCCGTCACGCCGGTCAAGCCTTCGCGCGTGTCGATGAGAATCATGTCCGGCCGTTTAATCACCTCATCGCGTCTGCCTCTGACAACCAGCGGTCCGGTCGTAGCGGGACTTGCGGCGGAGCCCGAGCGAATCAACGTCCCAGATTTATCGCGCAATTCAATGACACCGTTGTCATAAGCAATGAAAAATTGCCCGTCGTGATCCATGGTCGCCGCAGGACTGCCGACGACGCGACCCGTCAAAGTAACTTCCGAAATCAATTGGCCGGTGACGCCATTGAGCGCCAGGAACCGCCGCTGTGTGTTGTCGATGACCGCTATGATTGCGCCGCCGGCATCAGCGCCAACAACCGCGGATGATGGCAGCGAGCGCAATTCCGTATGCCATAACTCGCGTCCGGACTTACCCTCGATCTTGATTGCGACTCGCCCGTCAAATACCAAAACATCGTCGAGCCCATCCGCCGCGCGAATTGTCAGCGGAGGAATGAGCTGAGCCGCCGGTACGTTGGTCGGCCGTCGCGCGCTCCACAATTGAATGCCGTTGGCCGAGTCGAGCGCGAAGGTTACCCCGTTGCTGTTCGTGGCTACGATTTCGACGCTGTCGGCAGCGCGCAAATGCGCGACCACCGGGCGAGCTACGTCACCAACCGCCGCGCGCCATCCGCCGACAGTTCTTACCGAAACTGTCCGCGGCCGTTCCGTGAGCGGAGACGGCGTAGGCTTAGCCAGAACTGGATCGTCGGTGGCCGCAGGCGGAATGTCGATGCCTGCCGCTGACGAGAATTCTCCGAGTCCCGTCTTGGTCAGCGCTGCAATTCGCCAAAAGTATTTCCCTGCGGCCAGATCTTTAACCTCAGTCTCGGTACCGTTGACGATGCGATCGAAAACGATGTCGCGAAACTCGCGATCGACCGCCAATTGCAGGCGATAGCGCGACACACCAGTCCGCGCTCCCCAGTGCAGATGCACCGTCGCATTCGATTGAACAGATTTGTCCTGGGCAATTGCCTGATTAATCCGCAGCGGCGTGAGGAGTAGCAAAAGCGCAAACGCAATGCTCAGACGAAACATAATCACCCAGTAGGATGCAGTCGGGAGTAGTTTCGTGCCCCGGTGATCAAGGGTTCTCGTTGAGTTTGTATCCAACCCCGCGCACGGTGAGCACGTAATGTGGATTCTTGGGATCGTTCTCGAGTTTCTTCCGCAGGCGATTAATGTGCGGATCGATATTGCGTTGATAACCTTCGTATTCCGTGCTCCAAACGCGATCGAGTAAATCGTTGCGCGACCAGGCACGTCCGGGCTCAGACGCCAAGAGGTCGAGAATCTGAAATTCCAACGGCGTCAAATCGATCTTGCTGCCCGCGCGCGAAACCTCGTGACGGCGCCGATCGACAACCAGGTCGCCAATCTCCAGACGATCCTCGTTGCCGTTCTGTTTGGCGATCCCCTGGCTGCGACGCAGCAATGCCTCGACCCGATATTCAAGTTCGCGCGGGCTGAACGGCTTGGCGAGATAATCATCGGCTCCGGCCTCGAACCCCGCTACGCGGTCGTCAAGCAAATCGTGCGCAGTCAGGAAAAGTGTCGGCGTTTCGACTCCACGTTCTCGCAGCTTCTTGAGCAGTTCGATTCCGGACATTTCCGGCATCGCAACATCGAAGATGAAACAATCGAACCGGGTGCCGGTCGCCGACTGGAGCGCGGCCTGGCCGCTCTCTTTCTCAGTCACCTCAAATCCCAAGCGGCGAAAGTATTCGGCGAGCAACGTGCGCATGTCGGCGTCGTCGTCGACGATCATCAATTTTTTGGCGTTTGTGCTTGTAGGTTCTGGATCCACCATTGTTGTCCTGGGCTGTCTCGAATCAATCCCGTGACCGAGGCAGAGAGTCGGTAAAGCCAGTTAACGCAAGGGGTTTCTGCCTAAGTATGTCGGAGCCTGCGCCTTGACGTCAAACGATTGCGGTCAGTATAGTGCCATTTCGTAATCGTGCGCGGGCTCTGTTGTCCTTCCCTGTAAACGATCGAAGAATCGATTCAAGATGCGCGATCTTCGTCGGCTGCTAAAGTACCTGCTGCCTCACTCTGGAACCTTCGCTGCTGCAAATCTTGCGATGATTGTGGTCGGCCTGATGGACGGCGCCACCACGATGCTGCTGATCCCGATCATGAACCAGGTGTTCGGGAAGGGCGGCAGTCAGACCGCCAACTCGCTTTTCATTTGGCAGAAAATAATTCCCCCATCGGGCCTCGCAGCCTGGCGCGTGATTGCCCTGCTGCTGATTACCTTCACCGTCGTCAAGGGCATCGCCGAATATCTCTCAACGTACTGGATGGCCAGTATCGGCCAGTCTGCCATCTTGCGATTGCGTCAGGAACTGTATAGCCACCTTTTGGCGCAATCGGCCAGCTTCTTTGAAAGACATCGCACAAACTATCTGGTCTCGCGCTTGATTTCGAGCGCGGCTGCGATTGAGACTGCGGTGACGCACACCCTGCGCGACGCATTGCGCGAGGGCTTCACGTTGATCGTGTTCCTCGGGGCGGCGTTGTATGTCAACTGGCGATTAACGCTCGGCTCGTTAATCATCGCGCCACCCATCGTGCTGCTGACCGTGAAATTCGGCAGCGCCTTGCGCCGGCTGGCGCGGGAATCCTTCGAAGGCAGCAAGCGCCTCACGGACACTGCCCAGGAGGCCCTCGCTAATCATCAGATCGTCAAAGCATACCGAGGTGAAGAGCGAGAGCGTCAGCGGTTCGCCAGGGTGGCTGAACGAATCAAGCGTGCGCACCTGCGCTCGGCGAGCATCTCGGGCATGTCCCCGCCGATTATCGAATTAATAGGGGTCCTGTTTGCGGTCGTGCTGATATTCTTCGGCGAAAGAGAAATCCGACTCGGTCGCAACGACACGGCACAGTTCTTTACTTTCGTCGTGCTCCTCGTGCGCAGCTACGATCCGATGCGCAAGCTTTCGCGTTTGCAGAATTCGTTTTCACAGGCATTGGCCGCGGCCCAGCATGTGTGGGAAGTCATGGACGAGCACGCCGAGATTGCCGAGAAGCCCAACGCAATCGACCTGGCCCCGCTTCACCAACAAATTGAATTTCGTCACGTTGACTTCAACTACGCTGAAGAAGGCCGTCCAATTCTGCGTGACATTAATCTGACGGTGCCGGCAGGAAAGATGGTGGCGCTGGTCGGTGAATCGGGCGGCGGCAAATCAACTCTGACGAAGTTATTGCCGCGGTTTCATGATCCACTTTCCGGTGAAGTGCTGTGGGATTCGACTGATCTTCGCGACGCAAAACTGGCCAGCCTGCGCCGGCAGATTGCCCTGGTTACGCAAGAGACAGTTCTCTTTAACGACACCGTGCGATACAACATCACTTACGGGCGGCCGAGCGCTACTGATGCAGAAATCGAAGACGCTGCGCGCACAGCTTTCGCGCACGAGTTCATCAATGAGCTACCCGAGGGGTACGACACCATCATTGGCGAGCGCGGCATTTTTCTTTCGGGCGGACAGCGGCAGCGCCTGGCCATTGCGCGCGCTGTGTTAACGGACGCGCCCGTGTTAATTTTCGACGAAGCCACCTCGGCGCTGGATGCCGAGTCGGAACAGTTGGTGCAAAGCGCGATCTCAAACCTGGTTCGCAATCGCACCACGATCGTAATCGCACATCGCCTATCGACAATTCGCCGCGCCGATTCCATCGTGGTACTCGAAGCCGGAAAAATTATTGAACAAGGAACTCACGCGGAACTGCTGGCGCGCGGCGGCCAGTACCAGCGACTTTACGAATTGCAATTCGCCGATGAAGAAGAGATGGAAACAGTGAGCAGTGAGCGGTAAGCAGTTTGAAGAAGGAGGGATCATGGAGAAACCCCACAAGAAATTGGTCGCCTGGCAAAAGTCGATGGATCTAGTGGAACAAATCTACGATCTAACCAGAAAGCTGCCGCGCGAAGAGATCTACGGACTAACTTCACAACTGCGCCGAGCCGCAGTTTCCGTGCCTTCGAACATTGCTGAGGGCACTGCTGGCCCTTCAACGGTTCAATTCCGAAACTATCTAAGTGTTGCGATAGGATCACTCAACGAACTCGCTACACAGCTTGAAATCGTTACGAGAATTGGATATCTCGACCGTAGTTCTGTTGTGAACATCGAGGCGTGCGTTGACGAATGCCTTGCAGTCACTTACGGATTACGCAAAAGCCTTAACTAATCATGTTGCTTTACTGCTCACTGCTGACAGCTCACTGCTCACCATTATGAAATCAATGACTGGATTTGGCCGCGGTAAAGCGACCGGCGATGCCTTCAATGCCACGGTTGAAATCAAAACCGTAAACAATCGCTTCCTCGACATTCATTTGCGCATGAGCCAGGAACTGGCGCCGCTGGAGATCAACATTCGGAAGCTGATCACCAACCGGCTGTCCCGCGGCCGCGTCGATGTCAGCATCAATCTTGAACGTTCAGGCGAAGCCACCTACGAGATCAATCGCAACCTGATCGCCGGATACATCAAGGCACTGCGGGATATTCAAAGCGAATTCGATCTCGCCGGGGGCGTGGACATCAACACGCTGACGCGCCTGCCCGGTGCTTTGGGTCCGGCGCGGAGTGGGCTGGATGAACCTACGGCCGATGGCGTAATGCGCGCACTCAACGACGCTCTCGATGATCTCGAAAAGATGCGCGCCGTTGAAGGTGCTTCTCTGGCGGAAGAGATGCGCGTGCGGCTGGCGAAGATCGAAGTTGAGCTGCCCGTGATTGAAGACAATGCGGCGCATATTCTCGACGCATATAGGCAACGCGTGCAGAAAAGGATCACTGAGATGTTGGCGCGCGGCGATAGCCAGATGGTGGAAGTCGACGCCGGCCGTCTGGCCCAGGAGGTCGCCTATCTCGCCGATCGCAGCGACATTACCGAAGAACTGACGCGGCTGCGCAGCCACCTCGAGCAATTTCGTGTCACCATCAATGGCGGCGGTGAGGTCGGCAAACGACTTGATTTTCTCTTGCAGGAACTGAATCGCGAAGCGAATACCGTGTTATCAAAGTCGACCGAAATCACAATCAAAGACGCCGGTCTCGCAATCAAGGCCGAGGTCGAGAAACTGCGGGAACAAGTACAGAATGTCGAGTGAGCCAACCAAAAACGAAGCCACGCCCACGGTGGGCCGGGGCATGCTCATCGTGGTTAGCTCTCCGTCAGGCGGCGGCAAGGGCACGCTCATCGACCGAGCTTTGAAGATGGTGCCGGGTCTGGGGCTCTCAATCTCGTACACGACCCGCGCGCCACGCGGCGCTGAAGAAAATGGACGCGAATATTTCTTTGTCGATGAGCCGGCCTTTCGGGCGATGATAGCCCGCGGCGAATTTCTTGAGTGGGCTGATGTCTACGGGCATCTGTATGGAACCAACGCCGGGCAGGTCGAGCGTGAGCGGCGCACGGGCCGCGACATAATTCTTGAGATTGACGTTCAGGGTGCTGAGAGTATTCGCCGGCAGGTCCCGGATGCGATTTCGATTTTCATCCTGCCGCCATCATTCGAACTGCTGCGCAATCGGCTCGTGGCCCGGGCGACTGATTCGGCCGCCGATCTCGAACGCAGATTGAAAGGCGCACCTGGAGAAGTTGCGCAGTACGAACACTTCGATTACGTAATTCTTAATGACGATATCAATCGCGCCTCGCAACAGTTGGCCGCAGTGATTTACGCCGAACGCGCGCGGCGCGAGCGACAGCAGATTACCCTAAAGGACGCCCTCGATGATTTCGGCGTGTCAGAACCCGGAGCGGCGGCGACGGGGCAGTAGCCCGACCGTGAGGGAGGGCTCAGCGACTTTATGATCGAAACCCGAAAATGAAGCCCGCGCTCACGCTTGGGCTAATGCCCCTAACCTGTGGTAAAACATTAGTGGAGATAAACTTAGACGATTATGGCAGAACAAGAATTAGACGAATTAGTTGAACAAGCGCCACCCCCTGAAATCGATTCCAAATATCGACTCATCATTCTCGCGGCCAAACGCAGCAAACAACTGCAACGCGGCGCTCGCCCACGTATCGAAATCGACCAAGCGAAGCACAAGCCGACCCGTATCGCGCTTGAGGAAATCATTCAGGGTACGGTGCGCTTTCATACGAAGATTGAAGATGACGGCGCAGTCCCGGCCGGAGCGTGATTGCCCGGCTTCACCCGCACAACACCGTCGCGGCATTGAATTTTCAGTTATGATGATGAGCGCTGCCTAGCGTGAGTCATCAATGGCTGATCTTCCAGCGTCACATCAGCGAATTGAAATCAGTGGTCAGGAATTCCCTCCACGGAACAATCCTGGCCGGCTGGTGTTGGCGTCCTACAACATCCGTTACGCAGTTGGCAGCGGACTGATCTCATCCGGATTGATGAGAAAGGTCGGCTATAACTTTCCCACGCACCGCGCGGAGGCCGTAGCCCAAAACATTCGGACTGCCGCCGCAGCTTTCTCGAACAACTCTTTGTTACCGCCCCCGGATATTCTGGCGCTGCAGGAAGCCGACAAGGCGACCGCGCGAGCCGGTGGGCAACATGTGGCGGCACAACTCGCCCGCGAGCTGGACTTGCCCTACGTGCACGTCGGCGTCGGCTTGCCCCGCGGAATTCTACCCAAGCAACGCGAATGGTGGCTCAACTTCGAAGAGCAAGTTGGAATCGATGAAGATGCCGACATGGGCGTCGCGATGCTGAGTCGCCAGCCGCTCGCGCACGTCGCGCGTCTCGATTTGCCGTGGCATGACTGCGCCTGGCGACCACGTTTGGCGATGGCCGCGAGCATAGACTTCAACGATCAAAGCCTTCGGATTTTCAATGTTCACATTGATCCGCACGGACCGCTCGATAATCAGCACCAACAAACTGAAGCCGTGCTGGCTGAGGCACAAAAACACGAAGGGCCGGTGGTTATCCTCGGCGACTTCAACACGCTCTCAAAACAGAAGGCCGTGGAAATTCGCAAGTTGATGGAGTCACATGATTTCACCACGCCGTTCCCGACGAATATTCCGACCTGGCGCGGCGCCGGGCTGCGGTTTCACGCTGACTGGATCTTCGTCCGAGGTGTGTCGACAGGTCGCTGGGGCGTCGCCAGGCCTCTCAACGTGTCCGATCATTGGCCGATTTGGGCCGAGATTGGAGTTTAGTTTCAGCAACCGTTTTGGAAGCGGCCTGCCGCCCGCTTCCGATCGTGCCGGGCAGTAGCCCGACTCTAAGCGATGAAGATCACCAGTCGCGACAATTCCCTGCTGCGTCATGCGCGCGCCGTGCGCGATGGAAAGGTCGACGATTCAATTTATCTTGAAGGGCTGCGTTTGTGTGAAGAAGCACTGCGTTCCGGTCTGCAGATCCAGTCTGTCATTTACTCTGAACAACTAACTCGGAAGGATCGAGCGGCGAATCTGATTCACGAATTGGAAAGCATTGCGGCCAAGACGGCTTCGGTTAGCGAAAAACTGCTGGAATCGATCTCTTACACCAAAACGCCCCAGGGAATCATTGTCATTGCGCAGCGACCTGCGGCTGGACATCAAGCAGTTGCGGCGAGTGACAATCCCTTGCTCGTCATTCTTCATCGCATCAACAACCCCGTGAATGTCGGCGCTATCCTGCGCACCGCCGAAGCGGCCGGCGCCACCGGAGTGATTGCGACGCAGGGAACTGCCGATCCTTTTTCGCCGAAGGCACTGCGCGGGGCGATGGGGTCGGCTTTTCGTCTGCCGATTTGGACTGGAGATGATTTCTCGCAGGCAATCAATTGGTGTCGCCAGTCAGGCATTCAAACGATTTGCGCTGATGTTGATGGAAAGAAAAGCTACACCGACGTCGATTGGAACAAGCCGACGGCGATTGTCATGGGCGCGGAATCGGAGGGCCTGACCGCTCAGGAAATGGCGCTGACCGATGGCGCCGTTAAGATTCCGATGAGGGGTGAGACTGAGAGTCTGAACGTTGCCGTGGCGGCCGGCATTCTGCTTTACGAGGCGAGCCGGCACAGATAAGCGCCACAAAACGGAGCGCGGGCATCCTTGCCCGCAAGCGTGCAGGGCACGCTCAGCTTGGTTCACGCTGCGCGCTCATGCGGCCAGGGACGCCCGCGCTCCGCTCCGGAGTACGCATATCTAATGGTTTCGTCTAAAATGCTTTTGCAGTCTGAGCCCTCGAACCTGAGCCGAGCCCTAATCGTATCCTTATCCATGGCCGACCAGCAGAACCAGTCACCAAAACCCCAGTCACTCAAGCCGAAGCGCGACACCATTTTGCCTGAGAAGCTAATGCGGCGGGTGCTCGAAGGCGTGGGCGACGTTGTCGATCGCAAACTCGGGCGAACCGTTGAAGCGGCCAGCGGACTGACCACTGATCAAATCATTCTGCGCATGAACCAGATGATCGATGGCCGCGTGCGTGAGGAGAAGGGTCAGGGCCGCATTGCACCCCATCATCTCAAACTCAAGATGGAATGGGGTACCCATTCTGAGACGCCGCCGGAAGTCACCAAGCGACTTGAGACTGAAATCCTCGCAGCGGCTATCGATCACATTAACGACAATCGCTATCGCACCATGGCGCCGGTGACCATCCAAACTGACGTCGATATTTTCACCAAAGGGATTTTAGTCGAACCGACCTTTGGAGAATTCGAAGAAGAACTCCAACGGCGGGACCTGGAAAAGAAGCTTGGCAAACCGATTACGCCGCCGCATGCTGAAAAAGCTGAGGTGCCGATGCTGGCGCGAATTAATCTCCCGGACAGCACCAGGGAAATTGAACTCATTTTCGTGTCCGGCGGTCGCCGGCTAAACGTCGGGCGTGGCACCGACAACGACATTCATCTAAATCACCCCAGCGTTTCGAAAGTTCACGCGGCCCTCAAAATGGACATTCAACATAATCTGGTGGTCGCCGATACCGGCTCAACCAACGGCACGCACATCAACGGCGTGCGGATCCCCTACGGTGAGGCTCGCCCAATTGAAGAAGGCGATGTCGTGGCGTTTGGCGACGTCGAGGTTCGCCTTCGCAAAAAGAATCCATGACATCGCTCACACTGCTTCTCTTCCAAAGTCCAACCCCACTACAGACAGCCGCCCCGCCTGAGAAACTCCCGGCGTGGCTGACGCTGATTTATGTAATCGGCATCGCGGTAGTCGGATTGTTGTTGCTGCTGTCGATTGTGCGCGCCTGGTTGTCACGGAAGCCCACTGCTCACACAGCGCCGTCCAGTGTGCCGAAAGACATTCGCAAGCGTCTCGGCGCCACGACGACCAATCGCGGTCTGCGCGCGTGGCGCTGGCTGTTCGCGCTGGCGGCGATTTTTGTTTTCAGCTTTCACGTTTACTGGGCGCGCTACGCAGCCGAACGCAATCCCAAGTTTCAGGAGCTTAGCTACAAGGACTTGCGGAACCGGCGGCTGAGCGAATCAACACTGCGGGGTTGGATTTACGATCGCAAAGGCCGGCCCCTGGCCTACTACCGGAAAAATGGCAGCGGCGAAATCGATCGCGAATATCCATTGGACACAGCCCTCGCACATCTCTTTGGCAGCGACCGCGGCGAACCGGGCCTGGAGCGAGCGCTCTTCGGCGCGGAAAGCGGCGCCGTTCCCGAGGTCTGGCAAATTCTCAAGGGCCAAACCGTCGAGCAGAAGCTGAACAAGGACTACACGCTGACGATCGATCAGGATTTACAGCAGGCGGTGGTCGATCAATTGAAGGGCAATCATGGCGCGGTGGTGATATTCAATCCGCAAACCGGCGAAGTTCTCGCGATGTACAGCAATCCGTCCTACAGCCTCAAGCAGGTAGACGACGACGAAGCCGCCTGGATCAGGCTGAACAATGATCGGAAAGAGCGGCCGCTCCTGAATCGATCGATAAACGAATATTACGTTCCTGGCTCGACGTTTAAGACGCTGATGATGTACGCGGCGTTCCGCAACGGCATGCAGAGCACGCGTTTCACGACCAGCGGAGGGTTCACGCCGGCGGGATGCAATCGGACGATTACAGATGACAACGGCGGTTGCGAAGCGTGCGGGAACATCGGCATCGATCAGGCTTATCAGCATTCAAGCAACATTTATTTCTCTTATCTTGGAACGCAGTTGGGCGGCGAGAAAATTCGCGATACGGCGAAGCTGGTCGGCCTCGGCGCCTACGACAGCGTGAGTGGCGAGGGCCAGGGCCGCCGCGAGCCGGAGATTTGGAACGCCAGCAGCAGAGCTATCCAGAATGCCATCGCGCCAACTGAATCATGGTTGAAAGCTGGTCCGCATTCGTCGCGCTGCGAACTCATGTATGAAGGCTACGGCCAGGGCTACGCGTCACAGATGACCCCGTTTCAAATGGCTATGATGATCTCTGTGGCGGCGAATCTCGAAGGCCGGCTGATGAAGCCTAAGATAGAGCTGAACCAGCCGCCGCAAATGTTCAGTCAGGTGCTGACGCGGGATCAAGCCGCGCAAGTCCGCGGCATCATGAACCTCGTAACTGAAGGCGGCACCGGTAACTCAGCGATGATGCCCGTCAAAACCGCAGGTATTCGCAGCGGCGGCAAGACCGGTACGGCCCAGAAGGCGATTCCGGTGATCGACCCAAAAACCGGCGAGCCCCAGAAAAAGGTCGTGGTTGAAAGGGACTTCAAGGGCAAGATTATCGGCCAGCATGAAGAGACCGTCTTTTATGACAAGCTGCGCAGCGATGCCTGGTACTTAAGTTTTGCGCCGTTGGATAAACCCGTAGTCGCGATGGCGGTGCTGCTTGAAGGTCCGGGTCCCGGCATCAGTTTCTATGGTGGCAAGAACGCGGCGCCAATTGCTGCCCAATTGATTTTGAAGGCGAAGGATCTTGGTTACTTCGGTGGCGGAGCAAATCCGCAACCGGCGAAACCAAAGCAGCCGACACGTCGACCCCAATAATGCGTAACCGCTTTTCATCACACATCCTGCTGTTGCTCGCGCTGGCGGCCACGGAAATCGTCGGCTATTACGCGATTCACCGGGCGGCGAGTCTGCGCGGCTACAACACCTCAGTGATTGGGGCGGCCCGCGACCTGATGATGTACCTGCCCATCATCGTGATGGCCTTGTGGGTCTCAGCATTTAGAAAGTTCAGGGGCAACTGGGTCCTGTTCACGACGGCGATTTTGCTTTTCTCAATCGGACTGCTGGTCCAATATCGCCTGTACAGCGATCCCGAATACAACGCGAGGAACAAAGCGGCAGCGCGTCAGGAGAAGACCGAAACGCTGCGAATGCGTTACGTTAATCAGAACTACGATGCCGCCAAGCGACAAATGATGGGATTACCGGCGACGCCGCCACCCATCGAACAGGAAGCTCCCGTCAAAGAATCAAGCTACTCAATCGGCAATGCAATCACGTCCAGCTATACCTGGATTCCGGTCCTCTCTCTGATTGCTTTCGCGCTCGCGTTTGCGTTCTGCGCTAACGACAAATTCCTTTCGTGGATTCAGCGCAACAGCTTTATCGTAGTCTTGCTGACGCTAATTCCTTTGGGCGTTGCCATCATCAGTTCGAGCGCCGGCAAAGCCGTCGGCAACACCACGCCCTGGGAACCAGCCAAAGTTCCATTCCTGCTCGGATTTGCCGGCATTCTGACGGCGCGTTACAAAGACCTGGCGCGGACCTATTGGGGCATTCCGCGCGCGCGCGACATCGTGCCTTTGGTCGTCATGGCGGCGATCCCGTTCATTCCCTTCTTCGCCCTGAAGGACTTTGGCCAGATGCTCATCTTCAGCGGCGCCTACGCAACTCTTTATTTGGTGGCGGTGCGTCGCTGGCCGCAGCTGCTCGTGTTTGTTGGCTCGGTGTTTCTCGTAATTTCCATTCTCGTGGTCGGCGCGTTGCCGCGGGACATACAGGAAAAGTTTCCGCTCATTCCGACTCTGGCTCGCCCGGTGCAGCACGCTCTGCCCTCGCGCATTCAGCAACGGTTCCATCTCTGGCTCGATGGATTTGATCCGCCGTCGCCTGAGACCTCGTGGTGGAAAAAGGATTTTGACGAAGCCCTGGCCAAGGACCCCCGCATGAAGGAGCTCGCCGAACAGAGCGAAGCGATGAAGAAGAGCGTCAACACGGACATCTGGTTCGACAAGTTGGCGTTTCAGCCGGCGCAAGCCATCTTTGGAATTGCTTCCGGAAAAACTACCGGCCGCGGCCTCGGCCTGGGATTTCCCGAAGTCATTCCCATCGCCGACTCTGACTACGTTTATGCCGCAATTGCTGAGGAAATGGGGCTCATGGGAGGTGCGCTGGTCATCCTGGCGATTATCATTTTCGTGATCGCCGGAATTCGCACTTCGATCGACGCGCGTGATATGTTTACCAAGTTATGCGCCGCCGGGCTAACCGCTTTCATCGGCATACAGGCTTTGGTCAACATCGGCGGCATCACGCGCGCGCTGCCCATGACCGGCATTACCCTGCCGTTCGTAAGTCACGGCGGGTTTAGTTTGATCACCAGCTTCGGGATGCTGGGCATGCTGATGGCATTCTCACACCGCAATGCACAGGACGCGCGGGCCGTCGCCACCATTGCGCGTGAGCCCGAAAGCTCGATTCCCTTGGAGGCAGTCGAATGAGCACTGCATCACCGTCAAACAAAATTGAGGTCGGATCCATTTCCGATCGTGGCCTGAGCGAGAAGCGTCCGCTCAACGAAGACTCTTATCTCGCCGACGCGGCCCGCGGAATTTTTGTCGTGGCTGACGGCGTTGGCGGCGCCGAAGCCGGTGAAGTCGCATCGCAAACCGCCGTCGACGTCCTGAACGACGCCTTCCAACACAAAGTCAACGACGGCGAGGACGTAGAAGACCTGATGGAGTTGGCGATTCAGCGCGCCAATAGCTCGATCCATCAAATGGCTCAGGACAACGCGCGCTTTTCGATGATGGCGACCACCGTGGTCGCGCTGCATCTTGACGGCAATCGCGCGACGATTGGCCACGTCGGCGATTCGCGGCTCTACCGCCTGACGCCTGACGGAAATCTCAATCGCGAGACGGACGATCACTCTATCGTGGAAGAAGAAGTGCGCGCCGGACGCATGACTCCCGAACAGGCCGCCAACCATCCCAGCAAGAACGTGATCAGCCGCGCGCTCGGCGCCGAGGACTCGGTCGAAGCCGACATGAAAGTGATCGACGTGGAAGATGGCAGCGCTTTCTTACTCTGTACCGACGGCATCACGCGTCACCTTCCCGACTATGAACTCCGCGAACTGTTGACCAGCGAAGGCACGCCCGCCCAGGTATGCGAAGAGATGAAGCGGCGCTGTTATCAGCGCGGCGCCGAGGACAACCTCACTGCCGTAATAGTTCAAGTAGGCACGCCGAAATTCGAAAGACACCCGATTGAGGACGAGTCCACGATGTCCTTCGAAATGGAGCCAACCGAGATCCCGTCGGCTCCGCCTCCCGTCGCGGCCAGTGTCACCCAATTGACCCCGCCATCGCGGATAGCGTTCCCTGCTACGGCCTCCGTCCAGCAGCAACCGGCCGCCGCGGTTGCGGCGACTGGATCGCGCCCAGGGCGTGGCATCTTTCGGTTTCTGGTGTTTCTGCTTTTCGTTGTCGCCGCAGCGGGAGCGTTTTATGCCGGCATGGTTTACCAGCGCCAGCGTCACGTGACAATGGCCATCGCGAACGCGCAGCCAACGCCCTCGCCGCAATCAAGTTTTGGAGAGAAGCGGACTGTCGTTGACGCCGATCCGCAAAAATGGATTACCGACAACCTGCAGTTACAGCTCACGAAAGAGTCGATAACTAAGCCAACTGATTCGAAGGACCCTGAGTTCCTGTATCTCTACGGCCGAGCTCTTACGCAAACGGGAGATCACCGCGGGGCCTCAGAAGCATTTCAAGCCGCCATAAACAATCTGAGGTCAGACAGCAGGCCTTCGCTATCGCTCGATTCTGAAGTGAGGCTCGCTGACGCCGCGGCCACCTTGAAACTGGACAAGGCCTCACCGTCCCAATCACAGCAGACAGTAATGGCTGAAGACAAAGCCATCCGCATCCTCGACGAAACGCTCGGTCTGAAGCGCGAAGCTCCTCTGAAGTAACGCCGCTCACGCGCAATGAGTGAACTCAAGCTACTCCAGTGCAGACTCGACGGCCGCTATGACATCGAAGAGTGCCTGGGACGTGGCAGCTACGCTGAGATTTACCTGGCGCACGACACCGCGGCCACCGATGAACGGTTTCGCAGCGTCGTCATCAAGGCGCTAAACGTTCTGCTGCAAGGCTATCAGGATCCGGAGCTCGAACAGACTCTCATTCAGAACTTTCAGAATGAAGCCGTCGCGCTCGACCGGGTGCGCCATCCCAACATCATCAGTCGTCTGGGTCATGGGACGGCTCTGGATCTGAAGGGCACCGCCTTTCATTACCTGGTGCTTGAATATCTCAGCGGGGGCGACCTCGCCAAGCTTTGCCGGAACGAAACGCTGTCACTCGAACGGGCGCTACATTATTTGCAGCAAGTCTGCGCCGGCCTCGCCCACGCACACGAAGGTGGCGTTATCCATCGCGACATTAAGCCGCAAAATCTTCTGCTGACATCCGACAGACAGACGGTGAAGATCGCCGACTTTGGTGTCGCTCGCCTCGGCGGGTCGGACGGCGCAATCACCCGCGTCGGCACCAATATTTATGCAGCGCCGGAACACAATCCGTTAGTGCAGACCGCGCAGCTCGATAGCACGACCGGATCGTTGAAGCTTTCGCTGACCCCGGCGGCCGATATCTATTCGTTGGCGAAGACCGCCTACACCATGATCTGCGGCGTCTCACCCCGAACCTTCGCGCATCAGCCGATTACGGAATTGCCCGCGCCGATCTCGCTGCGTCCATGGGCGAGTTCATTGCTGAAGGTGCTGGAACGCGCAACGCAAACGCGCCCCGGCGATCGATATCAGACTGTCCGCGAATTCTGGGAAGACCTGAACGACGTGGCGATGCCCGTGACGCAGCCGCTAGCCGGCGCGCAACCGCGGCATCGAATCAGCGCTGAACTCCGGGTCGATGAGCCCGTCACCGCCGTGGCGCCGCCCAAGCCGCGTTTCGAAACTTCACGCGAGCTGCAACAACAACAGGTTGCCGGCGATGCAGCCGTGCGACCGCGAATCGTCGTGCCGATCCGCGGCGCGCAGTCTTATCCGCTTGCTGCTGAACTGGCCGGGGTTGATTCCGGTCGGGCAACCGCACCCCCGGCGCGGAACGGTTCACCTGAGCGATCGCCGGCATCGATGGTGGTGGCCGGCTCGCAGCGGCGCGGACGAAACTTCGTGGTTGGGCTGGCGCTCGTGTTATGTTTCGCAGGTTTGCTGGTGGCCACCGGCGCGTACGTCCGGTCCTTGATTAGACATCGCGGTCAGCAGACAACCACGACCAGCACCGACACTGGAAGGCAGGCGGTGACAACCACCGACCTTAATCTGCGCGCCGGGCCGAATCGTCAGACCGACATCATCGGCCTGGCTGAATCGGGATCACGCGTGCAGGTGCTGACCATGCCGCCAAACAGCAGCTGGTGTGAGGTGCAGGTGCTTCAACACTCGCGACCAAAAGATGATCCAAACTCAGCAGATCGCGGCTGGGTTAATCGAACTTATTTGAGATTTGACTAAGAACAGCAAATCGTAAATCGTGATTCGTAAATAGAAATCATCCCTTGGCACTTCTCTATTTACGATTCACGATTTACTATTCACTAATCCTATTCACCAAAATATGGGCCTAATCGAATCAATCCGACGTTGGATCGACGGTGAGACCACCGACGACATTCTGGAAGAGGCGGACGAGCACACTAAGCCGCGTCGCGTGTGGGAAGAGTTTCTCGTCAAGATCGCGCGCGAGGTCGAAGCTTGCATGCAGCGCGAGATGTTCACGCCGCCCGGCGGTCCGACCTACATTCCGCGCGAGTACATCGTCTATCTCAGCAACGACGATGATAAGGAATGGCAGGGCGATAAGCGGCGCGGGCTGGAGCAGGGACTATTTCACGTCCTTTCCGAGCGTGCGCGCGAGCTTGCCGGATCGGTCCAGTTACAAACAAAGTCGTTCGCAATCGAATTGCGCGTGGATGGAACCCTGAACAAAGGCGAGTTTCGTGTGCAACCGGTTTGGGATGAAACCGAGACCGGTCACACGATGGTCACAGCACGTCCGGCATTAACAACGACGAGCGCGCCTCCCGCGGTTCCAGCGACCACCGAAGCTGTGGTCCCCGAAATGGACGAGACCGGAGGCGGCAACACCGAAGGCGAAGTGACCGTCGTGCGCCCCCGGGTTGTCGAACTTTATTCGATTGAACTGTGGCGTGAAGGGGTTAGACAAACCGTCATCAAGGTAACCAAGCCCGAAATTACAATCGGTCGGGGCTCGAGAACGATCGCGGTTGATCTCCCTTTGAAGGGCGATCCCGAAATCAGCCGCGTCCACGCCACCTTGATGTTCGACGATCAGGGCAAGTATTGGATCACCGCCAAGGGCCGGAACCCGACGCTCATCTCGGGCCGTGAAGTGCCGCGCGAGCAGCGCACGGTCGTGCAGCCGGATGAGAAGATTGGAATTTGCAGTTTTACGTTAAGGATTCAGCCGAAGTAGCGGTTAGTGTGCGGTGGCCGAGACTGCGACGTCGAATTCAGAAAGCATTCGGTTCAGCATCGGGCTGACGCGTTCTATCTCGCCGTAGTTTTTATTCAGCAGATTCAGCAAGCGCCTTTCCTTCTTCCCCTCAATCTCTTTCAGAAAAGCGCGACAGAAAGCGCAGACCACGGTCGGGTCGAACTGACTGCCGGTGTTGACGCGAAAGTCTTCGAGAACATCTGCGAGTGGCAGCCTCTTGCGATAAGGCCGGTCGGTGGTCATGGCGTCGAACGAATCGGCCAGGGTCACGATTTTCGCGCCGGCGGGAATCTCATCCCCCTTCAGGCCATCGGGATAGCCGTTACCGTCCAGGCGTTCGTGATGATATCGCGCCATCAACGGTATATCGGCGTAAGGATGACTGATGGGCGAAAGGATTTCGTAGCCCGCGGCGGGATGGCGACTCATCTCTTTGGAATCTTTCGCACTGAACCGCTCAGGTGAATTGATCACGCTCAAATCGACAATCAGTTTGCCAATGTCGTGCAGATAACCCGCGATGGTGATGCCTTCGACTTCGTCGTCGCTCCAGCCCATTTCGCGAGCGATGACTTCGCTGTACTTACCCACCCGCACTGAATGTCCCTGCGTATATCGATCCTTGATATCAATCGCGGCGGCAAAGGCGTGCACGGTTTCTTTGTAGATTTTGCGCAGACCTTCGTACAGGCGCTGGTTCTCTTCGGCTTTGCGCTTTACTTCGGCCAGCAGATGATGGCTGTTGATGCCTACCGCGATGTGACGCGCCAGCGCGGTGAGAGTTTCCAAATCTTCTTCGGTAAATTTTTCGCCGCTGGCCTTTTCCCCCAACAACACAATACCAATCAACCGCTCGTGAACGACCAGCGGAAGCAGCAATTCGATCTCGACCGCCGCGAAGATCTGCGGGTGTTCAGTCATAAACCGGTCTGCTTCAGCCGTCGCGTCAGTGATGGTGAACGCCGCGCCGACGCCGGCCAGGGCGCGCGCGTGATCGCGATCAATCGGAAAGTCAGCGTTCGGCACGTAATCCAAGCCACGCGCCGTGACAATCCGCAAAGTGTCGCGTTGACGATCATATTGCGCTACGGCGCCGCGGCGGATGGCCAGAGACCCGACCAGCAAGTGAAACGAGGACCGCAGCATTTCTTCAAAGTCTGAGGTGTTGGCGATTTCCTGTCCCAGGTCGGCCAGGGCGGCAAAAGTGTGAAGCAGTCGTTGATTATTGGTTTCCATGAATTACTTTGATTAGATCTTCCCGGTGAGGAACTGGCCTTTACGGTCGCACTTCCGAAACTAATGACAGCGCCTCGTCCTCGCTCGACGCCAGGCTAACGTGCCGAGTCAACCCCAGCATTTGAAATAGTTCTGCCGTGTGATGGTTGACCTCAGAAAAAATTACCTGTGCTGTGCTCTGCTCGGCCGCGTCAATCACCCCAACCAGAATCGAAACTCCGATACTGTTGACGAGTTCAGTGTCGCGAAAATTAATGATCAGCGCCCGGCGGCCTGACTCAAGCTGCCGTTTGCATTCGCGCTCGATGCGTTCCCCGCTTAACTTATTAAGGTAGTCGCTGGCGTAAATGATGGCTGCGTCGCCCACGCAACGCGCCTGGATAGAACTGTCCTGACTTACTTCTGACATCTGCCAGTAAGGCCCTCTCTAACCGAGTAAATCGTAAATAGTGAATCGTAAATAAAACTTGTGACTCGACGAACGAGACTATTTACGATTTACGATTCATTATTTACGGTATTTGGTCATCTTCAATTGCGTACCGTCGTCGACGCGTTCGAATTCGACTTCGTCCATCAAGGTCTTGATCAACTTCAACCCCCAACCTCGCCGGCCGTTGCCGTTACCCTGATCGTTGGCGTCACCGTTGTTCCCGATTTGCATCGGGACCACGCCGCGACTCGCTACAGTAATGATTAATCTATCATCTTCCACTACAAACCGCTGATATATTTTGCGATCAGGGCTGAGGCTATGTTCGGCTGCGTTGATGCACGCCTCGACCACCGCCGTCTTGATCTGGTTGATTGCATCAGGGGCAAACTTAACACGTCGCGCAATCTGTTCCGCGGTGCGGGCCGCGATCAGTTCAGTATCGGCGCTCATGGGAATTACCATTTCGAATTCATCGGCAGGCTTGTTTTCACCATCGCGATCGATCGCGATTCGCGACTTCAGGAGTTCAAACTGTTGACGGCTCGATCCGAAGGCACCTCGTTCTTTCAGCGATTCGCTGGCGCGCGCTGAAAAGCCTTCGGGCGCGACGAGCCAAATGCGAAACTTTTCGAAGCCGCATTCACTGGCGAACGCAGACAAGCGCTCATACCAGTCATCGGTCAGTTCTTTGGTTGCTTCCAATTTCGAATCGATCTCCGCACAGAGCAGGACGATTTCATTTTCGTCGGTGTATTCACCGTCTTCGAAGCCGTGCGCCACCACACAACGTTCAGCATCGCAGGCGAGCAACGCGCTGTACGCCGAGCAGGCGGCCACCTGAACAATTTGCGGCAGTTGCATCAATTCCGTGTCTTTGTCCAAAGCGCTCGTGATTACGTCCGGCTCCTCGCCCCGATACAACGCAGCGAAGCGTTCACAATCGAACAGGCTTGCGGGTACCTTTTGGCAATCGAACCGCGAAACCAAATCGCCTAATCCTAAAGCGGCTTCGCGGCGATACTTCCGCGCCATCATCTGCGGCGCCCGCTTCAGCATATCGAGCAGCGTCGCAGCGACAATCTGCGCTCGCGGTTGGCGCGCAACCTCGAGCTGATACTGAACGCGCAGGTAATCGACCCAGACTTGCCACTGGGTATTGACTTCAATAAAAGCACCGCTCGCGTTTACAAGTTCCCACGCGTGCAAAGTGTCCACAGTCTTCTCGAAATCTGCCGAGGTAAAACCAAGCCGCTTCTTCCACGCCCACAGAGACATCTTGGGCGATTCGCTGGTGGCCGATTCGTACAGCAGACGGAAGAGCGTGCGTCTCGGTTGCGCGTCGGGGCAAGCGACTTCGATTACGCGTTGGAAGAATCGTTTGAAGACTCCACCCAGCAACTCATCGACGTACATTTGCTGACAAGCTCGGAAACTTGTGAGGCTCGCCTTCTTCTCGCGGGCTGACTCGAGGAATGCGGTGATTAAGACCGGACTCGCATTTAGCTGTTGCCCGATCAGATCGCGCGTCGCATCATCCACTTCGACGCCGTAACGCCGTGACATCATCTCAACCACTTGCGTCGCGGCTTCATCAGTCAACCTGTCGAGATGAATGAGACTGTGTCCACAACCGTCACCATCGTCGAACCCATGGATTAGCTGGGCCGACTGACGGCGCAGTGCTGCCAGGACGAATGGAGTCTCGGCGCGCTCCATAGCCGAAATTAATTGCTGTGAAAAGGCGCGCTCCTGCGGCACAGACGGCAGCCGCAAACAATCTATCAACGGAAAGATGGGACGACCCGCCGCAGCAAAACGGTGCGGCAGGCTGAGACAAAGAAGCATCAGATTCTCAGGCGAAGACTGTTCGCGCTGAAACGAGTCTACCGTGCTGCTGAGCAATACATAATCGGGCGGCAAGGACAGTTCAAGCAGGTCGTTGAACGTCAACTGGGCATTGCAGAGCAATGGATCGACTCGACGATAAGCCACGAACTGTTGCAGGAAGCTCTGAAAAAATTTGAGCGCAAAAGCTTGAGCACCGTCTTCGTCACGTCTGAAGGCAAAGTAGAGGGGCACAGGATCGCCACGGCGCGCGAACAAACGATCGTACGATTGCCGCAGTAATTCTGAGGCGCCGGCATCTGGTCGCGCCGTCACAATCAAGCCGCAGGGTCCGTCGACGGCGGAAGCGTGGCGCACAATCTGGCGCAGCTCCGCGTCGCGGCCGACGTAATCTGCCGCGCTAACCCGTCCCAGGATTCGTGGCTGCACCATTATTCTGTCGACTGTCCAGCTGGCCCGGTTCCATGAATGCCTTGATAGGCGTAAGCGCGATTCTTACCGTGTCGCTTGGCGTGGTAAAGCGCGCGGTCCGCAGCTCGCACAATCGCTTCCGCTGAGTTCAAGGACGGTGAAAACGTTGAGAGGCCAATGCTCGCTGTCACCATGCCCCCCGGCTGCGTAGCCCCATGCGGAAACCTGGTCGTCATAATTTTCCGCCGGATGCGGTCTGCAATCACCCCCGCTTCTTCCAGCGAAGTTTGCGGCAGCAGAATCGAAAACTCCTCGCCGCCGTAGCGCGAAGCGACGTCACCTTTACGCAGCGCCGCGTGCAAACACTGGGCGGTAATTTCCAGTGCGCGATCTCCCGCCTGATGCCCATTCAGATCGTTGTAGACCTTGAAATCATCGATATCGATCATCATGAAGCTCATCGGATAATTGTACCGCTTCGATCGGCTCAGCTCTTCCGCCAGCCGGGCTTCCAGATAACGCCGGTTGTGCAGACCCGTAAGCGGATCGGTAATCGACATCAACTGAAACTGGTTTGCGCGTTGTTGCCATTCTGCGCGTTCCATCGCCAACGCAATTTGGGGCGCCACCAGATCGATAACGCTCAAGTCATGAATGTCGTAAGCACCTCCGCCGATCTTGTCGGCCAGGTTAAGAACGCCAAACCGGCGATTACCAATGGTGATCGGATAACTAATAAATGACTTCGTTTTGTAAAGACGCTCGGGCGGACTCGTCTGGCCCATCTCATCAACGGTGGCGACCAGCGGGCGGTTATCGCGCAACACCGCACCGGCAATTCCCTGCCCGACAGCGATTGGAGCGACTTCCGCTACCGCCGTCGGAATGCCGCGCGACGCGGTCATCATCAGGCGATCGCCTGGTTCATCGAACAGGAGTAGCGAGCCGCGTTCGGCGTGCACCAGGTCGGCTGAGCGCGCCACGATGGATTGATACGTCTGCAAAGGGGCGCTGGCGTCGATTTGCTCGGCGAATCTGCGAATCGAATCGATCAGACTCAGCTCACTCGGGCTGGCCATTCGCTCCGGCTCAACTGGTACATTCGACTGAGATTCCGCCTCGCTACCGAGAGCTTTGGCGTCAGCTACATGCGGAGTCTGAGCTACGTCGGCGGCGGTCTTAAACCGGCTCGCTGCTTTGCTGATCCTCAGCGCCGCATGGTCGAGGTCAACTTCATCGGCAAAGATTACGTTCTGAAAAAGCTCCGCGGACACAAGGTTCTGCAAATCTTCCGACCGAAATCGCTCGAGCGTCTCGCGATAATCCTCGCCACGGACAAATGCCCGTCCGCCGATCACGGTCAAATTACGCTCACCAATCTGAATTGGCATCGCGAAGCAATGAAGACCTGCGTGACAGCGATAATGCGTGATGGCGTTTGCCGCAGTTGCACGCTCGTGCGCCGCGCCACAGTACGGGTCACACAACTTCACGTGCTCAGCGGACGACTGCAGTGCTTCACAAATGGAATTGTTATTGGCGATGGCCCGTGCCGGCGGTTGATGCCCGTCAACCAACAACAATGATATGCCGGAGGCCTCGGCAATCTGTTGTTGAAGTTCCGCCCAGCCGGGCGGCGCCGGTTCGGCTGATAATTGGGGGATCACCTGGTCGTTCTTTGCTTTCGGGTTCGAGCGCTTCATTTAGACTCGGGGGCAAACGGAAGCATCGACTCGCTGCGAGTATAGGTGCGGATGCACCTCAATCCAACCGTTGCGAGCGAGCAGACCGGTCACGCACACCGTCACCGCAGCGCTCCTGAAACATTCAACTCAGAGGTTAGATAAACGGCTAATGAAGGGGCTTTTTCACGTCTGGCGGCTCTTTAATCCGGGCGCGTCGCCGGACGCAACTCTTTCGATGTCAGGCTCTTCGGGACTGATACGAATACAGGCGGCAAAGTGAGAGGGCTTGATTTCCACGAGTTGGGGCTCGACTTCGGCGCAGGCGGAGATGGCATACGGGCAGCGCGTGCGAAAGCGGCAACCGCTGGGCGGATTGATTGGTGAAGGCACGTCGCCCTGCAAAACGATCCGTTGGCGAGTCATTTCAACTTTCGGATCAGGCACGGGCACAGCCGAAATCAGGGCCTTCGTGTAAGGCATTAATGGATCCGCGTAAACCGCTGCGGCGCCGGCGAGTTCGACAATCTTGCCGAGATACATCACCGCGACTCGATGCGACAGGTGGCGCACTGCGCGCAAGTCATGCGAGATGAAAAGGTACGTCAGGTTTTTCTGTGAGCGCAGTCGATCAAGCAGATTCATGATCTGCGATTGAATTGAAACGTCGAGCGCGGAAATCGGTTCGTCAGCCACGATGAATTCCGGATCGACCGCCAACGCCCGCGCGATGCCGATGCGCTGCCGTTGGCCACCTGAGAATTCATGCGGATAACGCTTCATCAGTCGCGGGCTGAGGCCGACCATTTCCATCAACTCCTGCACGCGCTGCGGCTTGGCGCCACCGCTCGCCAGGCGAAACGTGTCCAGCGGCTCCCCGATGATTTGGCTCACCGTCATGCGCGGGTTCAGCGACGCGTAAGGATCCTGAAAAATGATTTGCAAGTGACGACGATGGGCGCGCATGTCCCGAGCCGACAACTTCGCCAGGTCACGATCACGAAACATGACCTGGCCCGAGGTTGGCTCAACGAGTCGCAGAACAGCACGGCCCAGCGTGGTCTTACCGCAACCGGATTCACCCACCAGCCCCATCGTTTCGCCGGGCTGGATATCCAGGCTCACGCCATCGACCGCTTTCACAATTCGATCCGAGCGGCCAAACAACCCTGAGCCGGCCACCGGGAAATGCACGGCAAGATCTCTAATCGAAACCAGTGGCTGCTCGTTAACGCTCATCCGTTTTCGTTGAAAACCTCTGGCGCAAAATGACAGAGCGAATGGTGGTCGGGAGTGAGTTCGACGAATGGTGGAAACTCGCGCCGGCAGATTTCTTCCGCCCGCTCGCAGCGCGGCGCAAACGGGCAACCTGCTGGCATGCGTGCGAGATCAGGAGGCTGCCCCGGAATTTGATAGAGCTTTCCCTGCTCAGCGGCGGGATCCGGAACCGAGCGAAGCAGTCCGCGAGTGTATGGATTGCCGGGCCGCGCAAATAGCTCATCGGTCGGCGCTTGCTCAAAGATCTTGCCGGCGTACATGACGATGACGTGATCAGTCATGCCCGCCACGACCCCCAGATCGTGCGTAATCAGAATTACGCTGGCGCCGCTTTCAGTTTTCAGACGCTTGATTAAATCAAGAATCTGCGCCTGAATCGTCACGTCCAGCGCCGTTGTCGGTTCATCGGCGATCAGCAACTCCGGCTGACACGCTAAAGCCATCGCAATCATTACGCGCTGGCGCATCCCGCCGGAAAATTCATGCGGATAACTATCGACCCGATCAACGGCATCGGGAATGCCGACGTGTTCAAGCATCCTGATGGCATGCGCGCGCGCCTGTTCCCGGGAATGACCGAGATGCAGCTCCGTAACTTCCATCAGTTGTTTGGACACGCGCATAAAAGGATTGAGCGAGGTCATCGGGTCCTGGAAGATCATCGCCATGCGCTTGCCGCGCAGGTCGCGAACCTCTCGCGCTGACATCTTGAGAATGTCCCGGCCATGGAAATTTACCGAGCCGGAAACAATCTTGCCGGGCGGATTGGGAATCAGCCGCATCAATGAAAGATTAGCGACCGACTTGCCGGAACCTGATTCTCCGACAATGCCCAGCGTTTCGCCGCGCTTGACGGTGAAACTGATACCGTCAACCGCTTTGACAGTGCCGTCTTCCGTTTCAAAATAGGTACGGAGATCGGTGACCGTAAGGACGTTGCCATTCGTCGTCATCGTCTAATCGCTCACTGCTTCCTCATCTGCGGATCCAGCGCATCACGCAGTCCATCGCCCACAAAGTTCAATGAGAAAAGCATCAACGCCATCGTCACGCCCGGGAAAATCAGCTGCCAGGGAAAAATCGCCAGGTTTTGGATGCCGTCGGCGGCCAGACTTCCCCACGACGCATATGGCGGTTGCACCCCAAACCCGAGGAACGAGAGAAATGCTTCCTGCAACATCACCGAAGGAATCGTTAGCGTCGCGTAAACGATTACCGGTCCCAGCGCGTTCGGCACCAGATGACGAAAGATGATGCGCGGCGTGGACACTCCGGTCGCGCGCGCCGCCAGTACGAATTCCTGATTCTTCAAGGAAAGCACCTGGCCTCGGACGATGCGCGCCATCGTCAGCCACGAAACCGATCCCAAAGCGAGAAACAGAAGCACCATCTGACCCACGGGTGTAGAGCTGCGGAACATCGCCAGCAAGACGATCACGAGAATGATGTAGGGCAGCGAATAAAGAACATCGACGACCCGCATCATCAAGCTGTCAATGCGGCCACCGAGATAACCTGAAATCGCTCCGTATGAGACGCCGATGACAAGCGAGACCATGGTCGCGATGATGCCCACCATCAGCGAAATCCGCCCGCCCAGCAATACTCGCGCGAACAGATCGCGTCCCGAATTGTCGGTTCCCATCGGATGCTTCCAAGAGAATTTTCCGTCGAGCCCGGTGAATGGCGGAAAAGATTTGAGCAATTCGACTTCGCGCGGAATGTAATCGTAGGTAAAGCCGGTCGTACTCTTAATGATGGGCGGGCCGATCAAGGACGCGAGAGTCAACGACGAGACAATCACGATTCCGAAAACTGCCAGCTTGTTCCGCAGCAATCTGCGCCACGCGTCTCGCGCGAGCGAAGTGCCGCGGACAATTTCGTGGGCCTCGGCGGAACGTACGCCCGCTTCGCCGACCGCCAGTTCAGGCGCAGTGTGGACGATGTCACCCTGGCGGGCGCGGACAGGAGCTTCCGGCCGCGTCCCCAATGGCGTAAGTGCCGGCTCGTCTGAACCGCTCAGCCCCGATTTGTCTTTCGGTACATCCATCGTCAATACCGGATTCGCGGATCGATAAAACCGTAGGCGATGTCCACCAGCAGATTCATCGTCAGCAAAGTGATCGCGACAAAAGCGACGATGCCGAGAATCAAAGGCTCATCGCGATTCATCGATGCCTGAATGAAATAATTGCCCAGGCCCGGAAGGGCAAAGATGCGCTCGACGACGACCGTGCCCGTCAGCAGAAAGGCCAGCGCCGGCCCGGTAAACGAAATCACCGGCATCAACCCGCCACGCAACCCGTGACGAACGACCACCGCCCGTTCTGATAAGCCTTTCGCGCGCGCAGTGCGAATGTAATCGGATCGAAGCACCTCAAGCATGCCCGCGCGCGTCAGCCGGGCGATATAAGCCATGTAAATCGCTGAGAGCGTCAACACCGGCAGGATCAGTCCGCGGTTGAAGAACCCATACCAACGCGCCGGCGGCACCCAATACAGATAAAGAGAGAAGCCCAGGACCAGCAGCGGACCGAGCACGAAATTCGGGATCGATATTCCCACCATGGCCAAAGCCATCGACGCGTAATCCCAAAATGAATTTTGTTTCAGGGCGGCCACACAACCAACCGTGATACCGACCAGCAAAGCCAGGAGATATGCGAGCAGGCCGACGGTCGCCGAAACCGGCAGCGATCGCGCGATGATGTGATTTACCGGTTGACCCTCGTACTTCAGCGACGTCCCGAAGTCGAGAAGCAGGATATGACCCATCGTTTTCCCGTACTGCACGTACCAGGGTTTATCGAGGCCATACTTTTCGCGAATTGCAGCCTCAACCGATTTGGGAAGCTTCTTTTCGCCTGAATAGAAGTTGCCGG
>JBIOZK010000020.1:0-29713 GCA_044870975.1 Pyrinomonadaceae bacterium
GCCACCTTCATCAGCACATCGGCACGCAACGCCGGATCGGCCGGGTTCGCATTCAACTCCGTGATCAGACTCGAGCGCTCGCTATCGGAAAGCACCATGCCGGCGTTGGTATTAAGCGAGTCGACCAAACCAGTAGCGCTGGTGACGGCCGGATAACGATTCAGGAATGCTGGTCTTTGGACAAACGCCAGCGCGAAGGCCTTCTTATTCACGTCGAGCTGCGCCTGCCAGTTACCCTGGCCGACGACGACGTTGCGGCCAATTTCCTGCGTATCAACGATGAAGTTGCTGAACCTGACCGGCACCGGAACAGTCGGCGGTGAGATGTCGCCGAAGCCCGACTTGTACATTCGTTCGACGAAATAGCCGGTGTTCTGGAATTCAATCGACAGGAAGAACGCTGCCGAAGTGTTGATGCGTTGAATCTCCAGGCACTGAGCCACCGTTTGGTTCGGCGGCCGCCGGGATGAATCGTTGCACTTGTCGATATTGTCCGTCCAGAACGCGAGACCCTGGGCATCGGCTTCGCGATTGAGGAAGTCGTGATACTGCTGCCTGACAAAGGTGTCGGTCGTATCGATCGGATTGGCTGACGACTGACTCAGGTCATCATCGACAATCGTCAGCACCGCGTTGGCATCACCGGGCTGTTGGAACGCCGCTCCGCCCGTCAGGTTCGAAAGCGTAAGTGGAACGGTTTCGTTGCCTTCGACCCACGCATCCTGCGAGATGAGCATATTGAATGTCTTGCTCGTTTCGCCGGCGGCAAACCTGAGGGTGCCGAGGGCGGTGATGAAATCACAGCGCGGTGATCCGACTCCATTCGCAGTCGAACACGGCACGAAGGTCATCGCCGCGCTGTCATCGGGCGTCGCGTAATCGACGGTGACTGCGGGAGACGTATCACCCGATCGCAGCACCGTGATCGTCAGGAAGTTCCCGTTCTCGTTCACCGAGTATGTCGGCTGGCTGAACCTAATCAGCGGCCGGAACAGAACCACCTGACCACCTGATAGTGACCCGCTGCTCGCCAGGAAGTTCGCATCGCCGCTGTAGTCGGCGGTAATCGTGTGACTGCCCGTCGTCAGCGTTGACGTAGTGAGCTGGGCCACACCCGATGCATTGAGCGCCACCGGTGAACCCAGGTTGGTTCCGTTGTCTTTGAATTGGACGGTGCCCGTAGGAATCGCGACACTCGACACCGTAGCGGTAAAGGTGACGTTTTGATTCAGGTCGGACGGATTCACGGACGACGTAACGGCCGTGGTGGTCGTCGCTTTATTGTTGGTTAAAGCGAACGACACTGTGTTTCCGCCAGGCGCAACGGCAGTGACATTGTACGAGCCCGCAATTCCATTTGCGGTGGCGTTGGCACTGGCCCGGCCGGCAGCGATGTTTACGTTGGTGGTGTTTCCGCTCCCATTCAAGACCGCCGAGGCGCCACTGGCCGGTGCGGTGAAAGTGACGATGCCGCCGTTAACCGGGTCTCCGCCGACGCCGTCGACCGAAACCACCAGGGGAGATCCGAAAGCGCTCAGGATGGTGGCGCTCTGAGGAGTGCCACTGGCCACCTGGATCGTGAAACCGCGAGCTTCGAAAGCGCCGATATCAACCGTGCCGGCTACGATTCGGTTGAAACCTGGTCCGCGCTGATCGTTGGTCAGTCCCGCATTGTTCGCCAGCGTGTTGCTGCCGGTATTGATTGCCGGACTACCTGGCAGCAGAGCATGTGTTTGCGTGAGGCCACCAAAACTTGCCAGGTTAGCGAGCAAGGGGTTACTCACGTTGACTTGATTGTTATTGACGCCATTGGTCAATCCGCCAGAACCACCCGGCCCGATCAAGTTGAATGAGCTCGAGGCGTCGACCGTGCCAGCGATGTCGTCGGGCGTAGTGCTGGGAGAGAGGTTCTTAAAGTTACCCGCCAGCAAAGTATTGCGCAGGACTGCGATTCCGCCGCTCGTTACAAATAATCCACCGCCGCTTCCCGTGTTCGGAGTAGTGGTACTTGATCGATTCTTCGAGATCGTGACGTTCGTGAAGGTCGCCGAGACGCCTGACCCAAGTGCGATACCGCCGCCGTTCTGTGCAGTGCTGCCGCTAATGGTGCTGTTGGAAATTGTGACGGTGCTACTGGTATTGAAGATCCCGATGGCTCCGCCGGTTCCGCCTGCGCTGGTGCCGGAGAACGTGCTGCCGTTAATGGTCAACGAGAACGCCGCGACACCGGTACTATTGATGGCGCCGCCGTTGGTTTGCGCACCGCTGTCCCCGATGGTGCTGTTCGTGATCGACATCGAGAAGGGCGCGCTGATCGCCAGGTTTTCAATCGCGCCTCCGGAAGTGATCGATGAATTCCCGGTGATGGTCGAATTGGTAATGGCAAGCGGTCCATTATTAAAGATGGCGCCGCCAGTCCCAGTTGCACCCAACGCGGTATTTCCGGTGAACTTAACGTTTGCCAGGGTAAGGTTGCCGAAATTCGCGAGTCCGCCGCCGTTGGCATTATTGACTCTGCCATTTGCGACCGTTAGATCATTAATCGACACAGTGCCGGCGGACACATTGAAAACCCGTCGGGCGTTATTGCCGCTGACTGTGAGCTGGTCGACGCCCGGGCCATTGATATTCAGGTTTTTATCAACCGTCAATTGGCTGGACGTTAGCGTAATCGTGTATGGACCCCCGGCCGGATTAAATACCTCCGGATCAAAAGTGATCGTGGTTCCCGGGCACGCATGGAGAATCGTGTCTCGCAACGATCCGGCGCCGCTGTCGTTGGTGTTGGTTACCACAGTCGTGCCGCAATTGACGGTAATGGTGAAAGTCTGGGTCGGCGAGGTGTCGACGCCGCCGTTTGAAGTTCCACCGTTGTCTTTGAGACTGATCGTGATGTTTGCGAAACCGTTGACATTGGCCGCCGGTGTATAGGTGAGCGTCCCATTCGCGCTGATCGACGGCCCCGCCGAAAACAGGCCACTGTTCGAGTTGCCGACAACCTGGAAGGTCAGCGTCTGATCTGATTCGTTGGGCCCCGGCGAGATGTTTGTAGCCCAATTTGTGACTGTTTGCGGCCCCGCATTTATCAATACTGTTTGATCCGGTCCCTTGGTAAACGAGGGTACGTCATTCACCGGGTTCACCGTGATCGTGAAAGTCTGAGGCGCGCTAGTATCCTGACCGCCGTAAGCCGTGCCGCCGTCATCTTGCAGAACGACGGTGATTGTCGCTGTTCCATACGCATCCGCTGCGGGCGTGTAAGTAAGCGTGCCGGTGTTACTAATCGCAGGCGCGATTGAGAAGAGAGTCGGATTCGTGTTTCCGGTAACGACGAAAGTAAGTTGCTGTGCGGACTCGTTTTCGGGTCCGGCAGAAATGCCAGTGGCCCAGTTCAGCACTGCCTGGGTTGATGTGTCCTCAATGACCGCCTGGTCAGGCCCTTTTGTAAACGAAGGCGCATCGTTGACTGCGTTGACCGTCAACAGGAAGGTGTCGATCATGCTTTGACCGTTGTTATCGCTGACGGTAACCGTGATCGTTGAAGTGCCGAATTCATTGGCAACCGGATTGATAGTCAGCGTGCGCGTGTCTCCAGAACCACTGATGGCAATATTAGCCGGATTGTTTGGTACCAGCGTCGTGTTGGCCGAGACAGCCGTAACCGACGTGAAGGGGCCGCCGAGATTAAAAGTGAATTGAAGCTGCGTGTCTTCGTTTGTTGATTTGTCCGGGATGTCCTCGATTGATACCTGTGCTTCGAAGGCACCGATATCGACCCTGGCTGTGGCATCAACATCATAGCTGTCGACCTGGCGATTCAATCCACGTTGATCTGACGTCACTTGTGAAACGTTGGCATCGCTACAGTGATCCGGATCGGTAACACAGTTGTCGCCGGCGTCGAGTGCGGGACTACCGCCGAGGAGCGCATGCGTCTGCGTCGGCCCGCCGTTGTTAGCCAGCGGTCCAAGCTTCGCATCCTGGTTGATGATGTTGTGGGCGGTCGCGCCCGTGAGGGTCGCACCACTTGCGTTGCCAATTAAGTTGTAATCCTGAGAATTGAACGCTCCGGCAAGATCGGGTCCCTGCCCGCCGGCCGCGACCGTATTTCCGGCGATGATTGTGTTTCTGAGGTTCGGTGCTGAGCTGCTGGCAATGCTGAAGACGCCTCCACCGTTACCACCGGGAGTTCCTGTGCCGGATTGATTTGCAGAGATGGTGACGTTTGTGAGACTCAACGAGCCTGAATTACCGCCACCGTCGTAAATCCCGCCACCGCTTCCTCCGAGGCATCCCTCGCATCCCGCGCCCGCACTATTGCCGCTGATGGTGCTGTTCTGAATGCGCGCGCTCGAGCCGGCATTGTTCGATATGCCACCGCCAGAACTTCCTTCCAGGCTGGAACTGCCCGCTGAGTTACCACTGATAGTGCTGTTGATGATCGTTAAGGTGCCGGGATTGGAACTCAATCCGCCATTCGAAATGCCGCCGCCGCCGCCGCCCCGATTACCATCACCGGATCCGACGCCGCCGGTGTTGTTGGCAACTGTGCTATTGCTCAAGGTGAGCGTGCCCAGGTTGGCAATCCCGCCGCCGAAACCGCCGTAGAAACCGCCGCTACCCGCCGTCCCCGCCTGGTTGGCGCTAACGCCAACACCCTCCAGGTTCAAGGCCGCGCCGGCGTTGTTCAAGATCCCGCCGCCGGCAGCGCCATCACCGGAAACGCCATTCGCCGCCCTCCCATTGGCGATGGTAAGTCCGCTTATGTTGACCGTCAGGGAACCCGCGGCAATTTCAAAGATTCTGAAATTAGATGACCCTTCGGCGCGCTGCACTGTCAAGAGGGCCGCGGCCGGTCCTGCGATCGTCAGATTCTTGTTAATCAGCAATTCATCGCTGGTAAGCAAAATCGGACTCGCAAACTGGGTTAGGTCAAAACCAATAGTCGATCCATCGCATGCTTCCAGAATTGCCTGACGCAAACTACCGGCACCGCTGTCGGCGTTGGTCGTGACGGTTTGATCCGTAAAACAACTGGACACCGTAGCCACACTTGCACTTCCATTGTTCTCAGAGTTCGGGTCGTTGGCGCTGACGACGGTAGTCTCATTTGTGTACTGACGTCCGTCAGGCGTGCCGGCGGGTACGTGCCCCACGAACGTGAAAACGCTGGTGCTGTTGGACGGTAGGTTGGCGATGCTGCACGACGTCGTGGAGCTCGGCGACCCACAGTCCCAGCTCGGCCCCGACAACTGGGAAAAAGATACGAATGTCAGCGTGCTACCTGAGGGCACGCTTCCGGGCAAAGTGTCGGTGAAGCTGGCGCTGGTTGCGGCATTTTCTGAAAGATTAGTAACGGTAATCGTATAAGTAATGTCCGTGTCCGCATGAACCTGGGCTGGCCCACTCTTGAACAGGGTGAGGTCGGCGTTATTCGATGGTGCTCCCACCATGAAGTCCGCCTGGTTTGTTTGCGCAGACGCTTCATTGGTGCCGTTGCCATCGGCGTCATAGCTGATGTTCCCCTGGTTAGAAATCGTGTGACCTTCTGTGCCGGAATTGATCGTCGCGTTGATTACGATCGTGACTGAATCACTCCCTTCAATCCGACCATTCCAGGTGACGGTGTTGGTTCCAACGTTCGCGGTGGCCGTGCCGCTGCTGGCGTCCGCAGAAACCAGGGTCAAATCTGACGACAGTACGTCGGTGAATTCGTCGCCGGGATTATCCAACTGGGCGGAGGAGCTGGAGTTCGCGAGGCTGACAATATAGCTGACGGTGGAACCCTCGGAAGTGCTGCCCGATACGCTTTTATTGCCGGTGATACTCGCGGGCGAAGAAAACGCATTTGCGGTGGTCGTTGCCGTCGCGCTTTCATCGCCTGGATTGCCGTCAGGCGTCGAAGACGTAACAGTTACCGTATTACTGATAATCGTATTGTCCGCCACCTCCGGATTTACTGTCACCGTCAGCGTGAAAACTGAACTGCCGACCCCAAACGATGGGTTCGTACAAGAGATGGTTCCCACCCCACCAAAGGAAGGTGTAGTGCACGACCAGCCGCTCTCGTCACTCAACGATACGAATGTGGTTTCACTCGGCAATGTATCGGACCATGAGGCGTTGCTTGCAGGGTCGGGTCCGTTATTGGTGATCGTAATTGTATAGGTAAGTTCGCTGCCGCCAGTGACCGGGTCCGGCGTGTCAACCTTGCTTACAGTCAGGTCGGCAGACGCGATCATTCCACGCCGCTTTGAAGCGACGGAAGAAACAAACAACGAGAGTGCGGCTATTATCAGCACGCTAATTACAGAGAATCTTTTCATTATTTAATCAGGGACCGCGAGTGTGCGGAGGGACAAGGCAGTCGAGTGATAAGACCGCATCCAAGTTTAATTACCAGCGGGCGCGACTTTAGCACGGAACTTTAGACGCTACCAAACTTAGAGCCACCCTGTACTTACCTCATGCGAAAGGACGTAGTTAGCCGGTCGATTGGAGGTTGTCAAGAAAGTCGACCAGCTCTGATTCGGTGGGTAGCGCGACTCGTGCGCCGAGCGCGCGGCATTTCAAAGCCGCGACTGCAGTGCCTAGTTTCAGGCACCCCTCTAAGTCACGACCGTTGAGCATTCCGTAAATGAATCCAGCATGAAAGGCGTCGCCGGCGCCGGTGGTATCACGACATCCGCCGGGCACTGCCAGGGCCGGAGAGTGAATGAAGTCACCATCAAAATAAACAAGCGCACCCTTCGCTCCGATCGTGGCACCCACTATGGCGCAACCGTAGCGAGACTTGATTTCGATCAATGCATCATTAAGCCCGGCGATGCCGGTTAAGCGACGAGGAAATTCTGAGGAAGTAATCAAGACATCGACCAGTGGCAGCAACTCGGGCAATCCCTCGTAGATGTTATCGACGTCGACGGTGACCACCGCGCCGGCGGCTCGGGCCGCGCGCGCCATCGTCGCGCACGCCGGCGGGTCGTGCGCGTCGAGGTGCAGAACTCGTCCGCGAGTCGCGATTTCCACCGGCGCTTCGTCGGCGCGGTATGACAGCCGATCATCCCGATCCCAAACTATGGTCCGCTCGCCGGTCTTTTCTTCGATAATGATGAAAGCCACCTGAGTTTCTGCGCCTTCGATCGATTCGGCGAATTCCAGATTCACCCCTTCGTATTCCAGCGACAGCAGACCGAAGCGCCCGGCTTCGTCGGAGCCAAAGCGTCCGGCGTAGGCGGTTTTCAACCCCAGACGCTGTAACGCCACCATGGCGCTGGCGGTCTGGCCACCGGCAGACTTTTCATAAGCCGTGAACCTAACCTTGGTATCGAACTCGGGGTATTGAGGGACAACGAGCAGATGATCCACGGCATTAAGGCCGAAGCCAACGGCGTCAAAGTCCTTCGATTGAGCGATGTCGAACGGCAGCCGCATCGGGCGACATTTTACCTCGTGATTTCGGAGTTCAACTTTACAAGGCTAAAATGATCTTTGCTAAGGCAATGACTCTCGACGAAAAGCTCAAAGAGATTCCCCGCGCGCCCGGAGTGTATCTGCACAAAGACTCCGAAGGAAAGATCATTTATATCGGTAAGGCGAAGAACCTCCGGAACCGGGTGCGTTCGTATTTTCAGACGAGCCGGCGCGGGGATTTCAGTTATGGAATTAAGACTGAAGAGCTGGTGCTGCAAATCGCCGACGTCGAATTCATCGTCACGGACAATGAAGCCGAGGCATTCATTCTGGAAGCTTCGCTGGTCAAGAAGCATCAACCTTACTTCAACTACAAGTTGAAGGACGACAAGTCCTACCCGCATTTGAAGCTTACGGTCAACGAGCCATTTCCGAAGTGTGTGATTACCCGCCGCATTCAAAACGACGGCGCGCTTTACTTCGGCCCGTTCCTGCCGGCGGCGATGGCGCGGCGCACGATTGACGTGATCAATCGCACCTTTCAGTTGCGCACCTGCGATATTGAAATTGATGGCAAGGCGCCGCGGCCGTGCCTGGAATATCACATCAAGCGCTGTCTGGGTCCGTGCGTCAAAGGTCTGTGCACGCCGGAAGAATATCAGGAAGCCGTGCGCGACGTGCGGATGTTGCTGGAAGGACGCAACACGGAACTGGCCGACAAGTTGGAAGCGCGAATGCTGCAGGCATCAGATCAGATGCGTTATGAACTGGCGGCGAAGTATCGCGATCTGCGGAAGACGGTCATCAAGCTTTCCGAGCAGCAGAAGATGGCGACGACGTCCGAGAGCGACATCGACATCTTTGGTTACTATCGCGAAGGCAGGCGGCTGGCGTTGCAATTGTTCACGATGCGCGATGGCGACATCGTCGGACGGCGCGAATTCTTTTGGGAAGATTTGCCGGATGACGAATTCAATCCGGCGGATTTTCTCAGCGAGGTGTTGGCGCAGTATTACAGCAGTTCGGACGCGCCCCCTGTCCCTGCTGCCGATTTGCAGACGCATGACGTGCGCACTTCGTTCCTGCCGCGCGAGATTCATCTCCCGATCGATTTCGAAGATCGCGGACTGCTGGAGAAGGTCTTGAGCGAACGCCGCGGTCGGCGCGTGCACATCCTCGCGCCGCAGCGGGGAGAAAAGCGCGACATGATCGATCTGGTCGAGAAGAACGCCAAGCTCGCCTTCGAGCAGCGCTTCCGCGTGCTCAAACCTGATATGAAGCGCGTGCTTGAAGAGATGCAGGAGACGCTGGAGCTGCCGCGTTTCCCGGCGCGCATCGAATCGTTCGACGTGTCGCATATTCAGGGCGCCGAGAACGTCGCCGGCATGGTCGTGTGCGAGAACGGGAAGATGAACCGCAACGAATATCGCAAGTTCAAGATTCGCTGGGTGGAAGGTTCGAACGATTTTGCCTCGATGCACGAAGCCGTCCTTCGTCGCTATCGTCGCTTGCGCGACGAACAGAAGGAGTTGCCCGATCTCGTCATGATTGACGGCGGCAAGGGACAGCTGAGCGCGGCGGCCGAAGCCATGCGCATGCTCGATCTGGAGGCCGTGCCAATGATCGGCGTGGTCAAGCCGCCGCTCCATCACAATCAGGTTGCGTATCTGCTGGTGAAGGGACGCGAAGACGCGCCCATCTATCTAGATTCTTATTCGCCGGTTCTGCGTTTGATTCAAATGATTCGGGACGAGACGCATCGCTACGCCGTCACCTATCATCGCAAGCGTCGCGAATTGCGCGACTTCACTTCCGAACTTTCGGCCATTCCCGGTGTGGGTGAAAAACGCAAGACGCGCCTGCTGCGCCACTTCGGATCGATTCACCGGATATCGGAAGCGAGCATCGACGAACTGGCGCCGTTTGTTGGTAGGAAGACCGCGACTGAAATAGTCGATCACTTCGCGCGACAGCGCGCCCTGGCCGAAGGCGCGAACGCTGCGTAAACCACGAACCAGAGTTCGAAAACGAAATCAATGTTCGAAGAACAGCCGACAATAGAAGAAACGAAAGCTTTTGCAACCGGACTATGTCGAGGTGCAGAGGTCGTTGCCCACTATGTAAAGGATCGTTGGCCGCTAATCGAAGGTGTCCTTCCCAAGTCGGAAACAGGCTATAGAGATGCCTGCATAAAAGGCTTGTATGCACGCGTTCTCGCATGGATGCAAACGATTGTAAAACTGAACGACCCATTGGATTTCCAAGCGTTATCAATTGCAAATCGTGCGTTGCTTGAAATCACTGTCGACTTGATATTGCTTCATCAGGACAAAACGAATTCAACAGGATGGAGAATGCACTGGTGGGGAGAGTCGCAAAAAATGAAGGGTGCAGAGCAGATCATCAACTACTATAAGAGCAACGCGATGCCCGTTCCTGACCAATATCAGGCGCAAATCGATTTTGTCCGCGACTCAAAAGGTTCCGTGGATATCATGAGAAAAGCGTTGTGGCCAAACAAAAAAGATCCGACCAAAGCGGTTCATCCGCAACGATGGACTGGAAATCCAACTTTGTTCGAAGATGTTGTCGCGGCGGATAAGGTTTATGGGAGCGTGGTAAAGACAGACCTCGGTGCAACTTTAGTTGAATATTACAGAACCGAATACCCAAAGATGAATTGGCGAATTCATTCCGGGGTGGCCGCGTTTTGGAATCAGCCGCCGCAATCATACAACTTGGTTTCGGGTTTTGCTTTTAAGTGGTGCTCTGACTTCGGAATGCTCTGCGCCAAAATCGCTCTATCAGATTTCGGGTTCACGTCAGTCATAGACGGCCTTCGTGATCAGTGGGAGCAGGTTAAGCACGAACCTGACCTCTTATGTTTTGAACAAGTCAGCAAGTCACCTCCGTTGACAGGTTGAGTGTTGCTTACAATCCCTTTGCTGAGTATCCTTCACACATGGCCACCGTTATCGAAATTGAAAAGCTCGCGCTCGATTTACCTGAGCGGGATCGCGCAACATTAGCGGCCAGCCTCCTCGACTCGCTTCCGCCAATTCTCGACGACGAAGACGAAGGCATTGCCGAAGCTCTGCGACGAGACGAGGAGATGGACGCCGATCCTACTCTTGCGATTTCTTTCGATTCATTTGACGCTCGTATCCGTAACCGCCACCAGTAATGCGCTTGGAATTACATCCACTCGCTGACGCTGACATCTCGCGAATCATCGATCATTACGACGCGGCTGGCGGAGCCGAACTCGCGGACGAGTTCTATTCAGAGTTGCGCGCCTTCTTGAAGAAGGCTGCGCAGACTCCTGAAGCGTACGCGATCCGGGAGCGGGATATTCGACGAGTGAACCTCGAAAGATTTCCTTTTCATTTTCTGTATCGAATTGTTGGGGAAAGCGTGCGTATATTGGCGGTGCGTCACAATCGCAGGCGGCCATCGCTCGCAATTCACCGGCGCTGAATGGTCTTGATGACTGGCACGGCAGTCGGACATACTATCTGTCCCAATCTACGAGCACACGTGTTAGTTTGTCTAATAATCCAATGAGATCGTACGTTCCATCCTATCAACTCATCTCGCCGCAAACGATCGACGAAGCTCTCGAGCTGCTGGCGAGCGACAATGCCTGGAAACCCTTCGCCGGCGGCACCGATTTGATGGTGTTGCTCGAAGCCGGCAAGCTGCCGCACCAGCAGTATGTGAATATCTGGCAGCTGGACGATCTCCGCGGCATCGAGGTCAACGAAAAATCGGTGACGTTGCGCGCGCTGACAACCTACACAGACGTTCAGGCTCATCCGGTTTTGCAGGCAGAGTTTCCCATGCTTTGCCAGGCCGCGAAGGAAACCGGCGGGATCGCGATTCAGAACCGAGGGACATTAGGCGGAAACATCGTCAACGCTTCGCCGGCGGCCGATTCACCGCCCGCGTTGCTGGCGTACGACGCCGAGCTCGAATTGATTTCGAAGTCAGGCACCAGAAGAATCCCATACTCCAGATTTCATACCGGCTATAAGCACATGGACATTCGTCCGGATGAGTTGCTGGCCGCGATTCACCTGCCGCGCAGCCTGACGGCGCGCACTCACTATTATCGAAAGGTCGGGACGCGCAAGGCGCAGGCAATCTCGAAGGTGTGCTTTGCAGCGGTTGCCGAATCTAGCGGCCACGTGCTGAGTCACGTGCGCATCGCGCTGGGGAGCGTAGCCCCAATACCGATTCGCTGCGAAAAGACTGAAGCGGCTCTTCAAGATCAAAATCTGACTGATGAGATCGTCGAACGCGCGGCTACCGTGCTGGCGGCCGAGATCGCTCCAATCGACGACATTCGTTCCACGCGCGATTATCGCTGGCGCGTATCTTTGAACCTGCTGCGCGAATTCCTTTCGCGTGCGGCAGCAGCCTGAAAGACTGCGGCAGGATGGAGGCCGGCGGTCGAGGATCGATTGATCCGGTCGCTACCACTCTCGGTTCTGACACCGCTGAGTTACAATCGACTTCACCTTCATGAAGGTTATCGCGTCCCCAGCGAAGCTCCTCGTCTCTGCCGCGATTGCGGCAATACTCCTCGTTGCTCCGACTTATTCTCAAACTGCCAAAGAGCGTCCGCTGAATCTGCTCGTGCTTGGCGATTCCATTTCGTGGGGCCAGGGCCTGCGCGATGAGCACAAAGCTTCCTATCTGGTGAAGCGTTGGCTTGAGCAACAAACCGGGCGTGAAGTTGTCCAGACGATGCAGGCGCACTCCGGCGCGGTGATCGGCCCGGCCGAGCCCACCAGCGATCGGGTTGGTCTCGATGCTGCGCTGCAAATGGACGGCGAGCTCAGCCGTGGTTACCCAACGATTAACGATCAGGTCGATTACGCGCTAAAAGCGTTCGGCAATCCTGCGCGTGTCGATCTGGTCATCGTGAATGGCTGTATCAACGACGTCGATTCGCGACGCTTGCTCAATGCTGCCAACACGCCTGATAACATCCGCGACCTGGCGCAGGCCAAGTGCGGCGCACCGGTCGAAGCCCTGTTGACTCGCATTGCCACGACGTTTCCATCGGCGCATCTCGTAGTGATCGGCTACTATCCGATTCTCACCGAAAATACGGCAAATGATCTTTTCATGCGCGCGTTAGCTAAGCGGTTTTACTCGCCGGTCGCAGGTGCTCCGAAGATGAACGACAAAACCTTGCGGGCGCGGCTAATCGCCATTTCGCGCGAGTGGTATCAAACCTCGACCCAGATGTTGTCCGCCGCGGCCCGCAAGATTAATGCTGACCTGGCTGCCAGGGGATCTCATCAACATGTGTTGTTTGCCGATCCGGGCTTCACCATCGAAAACGCGTTCGCAGCCAAGCGCACCCGGCTTTGGGGATTCGATGCAACCTGGATCCGAAAGATGTTGGTGCTGCTCACGCTCGGTCGAGTGGAACTGCGATCGAACGACGAACTGCGCAGTTACCGCGGCGACTTGTGTAAGCGGCTGCTCAAAAAACCAGAGGGCGAGACACATGAGCAGAAATCTGACCGTGAAGACCGTTTGCTGCGATGCCGGCTGGCGGCGGTCGCCCATCCAAACCGAAAAGGCGCGGCCATGTACGCCGACGCCATCGGCCGCCTGCTCAAGCCATTAATTGCCGATACCGGTTGGCTCAAGATGACGGTCGAGACTCCCACATCGTCATCGCCACAATAGGGCTCGCGAAAAATCAGTATTGCGCGCATCGCCCACTCGTGCTAAACCTGCCGCGCAACAGAGGAGGATTCATGGACGCTGACTTTGTAGAGTTTCGCCGTGGTGTGGTCGCCCCGATGGAGTGCATCAGGGAAGGATGGGCGCTCATCAAGGAAGACTATTGGCTATTCTTCGGTATTACCATAGTCGGACTCCTGCTGGGGGGAGTCATTCCAATCATCTTGATGGGTCCGATGATGGTGGGCGTGTTCCTTTGCTTTCAGGAGAAGCAGCGCCATCGACCGGTAGAGTTCGGATTGCTTTTCAAAGGATTCGACCATTTCGTCGCAGGATTGATCGCCACCGTCATCAAGATGATTCCGATCTTCATCCTGCTGATTCCTTACTACATCTTTTTGTTTGGCATGATGGCCGTCAGTATGCCGCGCCATGAGACATCGCCGGACGAAGCACGTGCCTTCGTCATGTCAATGTTCGCATTCGAGATCATCTTCTTCCTCGCCGTCATGCTCGTGAGCATTCTGATCGAAATTTTCTTCATGCTGGCGTATCCGTTGATCGCCGACAAGAAGATGTCCGGATTGGAAGCGGTCAAACTCAGCTTTCGCGCGGGCAAGGCGAACTTCGGCGGCATTCTGGGATTGCTGCTTCTGAATGCACTGTTCGGAATCGTTGGTGTTCTCTGCTGCATCATCGGCGTCTATTTTTACCTGCCGGTCGCATATGCGGCCCAGGCGGTAGCGTATCGCCGCATCTTTCCCGACACCGGAACCAACTATCCCACACCGCCGCCCCCGCCCGGCGATTGGACCTAGCTAATGCCGGCCCTCGTCATTCGCGGACGCCGCGTCGTAACTGAGCATTCAGTTGCGCCGGCGTCTATCCATGTTTCGCAGGGCTCGATCACGGCTATTTCGAAATATGAAGATGTGCCGGAAGATTGCGATTTGATCGAAGCGTCCCCGGAGTCAATCGTGATGCCCGGGCTCGTCGATACCCACGTTCACATTAACGAACCGGGACGCACCGATTGGGAAGGCTTCGAGACGGCCACTCGCGCCGCAGCCGCCGGCGGCGTCACGACGCTCATCGATATGCCGCTGAATTCGATTCCAGCCACGACGACGCTGGACGGATTCAACGAAAAGTTGGCCGCGGCCAAAGGAAAGCTGCACGTGGACGTGGGTCTTTGGGGTGGGGTCGTGCCGGGAAACACCGGCGAATTGGAAAAGCTCTGGCGCGCCGGAGTGGTCGGGTTTAAGTGCTTCCTGATTCATTCGGGGGTCGACGAATTTCCGAACGTCACCGAATCGGATTTGCGGCAAGCGATGCCGGAGCTGGCGCGGCTGCGCGCGCCGCTGATTGTCCACGCCGAAGTTCCCGGTCCGATCGAGTCGTGCTGTCAATCAATCGGCGAGGCAAGCAGCCGTTCGTATCAAACTTTCCTGGATTCGCGGCCCCGGGAGGCAGAAAACCAGGCCATCTTTCAGATGATCATGCGGGCGCGCGACGCCGGCTGCAAGATTCATATCGTGCATCATTCGTCGGCCGATGCTTTGCCCATGTTGCGGCGAGCCAAGTATTTCGGACTGCCGTTGACCGTGGAAACATGCCCTCACTATCTGCACTTCGCGGCCGAAGACATTCCTGACGGCGCCACTGAATTCAAGTGCTGTCCGCCCATTCGCGAACGCGAAAATCGCGAGCAGCTTTGGGAGGCATTGCGCGACGGTACCATCGATTTTATCGTTTCTGATCATTCACCATGTCCGCCCGAAATGAAGTTGCCGGAGGCGGGTGACTTTATGAAGGCGTGGGGAGGCATCTCTTCTCTGCAACTGCGTCTGCCAATTATCTGGACGGAAGCGAGCCGTCGCGGGTTTACGTTAGAGCATTTGGCCAAGTGGTTGTGTTCCGCCCCGGCGCGCCAGGTCGGGTTCCAGGTTCTGAAAGGTTCGCTCAGAAACGGCGCGGACGCCGACATCGTGATCTGGAATCCGGATGCCGAGTTCCAGGTCGAAGCTGAAATGATTCAGCATCGGCACAAGTTGACGCCGTACCTGGGCGAGACACTTCGGGGAGTTGTAGAAAAAACGATCATGGGTGGACATATCGTTTATGATAACGGCTCAGTCTTTGGTCCTTACGGAGCGATTCTACTGAACAAGTAACTTGCCGAACGTGGAGATGGATTTCACAGAACTGGTCGATTTGGCAGCGGAAAGGCTCGGCGGCGCGGTGCTCTACGCGAACGATGATTTCTTTGCGCCGAAAGAGAACCTGCTGAAGCCGTCGGCGCCGATTTTCATCGAAGGCAAGTACACCGATCTCGGCAAGTGGATGGACGGCTGGGAATCGCGTCGCCGCCGCACCCCGGGATTTGACTGGTGCATTATCAAGCTCGGGCTTCCGGGAATCATTCGCGGGGTGGTGGTCGATACCAGCCATTTCAAAGGCAATTATCCTGAAGGTTGTTCCCTGGAAGCTGTGGCGATCGACGGCTTGCCGACGCTCGAAGAATTAACCAGCGAGGCCGTCTCGTGGACAGAGATTCTGCCGCAATCGAATTTGAACGGCGATTCGCAAAACCCGTTTGCGATCAGTGGGGATCAGCGCTGGACGCATCTCCGCTTCAGGATTTTTCCGGATGGCGGTGTCGCGCGCCTGCGCGTCTACGGCGAAGTCGCGCCTGACTGGAATCGCTTGCGCAACATCGGCGGCGAGATCGATCTGGCCGCCGTCGAAAATGGCGGCCGAGTTCTTTCATGCAGCGATATGTTTTTCGGGCATCGGCACAATCTCATCATGCCCGGACGTGCGCTTAACATGAGCGACGGCTGGGAGACGAAGCGGCGGCGCGGTCCCGGATACGACTGGACAATAATTCGTTTGGGCGCAAATGGGCGCATCCGTCGACTCGAAATCGATACTTCGTGGTTTAAAGGGAATTTCCCGGAGAGTTGTTCACTGGAAAGTTGCCACGCGGAATCGGCGTCGTTGGAGACTCTGCAGGCGCCGGAATTTGTTTGGAAGCCGGTTTTGCCGCGCACCAAATTGCAGGCGCACACGCGACACCTGTTCGATGACCTTATGGATTCCGGAACGGCCTCGCACGTTCGGTTCAATATCTTTCCGGATGGTGGTGTGAGCCGGTTGCGAGTGTACGGGACGTTTGCGTGAGTGTCAGAAGCCCGACCGTGAGAGAGGGCCTCTTTTGACAGCGGATCACGTCTTCAAACTGGTTTGTTAGTTGAGGTGCCCTCCCTTACGGTCGGGCTTCTGACACGCATGACGCTGGAGCAGCTAAATGAATTGGCAGCGCCCGAGGCGAAAGCGGAGTTCCTTAAATGCTGTGGGTCAAGATCCTGGGCACAGAGGATGACCGAGAATCGGCCTTTTGCAAGCCAGGAAGAGTTATTCGCGAAGGCCGACGAAACCTCGCTGTCGTTGACCGATGAAGACTGGCTGGAAGCTTTTCGCGCCCATCCAAAGATTGGCGAGAAAAAGGCTGCTACAACGCAGTCGGCGCAGGAAAAGAATTGGTCGACGCAGGAGCAGTCGGGCGTCGCGGGAGCTTCGGCTGATACGGTAACGCAGCTCGCGGCGCGAAATCGTGAATACGAAGAGCGGTTCGGATTCATCTTCATTGTCTGTGCCAGCGGCAAATCGTCTGACGAAATGCTGGCGATATTGAATAGTCGCCTGATGAATAATCCAGAGGACGAATTGTTCGTTGCCGCACGGGAGCAGCAGAAAATAACGCGGCTGCGTTTGGAAAAATTGCTTAACTAATGAGCGGCATCACGACCCACGTCCTTGATACCTCGCGCGGCCGACCGGCTGCGGGGGTGCCCGTAACTTTGGAGATCGAAGCAGTGGGTGGCTGGACGTTAGTTGGCAAAGGATCGACGAATGCTGACGGCAGAATTTCGGATCTGACAGCGAGCGATTCAGTTGCGGCCGGCGTCTACCGGCTGATTTTCGACACGGCGACTTATTTTGGCGGCCAGAACATTAAGAGCTTTTATCCGCAGGTCACGGTGACTTTCAAAATCGAAGATGCAACTCAGCATTATCACGTGCCGCTGTTGCTGAATCCATTTGGCTATTCAACTTATCGCGGCAGCTAGTGGCACAGCTTCAGTCTGTGATCGCTAGTGACGAACGAATCGGGTCTCCAATTCAGAACATAGTTCACAGACTGAAGTCTGTGCCACTTAAATGATCAATCCAACCGTTACTGAATGGCTTAACTTTATCGCCCGCTGGGTGCACGTGTTTGCGGGCATCATGTGGGTGGGCACGACGTATTACTTCACCTGGCTCGACGCGCGGATGACCGAAGAAGAGAAAGCGCTGGCGAATACCGGACAGCACCCGCAGATTTGGATGGTGCACAGCGGCGGCTTCTACCTGGTTGAGAAACGTAAGGTGCCTGATGAACTGTCGCGCAAGCTCCACTGGTTCAAATGGGAAGCCGGCACGACTTGGTTGAGCGGGTTCGCGCTGCTCGTAATCGTTTACTACTTAGGCGGCGGCGCGATGATTGACCCCGATGTGCAGGAAAAGTTTGTGGGCTCGTTACTGGGCGGCCGGCTTAACTCTTTTGTTAACCTGTCCCTTCACTACTATTGGTTCGTGGTTGCGGTCGGTCTGGGCACGCTGATTCTGAGCTGGCTGATTTACGACCTGCTGATGATTTCGCCACTGGGGCGCAACGAGATCGCGTTCGCCGTGATTGCCTACATCCTGATTGTCGCGACCGCGTTCGGGTTGACGCGCGTGTTGAGCGGGCGCGCCGCATACATTCACATCGGCGCGATGTTCGGTACCATCATGGCCGCCAACGTCTGGATGCGCATTCTGCCGGCGCAACGGAAGATGATCGAAGCAATCAAGGCCGGCAATAAACCTGACGAGAGACTGGCTGCCCAGGCCAAGCTTAGATCCAAGCAGAATACCTTTACCGCGGTTCCCGTGGTTTTCTTAATGATTAGTAATCATTTTGGCGGGACGACGACGGGCGGATATGACTGGATTCACCTGGCGATTTTGATTCCCGTCGGTTGGCTGGCCGCAAAATTTATTCGACGAGCCTAATCGGAGCGCGGGCATCCCTGCCCGCATGAGCGCGCAGCGCGAACATCACAACCCTCAGGCTTATCGAATCGAGCGTGCTTCGCACGCTTTGCGGACAAGGATGTCCGCGCTCCAATCAGTTACTTCTTTTTCTTGCCCGCGCCCATTCCTACGATCGTATCGAACTCTTCCTTAGTCAGCGGCATGACTGATAGCTGTGACTGACGAATCAATGGCAGATTCGCCAAGCTGGTGTTGTAACGAATCGCCGCGAGCGGAACACTTTCTTTTAGAGGCTTCACGGGCTTCAAGTCGACTGCGACCCATTGCGCGTCGTCAGCCGTTGGATCGGAATATGCTGCCTTCGCGACTTCGGCAATGCCAACGACGCATTTGCCCGTACCTGAGTGATAGAACAGCACCCGGTCGCCGACCTTCATCTGCCTGAGGTTGTTGCGCGCCTGGAAATTACGCATGCTCGTCCAGTTAGTCTTCCCGTCGCGCACAAAGTCGTCCCAGGAATAGGTCTCCGGCTCTTGTTTGACCATCCAAAGTCCTGACGGCCGGTTGGTTTTCGTGGCAGCGGTCCTGGTTTTCTTCGTGACTGTCTTTTTGGTGGTTGCTTTCTTAGTGGGCATCGTCGTTGCAGCTTTTCTTTTTCAGTCGTTACAATTCAGCGTTCTTCAAAATTTCAAGATCGGATTCAAAAACAGTGGCGGCAAAACTCAAAGAGGGTGACAAGGCGCCGGACTTCGCGGTGACCGACCAGTCAGGCAAAACCGTGAGCTTGAAAGACCTGCGCGGCAAGAAAGTGGTCCTTTACTTCTATCCAAAGGACGACACGCCTGGTTGTACGAAGGAAGCTTGTTCATTTCGTGATTCATTTTCGAAATTCAAGAAGCGCGGTATCGAGGTCTTCGGTGTTTCCCTGGACAGCGAAAAATCTCATCAAAAGTTTATCGACAAGTTCAGCCTGCCGTTTCGTCTGCTGGCCGATACGGATCGCAAGCTGTCCGACAGCTTCGGTACGTATGGCGAGAAAAAATTCATGGGGCGAACTTACATGGGCGTTAATCGCATGACCTTTTTGATTGACGAGAAGGGCAAGATCAAGAAAATCTTCGGCAAGGTTAAGCCGGAGGAGCACGCCGAAGAGGTCCTGGCCGCATTCGAGCAATAGCCCGCACCTCGAGATAAATCAGGCGTTCTTAGCTTTGGCAGCCGGTTTCGCGGTTCTTTTCTTTCCTTTGGCCAGCGGCTTCCGACCCGGCATCAACACGCCCACCGAGCTGAAAGATGGATTGAGGTTGCGGCCGCGCTTGTGGACCGCTTGCGCCTGCGCCAGCAGTTCCATGTCTTCATTTACGAAGTACATGCGCTGATGACGGACGATTTGCGTGCGAATCTCGCGGGTCCAAAGGAGCAGATTCGCCAAAGCATCACAAACCTCATCCTTTGGCAGTTTGGTCACTAACGCTATTTCTTTCTGGGTATGCGCGCCGCAACGAATTGCTTCGCGCACCCGATCCGCCGGCGAGAGCTTTCGCAGCATTCGCGCAATCCGTCGTGACGAAAGCGAAGTCTTGTTATCAAGCGTTACGCGCGAGCTATCTGAGCCCGGCGAGGTGTGTTTGCCGCGAACTTTCTTGTACTCGCGCAAAGCCTGCCGGCTCAGCGCAATTTTCTGCCGGATGCAACGCTTGCAGTAAAGATTGAGGCCGTCCTTACGCGCGCGGCAGACGCCAAACTCCGAAAGTGGTAAAGCCTCTTCGCATCTGGGGCATCTCTTCAATTCGATCTCGGTTACTTCTGCCAATAACGTCACGTTCGTCTCTCCGTCGCAAGAATAAAAATATGAATTTGGGAAAAAGTATTCCTTCGCAGCCGAACCCACGCCGCTTGCTCGTTTGGTTACTACCAACCCTTTATGTCTGGTGTTGGCGGATCGTTTTTCCGAGGTCGTTCCCGAAAAAAATTCGCCATCGACTGTCGCCAATGCTGCGCTCTGGCGACGCCCTGCGTGCTAACGCCTGTTAAAGAAAGAGGCGTGTCGAGGTGTTCGCGAAACTAGCTGACGTTACTTGCGAGGGGAATGTGAATAACATTTTCGGCTCAATCAATTCGTCGTCAACTCAACACTGCGCATACTCTCAACCAACAAGGGATTGGCATTATAGTTAACAAGAATTTTTTTGCAACTTGTTTGCTCCTGCATGCTGGTCCATTCATCAACGTGCGTGATTTCGATCACAAAATTGATGCGCGCAAAAATCAAAGCTCCACAACGCCTGCAAAAAGAGACGATTACGCGCAGCAGGAAATTCACGATGGCGTTGAGGTGCGCGACAGAATTTCGCGCATCGCGATCGCCCTGATGAAGAAATGATTAATAAAAACGCACCGTCGAAAATTTTCCATAAAGCGTTCGCCTAAAGTATCGCGCAAAACCTTATAGGCCCAGACGTGTGGGCCAACTATTAGTTGATTGGTCGTCCGGGAAAATTTCTCAGACAGACAAGACCTTTGTCGAATTGGTTAGCAAACGAAGACAGTTTCACGATTTGTGAACAGGAATCGCGGCCCGAAGATTCAGTTCCAGCGTCGAATTCTGTGAATTGATGAGCGTTGTGAATATTGGCGAAGTGCAGACGGGACAACAACTTGCCCTGGCAAATGTGGTTTTATCCACAGCTTTTCAACAGATTCTGTGGAAAACAAGCAGCGAAAATATGCGGTGATTAACGCGACAGTTTCGCGCGATCCTTCAAGCGGAAAACGAACTTAAGTCCCGACCAAACCTCGTCAACGGCGCAGACTTTGACGTCAACCAGACCGGACGCCAGGCCAACATGGCGTACGACATTTTCATCGAGGTCGGTTTGAACGCCAGATGATTTCTTCGGCCACGAGATCCAAAGCATGCCGTTAGATTTCATCTTTGGTGGGAACTGTGCGAACGCCGTGGTCAGTGCAGCTCGGGACTTTACAAAAGCCTGAATGAAATCAAGCTGTTTGCTGCGCGAAATTGTTTTGACGTTCACACTGGATGGCAATTCAAGTTGGTGAATGTAATTCTCGGGAGCGTTGACGAACGAAACATCAAATGTGTTCTTTATTCCTAACTTTTTGATCAGAGGTGTTCCGGAATATCCCGCCATGTCAATTTGAATTAATCATTCGCTGATTTCAACTTCCCCAAACTTGATGCCGCGCTTCTCGCGACCGAAAGCGGTGGCGATCCCGCTCAAGATGAACACGGTCGCCGCGGTCATGGCCATCGCCTTCGAATAAGTCATGCGTTCGGCGAAGAGCGCTTCCAGATAGGCGACTGATCCTGCCAGGAGTACGCCGGTCTGATACGCAAACCCGGGCAAGAATCCGCGCACCGAATCCGGCGACAACTCTGTCAGATGCGCGGGAATAATTCCCCACGCGCCCTGTACCATGAATTGCATCATGAAGGCGCCGACAATTAACAAGCTCAACGCCGGAGCAAATGCCCATAACGGAACGACCAATACCGCGCAACCCAATGCGATCATCATCGAGTATCGGCGGCCAATCCGATCTGACAGCAGTCCAAACGCAATTCCGCCGATGATCGCACCGACCATCGAAATTATCGTAACCAACAGACGTTGCGTTGACCCGAATCCCCAATAGCGTTCGAGAAAAGTTGGATACATGTCCTGCGTGCCGTGCGAAACAAAATTCATCAGCGTCATCAGCACGATTAGGTATGCAAACAGCCGCCAATGCGAAGCTATGCCGCGAAAGAGTTGCGACCAGCTTTCATGCCGCGTCCTTTTCCACACCTCAGACTCCTTGACCTTGAAGCGGACGAACAGAGCCAGCAGCGCCGGTAAGCCCCCGATAAAGAACAATGGCCGCCAGCCCCACTGCGGCAGCACAAACAGAGCGCACAATGCCGCCAGCAAGTATCCGGTGGCGTAGCCTTCTTGCAGCAATCCGGAAAGCACGCCACGCCAACGTGGCGGGACTTTTTCCATGGTTAATGAAGCCCCTACGCCCCATTGCGCCCCCATGCCGATGCCGAATAGAGCGCGACATACCATAAAACTGGCGTAAGTTGGGGCCAACCCCGAGAGCACTTCAATGACTGAGTAATAAACAAGGTTCAGCATCAGTGGCAATCGGCGGCCGTAGCGGTCAGACATTAAGCCGAAGATGAAGGCACCCACGGGCCGGAAACCCAACGTCAAGGCGATTGATAAAGCTATCTCCTTGTCAGTGCGGTGAAACTCTTTCGCGATCGTCGTCAACGAAACTACGACCAGAAAGAAATCGAATGCGACCAGCGCCCAGCCTAGAAATCCGGCGAACAACGCTGCGCCATGACCTTCTGATTTTTGTGATGCGATCTGTTCACTCATCGCGATTTGAGATTTGGGCTCATGTGCTGATGGAGACGCGCGATACTAAACGTTGAAGGCGTTTGGTTCAAGCGTTATTCATGCGCATGAAAATGGTGAAAGTTTGGCTTGACACCGGCGACGCGTTCAGTTCATGTTTGGGCAAGGAGCTTCCGCCTGGGGAATGGAAAAAGAAAGAAGAGCGGACCAACGCGTTAACGTGAACTTTCAGGTCAAGTGGCATGGCTTGTCCGGAGGGCACGAAGGCCGGCTCGAAGATCTGAGCGCGAATGGATGTTTCGTTAACACACGCGGCCCGGCCGATGTAGGCGAAATCGTTAGTCTGTTAATTCACATGCCTGAAGGTGGTTGGTTACCTCTTCGCGGCATAGTCAGGTTCTATCAGCAACTAACCGGCTTTAGTTTGTCTTTTTCGATCCTCGACGAGAAAGAACGGGAAACGCTGGATAAGCTGGTTTGCAGCAAAGGCTGAGATTGCCACGATTATCGATGAGATGATCGATCCGACCACACGCTTCACGACTCGCGTCGAAAATTACCTGAAGTACCGGCCGAGTTATCCGGTCGCCATTATTGACCTGCTCGAAACTGAATGTGGCCTGAACCAGGAAACCCTGGTGGCGGACATTGGATCGGGCACGGGGCTTCTCACCGAATTGTTTCTGAAGCATGGAAATCGCGTCTTCGGGGTTGAGCCAAACGCTGAAATGCGTGGCGCGGGTGAACGACTGCTGGCGAACTATCCCGCGTTCGTGAGCCTTAACGCGAAGGCTGAGGCGACGACTTTGCCGAACAATTCCGTCGATTTGATTGTCGTTGGTCAGGCCTTTCATTGGTTCGATCAGGCTGCTGCCAAGCTTGAATTCAAGCGAATTCTGAGAAGTGGTGGCTGGGTGGTGCTCGTTTGGAACGGCTTCCACGTCGAAACGAGTGCGGTCGTGCGCGGTTATCACGAGCTGCTCGTGAAATACGGCACCGACTACAAAGAGGTCAGCCGCGAGATTGATACTTGTGATGTCGAATCTCTATTTTCGCCGGGCCAGTTTCGTCATGCCCGGTTTGCCTTCAAGCAGGTCTTCGATTTTGAAGGGTTGAAGGGGCGTCTGCTCTCAGCCTCGTACGCGCCGCAGCCAGGCGAACCCAAGCATGAAGAAATGATTCGGGAGTTGCGGACAGTCTTCGAAACCAGTCAAAGGCAAGGGAAAGTAGATTTCGATTATCAAACCGAAGTGTATTACGGGCAGTTGTAAATTCTTCAGCGCGCGGCAATTTGGGCGAGCGCGTGCGCCAGATCCATCCGCGTGAAATTTCCCTGCGGATTAAAGTAAAGGCTGTTGCTCTTCAGCAACCCATTCTGCACAGCCACCGCCACGTAACCCCTGAGCGAAACAGGAATCGATCCGGCATCAAGATAAGTCAGCGTGTAGCTTCCGCTCTCGGCTTGTTGACGCAGACCGGCTGCGCGAACCAGCGCGATGGCTGCTGTAAGTCGATCGACCGCTGCATCGGGTTGGAATGCGCCACCGGCTGTCACGGACGGGAACAGGGCGCCGTTTGGTGAAGCTTGAGCGCTTTCGACAAAGAGCATGGTCGCGCGGTCTCGAACGTCGGAATAACTCGCTTGCGCGGGCAAATACTGCGGTACCCGTGCGCCTGCAACCAACGCCGCCGCCAGATTTGCTCGGGTCATGGCAAAGTTCGGCCGAAATCTCTGGCCGTAGGGCGCCAGCGTGAGGAAGCGGAACGACTGATTCACTTCTGAGATCGAAGTTGCATCGAGGCCGGCCAGGTCGATCAGAGAAGCATATTGGGCTGAAGTAGTTCGTACGATTCCGGAATAAGGCTGAGCTGCAAGCTGGTTGTTGACGATCGCGCCAAGCGGTGTCGAGCCAACGAGGGTTTCAACTCGCGCGGTTAGGTTGCGAGCCGGGTTGGCAATATCGACTCGTTGCCGTCGTCCGGTGAGCCCGGGAGCATTCAATGAATTACCAACAGCCTGCGGCGTTCCCTGCGCGTCAATTACCGAGAGCGTTAGATTCGTCGGATTTAGCGTGTCTCCCCAGGCAACTTGAATCGACGACAGCAACGGATTTGCCGGAATGTTCAGCGGCGTGTTGCTCGCCGAGCCAGGCATTGCACTGCCGTTGAAGGTTTGCGATGCGGTCGAGAAATTTACCTGTCTCTGATAAGCAATTCCGCGCCACGAACCAAAATGTCGCTGCGAAAAGGCAGCTTCCAGGACGGCGGCCTGCGCATTCAGCATTCCCGCGCCGACCTCAAACATATAGTACGGCGGCAGCGGCGTCGCAGTCCTTTGCAGAATATCGCGGACTTGAGCCGGCGTCAGATTCGGATTGGCCTCGAGCATCAGAGCGATCGTGCCGGCGACTTGCGGGGCTGAAAAACTGGTGCCGCTGCCGGTGGTGTAGTACGGAAGTTCGGTCGCGCTCAAAGTATTACCGTTGGGGACCAGCCCCTCGACTGTCGTTACGGTCGCCAGAGTTGAAGCCCGCAGGCTGACGGCATTCACTGCCGGCGCAACCAGCGTCGGTCGAAACAGCGGACTGCCAAATTCGCCGCGTGACGAGAAGTTGGCGATCTTGCCGGCGTTGTCAGTTGCGCCAGTGCTGATCACCCAGGGCGCAATCGAGTACGGATTCAGCGAATCTGAGCCGGGTCCGGTGTTTCCGGCTGAGAAAACCACGTTAATGCCATTGTCGGTCAGCATCCTGGTGGCGATATTCACCGGATCGTTCACATCGAATACCGTATTCGCCGAGAAGCTGCAATTGACTACGCGTACGTTAAAGGCGGCCCCGTTGGTCAGCAGGTAATCGAGACCCGAAAGGATGAACAACAGGCTCGCGTCGCCGGCGCTGAGACCGAGAATATTGGCGCCCGGTGCTACCCCGGCGTACTTACCGCCCGATTGCTGTCCCGTGCCGGCGATGACGCCGGCGACAAACGTTCCGTGTCCATAAACCTGATCCGTGTTCGGCAAAGTCGTCGAAAGAATCGGGTAGCTGAATCCGACGCCGAGACTTTGCGTGTCCACGACTTTTAGATTCTGCACGACCCGACCAGCCAAATCGGTGTGGGTGCCATCGACGCCGGTGTCCAGCACGGCGACGGTGACGCCTCGGCCGGAAACCGGTAAACCGCGGTTCGCATTGGTCAAATCATTATCGCGCTTCACACGGTCGACCGTCGTGAGCCCGCGGGCGGTGGCATCAAGATTCCATTGGAAAGTGCGATTGCCGTAAATCGAACGGACAGCGGGCAGATGCGAGATCGTCGCGATTCGAGCCTTGGTCGTCGTGACCGAGATCATCGGCAACGCGTGATATCGGGTGCCACCCAGTACGCCCAGGCTTTGTAACTCGGCGATATCCGAGTCAGTCGGCAGGTGATGATAGACAATCACCGCGTCGATATTGCTGTCATCCGTCACCCGATTCAGGAGCACTGCGAGTTCAGGATCGACACTTTGCAAGCCAGTCTGCCCGGTGGTCGCCATCAACGTCGCAATCAGCGCATTAACGCCTGTCGGCACAAACGAGTCGGCGCCGCTGACGGTGATGCCATCGGCCCCGCTGACGGTAATGCCGTTGACACCGCTGATGGTGAGCGCGTTCGGCGTAATCGTGATTAGGGCCCCATCCGTTCCGGTGGCGATGATTCCGTCGGCTCCAGTAATCGTCAGGATATTGTCGGCGCCGCTAACGGTGATGCCGTCTGCGTGACCAATATTGCGAGTGTCCGCGCCGCTGACCGTGATGCCGTTCGTGCCGGTCGCGATGATGTTGTCCGCGCCGCTGACGGTAATTCCGGTGGGATTGCGGATCGTTACCGAATCAACTCGATAGGTCGTGCCGTCGGCGCCACTCACCGTGATTCCATCGGCACCGCTCACGGTAATTCCATCGGCGCGCGCGATCGAGGTGGCGTCCGCGCCGCTGACTGTAATTCCGTCGGCGCCGCTGACCGTGATTCCGTCCGCGCCGGATGCAGTGAGGCCATCGGCGCCGCTGACTGTAATGCCGTTGGGAGTGAATGCCAGCAGGCCATCGGCGCCGCTGACCGTGATTCCATTGGTATTTTGATAAAAGATGCCGTCGGCGCCGCTCACGGTGATGCCGTTCGCGCCATTGATTGTCAGTCCCGCCAGGGCAGGTACAGAACTAACTACGACGACGAGGGCCAGCGCTATTGGCCGGAAAATGTGTTTAAGCGTCGGAGCAAACATTCATTACAAGCCATGCCACAGCCGGGTCAGGTCAGTGGCTTGTTAGGCAAAAACAGGTGAGAGCCAAATTCAAATTGAAAAACTGAGACGATGGCGGATTCTAGCCACGAACTTCCGCAGGATTGTTGCGGCGGTATTGCGATTTGCTTCTGGGTTTCATCCTGGACCTTGCTTGCATGTCAGATTGATCGTGCTGCGACGGCGCGCAATTGAACCAATCGGGACAGGTAAGACTTAAGACGCGCGTTTGAATTGATCCCGCGCGATGCGGTGGTGATTGCCGGGAGCGCAGACCATACCTCGGACGCAGCTTTGTTACTTATTAAAGCGAACGTTCGCGGATGGGAGTTTTCGCCGCCCATCAAAAAGCGACGTCAAGCCGTCGCACTCGAAAATCGCACCTTGCGTTGGGGCCCGTCACCGTCTGAGCGCCAGCGGCGGAAAGAGTGGCATCAATACTCTGACATCGTGTGTAACGTCGGAAGTGTTGGGGGAACGTGTCGCAATAAATGCTGCGAGTGGCATCCTCTACTCGAGGAAATGGTCCCTAGTCAATCCCGTATTCTCCTGGTCTATTGGCACCGTCCGGAGCGGAGCAACGGTATTGACAGTCGTAACGCAAGGGAGTATACGCGGGCAATTGGAAGGAGAAAGCCCATCGAATCAAATTGCACGAAGATACGTTTGGCGCAAGGGTAGTGCGTAGGTTGGAGGACGCGTAAGTGAATAAGCAAATATTTCTTGCCACGGTAATCTTTGCCAGTGCCGTGATCGTCACAGGCTCGGCGGCCTTTATTTCAATGCAAGGTCAAGGATCAAAGGGACAGCCGACCGGCGCGGACAAATTGCGTGCAAAAGCGGAGGCTGAATCGAAAGTCCCCATTGCTCAGTATTCGAAGAATGATGTAACCGATCCTCACGAACGATCGAAGCGAGACGCCAAAAACCATCGTTTCCCAAAGGGGAGATTGGACGATTTACCGGGTGTCACCGAAACTGAAATAGTCGACGGCACCGGGATTGAAACCCGCTCGGCGCTTCCCATCGCGGCATCTGATATGGTCATTATCGGTAATGTGCTCGACGCCCGCGCCTATCTGTCAACTGATCTAACTGGTCTATTTTCAGAATTCAAGGTTGCTATCGAAAGGCTGTTCAAAGTGCCTGACGGCTTCAATGCGTTTGTCGGCACGAACGTAGTTGTTGAACGAGAGGGTGGACGCATCCGCTACCCATCCGGACGAACGCGATGGATAAGGTTCGCTCACGAAGGAATGCCCGCAGCAGGTGAAAGATATGTCTTCTTTCTGAAACAGTCGAGTACGCCCGGCACATTTTTAATAGTAACCGCATACGAGCTGAAGAATGGTACCGTGATCCCGCTAGATGGCGTGTCCGATTTTGAAAACAAATTGCCGCAGTTTGCTTCGTATGAAGGCATGGCCGAAGACGAGTTCGTAAGAACTGTTGCTGGCAAGAGCCAAGAAAATGCTCGGTGACGACGGAAAGGGTTGTGCGATGGAAAAGGTTTCGAATCGCCCATTCATTCACGTCGTTAATAGTTTTGCTGCTTTACTGCGCCACAATAGCGCTCTTGATAGGTATCCAGCCGGTTGTTGCGCAGGTTTGCGGTCCGTGTTGCGAACGACCGTGGTCATCGGGCGCTGAATCTGCATGGCCAGATCAGAATTCATTCGTAGACGTATACATTTCGACTGATTTCGACTCAATCAACGGCGGACGCTCCGCCGTTAGTCAAGCATTCACTAATTGGAATAACAACTTTTCATGTTCGGGCATAGCCTTCCGCGGATTTGGGACGACTCCTGTAACAGGTCAAGGTTCGGTTCGCGTTTATAGGTTTGATATCCCGCCAGACTCTGATGGAACTATTTCGGCTGCGCGAACATCCCGCAATTCCGGGTTAGGCTAATCAGCGCAGACATCGATGTCGATGTTCACGTTACAAACACTACGGCAATGACGATGCGCATGGCTCACGAGATAGGTCACACGTTTGGACTGGATCATTGTGGCGGCAACGCGAACAATCGCTGCATTTCTGTTATGTCTGCATGCACCGGCGACAACGATACGCATAGCGGAAGCGTAACGCCTTACAGCTGTGATGTTGCGGTAGCTGGGGGATATTATTCAGCGTGCCCGCAGAACCCACCACCAAGACAAGATGAATGCGAGGCAGCCGGCTGGTATTGGAATTACTCGAGCGAGACCTGTGAAAATCCTACTGCGGGACCGGACCCCTGTGCTGGTATCAACTGGTTCTGGAATTTCCAAACCACCGGTTGTTTCCCCAATGAGCAACACTGTACCGAACACTGTAGCCCCTACAATCCGCTGGATTCGGGCGGCTGTGCCGAGCCGGTGGACTATTGTTCATCCTATTATGGCTGTCCTGCTGGGACGAGCGACGGAGGTCAGGGGTGTTGTTGCTACCCGACCCCAATTCTCATTGACGTGAGTGGAAACGGATTCGCGTTGACCGATGCTTACAACGGGGTCAACTTCGACATGGGCGGCGACGGACACCGCGAACCAATCGCCTGGACCGCCGCGGGGTCAGACAATGCCTGGCTGTGTCTGGATCGAAATGGCAATGGGCAGATTGATAGCGGCAAAGAACTTTTCGGCAACTTCACCGATCAGCCGCACGCGACTGTGCCAAGCAATGGGTTCGTGGCGTTGGCTGAATTTGATCGTACCGAAAATGGCGGTAACGGTGACAGTGTCATCGACAGCCGCGACACGATCTTCTCAAGCTTGCGGCTATGGCAGGACGTGAATCAGAACGGCCTCTCAGAATCGCACGAGTTGCAAAGCCTGCCGCAACTAGGTGTCTATTCGATTTCGCTCG
>JBIOZK010000021.1:0-6826 GCA_044870975.1 Pyrinomonadaceae bacterium
AAGGCGCCGCGCCCATAATCAAAATGTTGACGCCAGAAAGATTTCAGATTCATCAGGTGTCGGTGTTGGCAGACCGCTTCCGGCGCATAAATCATTTCATGGCCATTTTGCGTCCAACGATCGCAGAATTCTCGATCTTCGGAAGTCCGAAACTGCTCATTGAATCCGCCGAGTTGACGAAAGGTTGCGGCCGGAACGGCGAGATTATTGGTCGCGAAAAAAAGCGGACCGCCGTTCGTGTTGAAGTAGCGGTAGACCGAATCAATCACAGACTGGCTCGCGCTTGAGAAAGGATTATGCGGCACGGCATTAAGCGTCTGGCCGCCGGCCAATTTCAACGGTGTCAATGAAAACTGTTTTGCGTAGGCCTTCAACCAATTCTGTTCAGGTAGGCAGTCGTCGTCTGTGAACACGAAAAGCTTGCCCCGCGCTGCGGCTGCGCCCCGGTTGCGCGCCGCGGCCGGACCCGCATTAGACTGGCGCAACAACTTCAAATCCATTGCTTCCGCAAATGGCTTAACGATCTCTTCAAGCGATTGCGGACTGCCGTCATCAACGACAATTACTTCGAATCGATCGGGTGGATAGTCGAGCGCGGTGATTGACTGTAGACAGGAAGCGAGTTGCTCGCGCCGGTCGTAGGTCGGAATGATGATGCTGAAGAAGGGCAGTGACATCGTTGATGTTATCGCGTCGGCGCCGGCGCAGGTTCCGGCTGGTCGAGCTTATCGAGATAACGTTGCCGATGAAATTCCATCTCTGAAAGTATCGCCATCGAACGTCCCGCGCCAAAAGCGTAACCAACCAGCTCTCCCAGCCCGTCAAAAGCCAGCAGAATCAAAAGCGCTGGAATTATTCGCGGCAATAGATGACGTGGCCGTCCTTCGCGTCGCAATTCGCGCATGATGCGCACGAATCGAACCCACGGAATCAGCGGCGCAGCTCCAGTGAACGCGAGTGAGCGCCAAACCGGCCATTGAGCTGCCCGTGCTGAAGCGAACAGACGACCACCGTGAAAGCGCAGAGTGATCGAGGGCAGGAATCTTGAAAAGTTCTGGTGCAGCGTTCGCGCTTTAGGTTCGATTGCCAGCCGATGACCGCGCGCGCGCAAGTCCCAATGCAAAATACTCTCCGCATCCATCATCTCTTCCAAACGGTCGCCATAAGTGAGCAGCAGCGAACGCTTGTAGCTACAGTTATGCCCGGGCAAATGTTCAGCTTCCCCCGGCGGCATCGGCTCGAGCCAATAGCTGTACTCGATTGCCAGGTTGGCCCAGCTCGTGATTGACCGAGGGTTTTCGTTTGTCATCACCGGTCCGACCGCGGCCCATTCCGCTTGATGAGCGGCGATGAGCGCTTCAGCCCAACCGGGCGCCGGAAAAGCGTGGTCTTCGACAAACGCAACGATCTCAGCGGAAGCTGCATGGACGCCGGCGACCCTCGCGCGCGCGGTTGAGCGCATGTCACCGACTTCGACAATGGAAAAGCGATTGAAGTCTCTTAACTCGGTTTCATCGATGGCCACTTGCGCTGCGGAAGGTGCGACCAGGATGATTTCCAGCCGATTCGGATTCTGCTGCGCTCTGAGGTGCTGAATCGATTTTCTGACTGTTGCGTAAGTGTCAGGGGTGACCACGACGACGGACATTTCAGGCTGGGTAGTCACCGGCACGTTCAGATCTCTACTTTCCATCAAGCGCACATCGCTCCGCTCCGACGCAGATCCAGATTCACTTTCGATCCGGTCCAGGCCGATCGTTCGGCAGCATCGATAATCAGAAGGTTCTGATAGCCGTCATTGAAGTCAGGATGGCGGTTGGCATTTCCTTCGATCGCCTCAACGAAGCTGACGAGCGCGGTGCGATACGACGGCTCGTGCGCCGCGGCTCGCATTTTGGTCACGGCATAAGGCGCGCGCGCCAGGCTGCGCAGAGACTCTTTCATTTGATTAAGGCGAAGTCCCTTAAGACCTGAATCGGATACACGCACGTTCAGCGAGCGATAGCGATCGACTGAGAGCTTGCCGTGCTCACCGTAAATTTCAAAACTGTCTTCCTCCGCAGCCGCAGTTGAAAAGAAGCTCTGGATAGTCAATCCGTCTGCCAGCCGCAGTTGCAACCAGGCGGTGTCCTGCTCGCTGCGGCGTGACTCAACCGTCGCCAAAACTTCCGCAACTTCCTGTGCAAAGAAATATCGAACCAGATCGAGATGGTGCGAAGCCAGATCGAGCAACACTCCGCCGCCCGTTCGTCTGGCAAGTTTCCAGGATGGCAAATGCTCTCCGCGCGTCGAGAAAACCGTGCGCACCGTCACCAATTTGCCGAGCGCGCCGGTGGCGATGTGGGTGCGGAGCGACTGATACAGTTGATTGAGCCGGTAGTTGAAGCCCATCATGCCCACCAGACCGGTGCTACGCCATGCTTCCAGCACCGCGCTCGCTTCAGCCAGACTCGTGGCCAGAGGCTTTTCCAGATAAACGTGGACACCTTTTTTTAGCGCCGCAATCGCTGTCTCGGCGTGAAGTAAATTCGGCACGCAAATCACAACGGCGTCGACATCTGCTTCATTGAGCAGCTCTTGATAATTGCCGAACGCGCGCGCGGTGGGTGATAGCCGCGCAGCCATTGAGAGATGCGAACCGTCCGGATCGGCCAAAGCCGCGACTTGGACATTCGCGATCCTGATCAGGTTAGGCAGGTGCACCTGTTGCGCAATAGCACCGCATCCGATCAATCCAACTCTGAGACCTGGCATCGTTAGTTTCCGCCGAGACACACTAAAAGAAATTATTGAGTTCCCATCTCTCCGATCTGAAATGCCCGCTTCATCGCATGTAACAGGCAACAGACAATCAGCGTAATTCCACTGTAAAGGAAATAGAGAACGTGCATCGGAAATGCCGCGACCGTGAACATCAATCCACGGCGTCGAAAAAAGAACAGGTAGAGGTCGCGATTCAGTAAAACGATCGCAATTGCCGCGACGCCGCCAACGTAGAACAAAAGTGGCAATAGAAACCCGAAGGGAAGCAACAAAAGCAGAGCAGCCATTGCGGTGCTGGTTCGGTCGTGCCAGCTCAAATTGAGATCGTTGGTGAGTCGTCCGGTTTCCACTATCAATCTTGACCACGGTACCGCCCGCCGAAAAATGTCGGTGTGAATCAGCGATTTGAGCGTCCAACGCTTCAGATGTTTCACCTGAATCGATTTGTCGAGGCGAATCCGGAACCCGGCGGTCGCCAGACGCTGCCCCATTTCAATATCCTCGATTGAGGCTTCGGAGAACTTCCGTTCCGAGAAACCGCCGATCGTCTCGAAGACTTCCCGCTTAATCGCGCCGCAGCCTGACCAGAACGTTGACGCTTCGCTCAACGATCGCTGGTGCACGTAATGATGAAAGAGATTCTTATATTGAGAGCTGAAGTTCTGTTCGGCGGGCGCGTCATCATAAGACCCGAACACTGCCGAGATATCCGGATTTTCAGCGAATGCCTCCGCCACTCGAACAACTGTGTCGGGTCGCACGAGCACATCGACGTCAACGAAAAAGAGAACATCGCCGCGCGCTTGTCGCGCTCCTGCATTCCGGGCTGCGGCCGGTCCACCGCGATGTGCCTGACGAATGATCGTCAGTTGAGGGTGATGAATCTCGTCGAGGCCGCCATCCGTCGAAGCATCATCAACGACGATGATTTCGAATTCTCTGTAGGACGACGCAAGTAGCGCTGCCAGGCAGGCGTGCGCATGTTTCGCGCCATTATGAACTGGGATTATGACGGAGATATACGGAGTGTCACTCATGAATCGCCGAAATCTCCGGTTGAAGTCGTCTCGGCAGGCGGCCCCGATCCAATCGTTGAGGGTTACGTGGCTGGGTTGAATTCAGCCGCAGCAAATCGGCCGGTCCGCGCTCATCTGAGTGAACATTCTCCTCGTGATATTCCTGATCGACATTGACTTCCCACAAGTCATGGTTCGCCCCCAGAATATTTTCGACCGCGAGCATCGCGGTCATCATCGAGTGGTCCTGATTATTGTATTTGTGCATCCCGTTCCGCCCGACCAGCTGCAGATTGGGAAGACCATTCAGGAATCCGCGGACGACGGCTAACGCCTCTTTGTAGGTAACGTCGTAAACCGGATAGGCCTTGGGCACGCGGGTGACAACGGCATCCTGAACCTCTGAAGTCTTGATTAACCCAATCTTTTCTATTTCGCGCTTGGCGAGATCGATCAATTGCTCATCTGAAGATGTCCACAGACCGTCGCCTTCAAAACAGAAATACTCCAAACCGAGCGAGGTCATGTTCTGGTTGGGCACCATCTGCGAACTCCAGTTTTTGAAATTCTGCACTCGGCCCAATTTCACTTCCGGGTCGTGTACGTAAAGCCAGTTGTCGGGAAAGACATTCTGTTTGTTGACGATCAAGACGACCGAAATGAAGTCGCGATAATTAAGCTTCTCAGCCGCGGCCAGCACCTCACCCGGCGGAGCCGGATCGAGTCTCTGCAGCAGCTCGCGAATCGGCATACTGCTGATGAAATGAGTGCCCGATATCGATCGCGCCTGCCCATTGGTTTTGATTACCACCGATTCTACTTCGCCGCCGCGCCATCTTATTTTCTCCACGCCGGCGTCGAGTTCGATGGTTCCGCCCATCCTTTCAACCAGGCCGGCCATGCGTTCCCACATCATGCCGGGGCCGAGGGCCGGGTAATCGAACTCGCTGATCAAGCTCTTAATTACATTGCCGTCGCCCCGCCTCGTTTTCAGCACGGCGTTCCGAATCGCCGTCGAAAGCGAGAGCCCGCGAATCCTTTGCGTGGCCCATTCAGCCGATATTTCATCGCAGGGAATGCCCCAGACTTTCTCGGTGTAGGTCTTGAAGAAAATTCGATACAAGCGGCGGCCAAAACGATTCGACACCCATTGTTCGAAAGTCTGCTCGGCTTGTTCCGGACGCCAGCGAGCTTTGAGATAGCTGCCGAGAATCAGGCAAGTGTTCGCCAGACCAAGCTTGAACAGCGTAGACGAAACCCGCAGCGGATAGTGAAAGTATTTCTTGTTGTAATAGATTCGCGAGAGACGCTGGCGTCGCAGAAAATCGCCGTTAGGCATCACTTCGCGCCATAGATCATCGACCGCTTTTACTTTGGTGAAGAACCGGTGGCCGCCGATATCAAAACGATAGCCTTTATACTCGACGGTGCGCGAAAGACCGCCGAGACTCTGGTCCTTCTCAAGCACGACGGCGGGCGTGCCCGCTTTGCAGAGCTGGTACGCGCTGGTCAACCCTGCGGGTCCAGCGCCAATAATCACCACCCGCTTCTCCACGTTCTTTTCCAAGGTCATCAAAACGTTCGATGAGGGAGGATCGTCAGTCAGGTTTTCATGATGAGCGAACGAGACTAGCTTTACTATATTTGAGTCCGAGTGACAAACTTAAAATCAGCTAATCGCGAATCAGTCCCGGAGGCCACGCTTAATTCCGTAGTGGCGCAGTTTGGTGGACCAGTGCAGAAGCCCGCACGCAGTAAGTGCTAGTTCGCCCTTACTTCGTGCGGGCTTCCGCAAACTGCACCGTGACCCTAAATTCAGTCCATAGCCATTCGTCATTCAGACTAACGCCAGTCAGTTTCCCTGGTTATTAATGAAGCGCCGTTTAATAAAGAAACTTCTGTTCCTGCTGTATCTCCTGCTGGCGACAACGGTGCTGTTGGAAATTGCCGTCAGGTTATCGGGCTATTCCGAACATCATCTTTGCGAGCCCATCTACCTGCCATTCGCGGCCAGTAACGACATCCCGTACATTCACAAACCGAAATTAGTAAACGCGCGGGCGCGCGGCCTGGCGGTAATCAACACGGACAGCCTCGGACTGAGGTCCATGACCGGAGAAGATCGTTTCGGAGCACGAACGGGAAGGGAATTTCGCCTTGCTCTTGTCGGTGACTCAGTGACCTTCGGAGAAGGAGTGAAGGACACTTCGCAAACCTACGCCCAGCTACTCGAGGACGAACTCAACCGAGTGCAATCGGAGTTCAAGGTGAAGGTTTTCAATTTCGCGGCGTCTGCATACAGCGTTAAGGTCATGGAGGCGACGCTGGAACAGCGAATGCGCGCGGTCGATCCCGACCTCGTCATGATGGCCATCGTTCCCACCGACTTTAATCTCGGCAGAACTCCCTCCGTAGACAAGTTTGGCTACCTTACTGACAACAAGTTGTCGTCCTTCATCGCGAAAGATTCGAACCTGCGCCTGGCCTTGCGAAAGCTTCACCTGATTTATCTCGTCAGAGACGTCATCAATCCCCTGGTCGATCAAAGTAATCAGGCCGAAGCGGTATTGGCGGCGGGCAACGTTCCCGACTCGTACGAGTACTTGCAGCAGTTCGCAAAATTCGCCGAACAACACCAGCTTGCCTACGCCGTCGTCCTGCTGCCGTCGCTTCGCAGCCAGTTCGGAGCAGTTCCCGCGCGCCTGCGGGAAGACAGTTTGTCCTTTATCGATCTCTCGGCGATTCGACATGAATTCAGTGAAGAAGGTTTTCGAGCCAGCCGTTTCGACACTCATCCGTCCGCAGGTGTCCATCGCCGGATAGCCGCGAGTTTGGCTCCTGACATTCTGCAGAAGTACATGCCAAACGGGGCTTTGCTGCAAAAGTATTCTTCTTCGTCCGCGAAGCGGACTGAATGACACTGCAAAAGTATTCTTCTTCGTCCGCGAAGCGGACTGAATGACAGTAGCCCAGTGCTTTAGCACTGGGAGAAGTCGCAAGGCCGTTGAAGTCCGTGAAGCGGACGACTGAACAAACCTGTGAACCTT
>JBIOZK010000022.1:0-7851 GCA_044870975.1 Pyrinomonadaceae bacterium
GATCCCGCTCGTTCCGAGAGCATGTTCCTTGATCTCTGGAAATTCGTGAATGCGCAATCCGACAGCGATTTCGATAAGCAACAGGCCCGAAACACAATTCTCAAGTACCTGTTCCCGCGAAATCCGAAACTTGCCCGGCAGTTGCTCGCCGAAAAGCCAAAGCCTGACAATCCCGACTCTCAGGCCGCAACCCCGGAGGAACGCGAGCGCCAGACTGCTAAACTTGCGCGTCAATTGATTGAGTCGGACACTTCGGCCGCCGCGTCTCTGCTGGAGAAATCGCTGGCCACTTCACCGAGTATAGAAGGAGTGGCTGCCTTGTCACGCCTGCGCGAGGCTGATTCTTCCCTCGGCGATTATGTAGCGGCTAAGACTCTCGATGCGCTAACTGTCCAACCCTCAAGCGTGTCTCTGTCAGCGCTCCATTTGCTGAGCGACTACGCGTTTCCGAGAGCGGCAATCGGAGCGCCGGTGACCGAAGCCGAATCATCATTGCAGGCCCTCCAGTTCAAATATTTTGTGAATGGTTACGAGATCCTCAAGGGTTCGTTGGGTGAAACCAACGAGTTTCTGCTGAAACAGGGCTTGAATGCTCGTGATTTGCAAATGCGCGCAGTGAATCAGGCAATGATTTCCGTCATCCTGGCCGCGCTGGCTCCTCGTCTGCAGCCGTCGTTGGCGGCTGAATTACAAAGTATCGCTGCCAAACTCGCGCCGCAAATACCACCCAGCCTCGCGCCATTCAGCCAATTAAGTGCGGCAAAATTGAGCGGCAATCCAATCAAATCGGAGGACGCGGAAACGAATCTCGCCTCTGCCCTCTCAAACGGAGACTATGATGAGGCGCGCCGTCTGCTGGCTCGCGTCAATGACGCGAAGAAAAGAGAGGTTTACGGGCAACTGATTCTCAAGGTCGAGGCCAGAACGCTGCTGGGACGAGGAAACGTTCTGGGAGCAGTAGAGCTAATTCGCAAAATTGAAGATCAGACCGCGCGTCTGGTGATGTATCTGGAAGCGCTCAAGTCTCTCAGGAAGAAAAAAGATGATGACTTAACGCGCATCATCGTCAACGAAGCCAGACTCTTAGTCCCGCAGACTGATCGAAATGGTATTCATGTGCAGGCGTTGCTGACGTTTGTCGGCCTGCTATCTGATCCTGCCGGTCTCGACGATGCGTTCGAGTTTCTCAACAACGCGGTCATCAGCATCAATGCGCTGGGCAAACAAGCCAAACCCGAAGGTCCGGCGAAGAGCATGGCCGAGTCAGCCCTGGCCCAGCTTAACGACCCCTACGCGCTTATCGAGTCAAGCGAGATGGAGCAGGCATTTTCCACCCTTGGTCTGCGTGATCTCTATCGCGGTTTGGCCACCGCGAGGAGAGTAGATATTAGACCCTTGCAGCTGGTAGCCAGGCTGGAAACAATTCAGGGCGTTCTCAAGAGTCCGCCACCGAAGCCAAAGCCAAAACCGAAACCTGCTCCCCGATGATTATCGCTCGATCCAATACGCAAGCTCGATCAGAACCAGGTCTGAGCCGGAAAGTATGACTGGGAAGCTTTTGTCAGTGACCTTTACCTTTTCTTTCGATCAATTTTGAAAAGCGACTGTCCTTTTCGTCTTCATATAGGAACGCCAGCTTCTCTTTGTCGAAGCCTTTAAAGAACTCGGTCCAGGTGATGGCCTCGAGTCTCTCTTCACCCGAGAAACCTGGATAATCAATGCGTAACACTCCCGAACCTTTCGCCTCAGTGCCTTTGACTCGGGCGGGAAAGCCGCCCCGGTCTGAAACCCATCTTCTAATCTCGTCGTGGTCTGTGGTGGTCTTGGACATTCCGAAATACTCCTCTCTCAAGAATCACACTCTTCTACACAACTAGTGCGCCAAAACTAGCGGTGGCATCTCGCTTGCTGAAACCCCGTTGGAATCAATAAAAACCGGTGTCGTCGAGCCGTTCGCGTACAGGCGGATTGATTAAGAGACATTCGCTTGTACTAGAAGCTTACAACGGCGACCGCTATCAAAACCGAACAGGAAACAGGAGAAGCTATGAAAAAGGATCAACTGAACGAACTGTTGTATCAAGCCCTCGAAACCGAAAGAGGTGGAGTGCAGATTTACACGACGGCGCTGCGTTGCGTCCAGAACGAGGAACTGAAAGAGGAATGGGAAAAGTATCTGGACCAGACGAAAGTGCACGTGAGAATCGTGGAGCAATTGATGGAAGAGATGGGACTCGACCTTGAAGTCGAAACGCCCGGCCGCAAGGTTGTCCGGCACACCGGAGAATCGCTGGTGGGCGCTATGGAGATGGCCTTGTCAGAAGGCGAACCCGCGGCGGCGGAATTGGTCGCGGCCGAGTGCGTGGTCCTCGCCGAAACGAAAGATCATCTGAACTGGGAATTGATCGGCGAAGCCGCCGACCACGCGTCGGAAAAAGTTGCTGAACTCTTGAGCAACGCGCACGAACAAGTCGAGGAAGAAGAGGACGAGCACGTCTATCACACCAAAGGTTGGACGCGCGAACTCTGGATTAAATCGTTAGGTATGGAAGCCGCGCTGCCGCCGCCGGAAGAAGTGAAAGATGTGAAGACGGCAATCGGTGCTGAACGCGCCAAGCAGGCGCGAACTGAAATGCTTTAGGCATTCAACTTCCTGCGCTGTCGGATCGTGGAAACAATGCGAGGCCCGCGGTAAGCGGGCCCAAGTTGATGACCGAATTAGTAGTTGCTGGGAACGTTCGAACAAACCTCTGAGTAGGAGAATTCTAAAATGGCAACCAAGAAATCTGGCAAGAAGAAGAGCAGCAAGAAAGCGGGTAAAGCTAAGAAAGCGGGTAAGGCAAAGAAAGCGGGTAAGGCAAAGAGCGCTCGCGCTAAAGCTGGAGCTAAGACCGCGAAGAAGGGGGCGAAAAAGATCGCGAAGAAAGCGAAGAGCACTTCACGGGGAATCGCCAAGCGGACCGCGGCAGCTCAGAAAAAAATAAGCCGAAACACCGCAGCGATAATTTCTCAGTCGACCAGGGCGCTTACCGGGAAAGCAAACCCTACGAAAGTCGCCAATGAGATTGTCGAAAAGGCCAAGGAGATCGTGACGGAAGTCTTCGAGACCGCCAGGACTGCCGTCGTGGGTGCCGGAGAAACCGGCCTCGAGGCCGCCCAGAATATTAGCAACTCGGTGCAGCGAAGCGCGGAATCGGTTCTGCCCCGTGCCGCCAGGGTTCGTCGCATCAGGTAAGGTCTATAAAAATAACTGTGCCTCTGCAGTAATACCGTCGTGGTATGACGCAGAGGCACAGTGGCGTGAGCAGCGAGTCAATTAGTTCCTGGTGATCATCACGCGCTGTGGCGAATAGTTGATGCGTCGCAGCTCGTGCATCCGTCCTTCCTTAAGATCACCTTCAACAATCTCGTAACCCAGCAACGCCAGCACGCGACCGCGCACAAAGATTGGCCGCGAATTGCCGTACCAGTCTACACACGAGGCGCGACATCCGTCGGCGACGGCTTTATCCGATTGTGCGCTCAATTCGCCCATCTCTTCGAAGTGCAGCGATTTATTCCGCAGAAAGAGAATCGCCGCCGATGTCTGAAACAGATGCTGGTAGCCAGCCCGCGCCGGCACGCTGATAGGCAAACCAAGCACACCTGAATCACGCCCATCTGGCTTATAGAAAAAGCCCTGACTCCGCAGTTCACCCTGCGATGCTTCCTTGCGAATGAATTCATCCGCTACTGACGGCGCATCACCGAGACGAACGGCGGTGAAGTGTAAATCTCTTCCATCAGTGCCAACTACGATCGCGTCTGAGCCGAGCGCTTCGATGCGATCGACACCGTGATTCACTTGCAGCTCGTTGATGTCGCCGTCGGTGAAGCGGACCGCGTAGAGACTCGATTGCTTTTTATTCTGGGCTCCGCCCCAGCCGCTGCCGGTTCCGTACAGCAGGTAGTTGCCGACGAAGCGATTTTGAAATGTATAACCCGCAGGCTTGGGCAGAGGGTGGTAAGCCCATGACGAAGCTTTATCGGTCCCATCGTTGAAGAGCGAGAGCGGCACGCGCATCAACGCGACGTCGCCTTGTGCGTACTCTGCACCCCACATCCCGTCACCCGAAGAGTCGTTTCGCACTAACACGTTCAGGTGCTTGTCTTCGCTCTCAAGGAATGAAAATTGATCGACCGGGCTGCCTGAAACGCCGATTGCGCTGGGGCCCGATGCGTCGAGCGGCATGCGATAGAGCATCGAGTTGGTTCCGCCGCGTTGGCCATAACCCGCCCAGTCGGTCGTCCAGACATAAACTGATTCAGGCGACACGTAGAAGACCCGACCCGGCGCGCCCAGCACCGCGGTCGCATTGCACTGGAAATTGTCGTTGGCAAGATCGCAAACCGTGACCGTGTGCAGCGCCAGCCCGTACGACGCCGTTAGCTTCGACTCCGGAACATAGACACGCGTCGGTGAAACTATGCGCTGGAACTCAGCCGCGGTCGCACCCTTGTGCCATTTGCGGACCGCCGGGAATGTCGCGAATGGATCGGTCGCATAAGGGTTCAAATAAAGCGGCGTGTAGAAGATCAGCTTGCTGCCGATCAGCCGGCTCGCATAGTTGCGCGATGAATAATAATCGTTCGAGCGCAGGTGATAGGTTGAGCGATAAGCGAGATTGCCCGCGCGATCGATTTTGAAGAGGCCAACCTCTGTGCCACCGCGCTGGTAGCTGTATCCAATTACCGCGACCGTATCAGTTGAAACGAGCATCTCGTCGTACCAGGTTCCGCTCGGTTCGATCTCCGGACCAAACGCATCGACGGTCGAAATAGGCTTGAGCGAATTGTCTCCGATGGCGACAGTGAACAAACGTCCGCGTCGCAATACCACTAAATGATCGCCATGAAGTTTGACGATGCCGCCTTCGTCTACACCGACGTGCTGGGTATTGGTGATCGATTCATTTTTCGAATCTTCGCCGGCCTTGGCTAAGCCGGTTGCCTGGTTGGCGGTGGTGACTGGCGCGGCGGCCGCATCAGCCTCGGACTTTGCGCCGCGCCGCGCTTCACGTCTTTGCTCCTCGGCCAGCTTCTTCAGATACGCTCTTAGTTCCTCATCGGAACCGAACGACCGCATGGTCTTATTTCCCTTGACTGGTTCCGGCAATGGCGCGGCCGCGGTTCCAACCGCGTGATTGCTGTAAGCTGCCAGCATGGAAATCAGGCTGACTACCGCGGCCAGCGAAAGCACAAATGAAGTGAATGACAGCGCGACGTTGCGCGCCTTACGAAGGTTGCTCATCATCAATTCTCCTGAGTGTATTGCTCAAACACACCAGAAGAACGACGTAGCCGGGCGAACTTGCATCCAAGGGAGTTCATCGGGCCCGGATGGTTGAGCGAGGAGGACTGCTGAGCTATATTTCCAGAGCCAAGCTGCGGAGGGGTCGCATAATGGTATTGCAGCGGTCTTGAAAACCGCCGGCCGCAAGGCTATGCAGGTTCGACTCCTGTCCCCTCCGCCATTTATTTAAGTCTCTCCGCTAGCGCCTCAGTTTAATTCAGTAATGTTGACCTGTGTGCCGGTGACCATCGATCGCGGCGCGCGATAGGCCTTTCGATTCAAGGTTCGATCTTTTGGGTAACTGAACATGCGCTTGGAGGCGTCATAGAGTTAACAAAATTTAACTTCGCAATGTCGTCGTGCGACCTATAATGCTCAGACTTTAACGTCATGGGGTCACTGTCGCGGTTACTGTTCGGACATGAGCGGGCCGTTTTTAGTAATGGTCAGTTCGGTTTCGATCTGCGTCCGCGTGTATGGCTCATCCTCCTGTTCGCCCTCCTGCTCGGCGGCTTCATCTATTTCGTCTATGTTCGACCGCGCTTCCGGGTGAGCAAGGGAACTACTTTCCTGCTCGCCTCATTGCGCGCGGCGTTAATCGTCCTCGTGGCTTTTATGCTGTTGAAGCCGGTCGTAGTCGTGTCTTCTGTGGTGCCGCGCAGTAGCTATGTCGCGCTGGCGATCGACGATTCGCTGAGCATGAAACTCCAGGACACGCCGCAGCGAGCGACACGTTTGGAATATGCGAAGCAGATGATGCTCACGCCGCAGGCGTCCGGGAAGAATTCTTTTCTGACGAACCTGGAAGAGAAATTCAAAACGAATCTCTATGGCTTCGCGAGTGACGTGACTGGCGTTCCTGATGGAAATGCGCTCTACGGCGAAGGTCGCACGACAGACATTGCCGGCGCGCTCGATGAGATTGCCAAGCGATCTTCGGGCATGCCGCTTTCCGCGGTTGTCCTGGCGACGGACGGCGCGACCAACGTTTCGCATGACCTCGAAGCGACGCTGCGAGAACTACGCGCCCGCGATGTTCCGGTCTTTACCGTCGGCGTTGGCGATACTACGCGTCCGCTTGATGCAGAGCTGACGCGCATAACTTTGCCGCGCCGCGTGCTCGTTGGATCGCGAGCTAAGATCGAAGCCTTTGTCAGTCTCAGCGGCTACGGCGCGACGAAAGTTCTGCTGAATGTGCGGGAAGACGGCCACGCGATTAAGACTGAGGAGTTCGCGCTGCGCGGCAATGACACGCAAGCGGTCAATCTCGAAATCGTTCCCTCAGCAGCCGGCATCCGTCGGTATACGGTCGAAATCACGCCGCTCGATGGCGAAGCGACGATCGAGAACAATAAGCAGGAAGCTCTGGTGGAAGTGGTTGAAGGGCCGATGCGAATTCTGCACGTCGAAGGCGAGCCGCGTTGGGAGCTTGGCAAGATTCGCGAATCGCTCAGCACGACCGAAAAGAATGTCACGGTAGTAGCCCTGCAGCGGACGGGCGAGAACAAATTTTATCGACAAGGGATTTCGGGTGAGCAGGAATTGGCGGCGGGATTTCCCAGGACTGAAGAAGAATTGTTCGCCTATGACGGTTTAATTCTGGGCAGTGTCGAAGCGAGTTTCTTCACGACTGAGCAACTGCGCAGCATTGAAGCCTTCGTGGCGCGGCGCGGTGGCGGGCTGCTGGTGCTGGGCGGGAGATTTTCATTCGATGGCGGTAAATATAAAGGAACGCTGATTGACGATTTGCTGCCGCTGGCGCTCGAAGGGCGAAAGGTCGATGACGCCGAAAGCTATGCGGCGGTCTACAAGCCACAACTCACGAGCGCGGGCCAGGAGCATCCGATCACGCGGCTGAATGAAGATCGCGCCGTCAGTCAAAAGACATGGAATGACATGCCTCCCGTTTCAGTCGCTGAAGTCTTGAAGACAGTCAAACCCGGAGCCACGGTTTTGCTCGAAGCAAAACGCGGGGGCGCCGCCGGGTCGACGGTTCCGCTGCTGGCGCAACAAAAATACGGTCGCGGGCAGACGCTCGCCTTCACCGCCACCGATACCTGGCGTTGGCGCATGAAGATGGATTCGAAAAGCACTGCGCACGAAACGTTCTGGCGACAGATGTTGCGTTATCTCGTCAGTGGCACGCCGAAGCAAACCGAAGTCAGCGCGCAACAGGACGTCTATGTAATGGACGACGCAGTGCGCGTAGTCGCCGATATTCGTGACAAACATTACAACCCGGTCAACGACGCGCGAGCCACGGCGCGCATCACGAAACCTTCAGGCGTCACGGTGGATGTGCCGCTGAAATTCACCAGCATCAACAACGCGAATGTCTACGAAGGCGAATTCAAGGCTGACGAATTGGGTCAGCACGGCATCGAATTGATCGCGAATAGCACGAGTCTGGGGCAAGTCAGCGCGAAATCGAATGTGCTGGTAAGCGATATCAATCGCGAGTTCTACAGTGCGGCGCAGAACACGGATCTGCTGAAACGAATCGCGTCAGAGACGGGCGG
>JBIOZK010000023.1:0-12742 GCA_044870975.1 Pyrinomonadaceae bacterium
GGTTTGCATCAGACCAGAGTCAAGATGCGACGAAACCGCAATAAAGTTGCCTGTTTGTGTCCGAAGCCCGACCGTCAGGGAGGGCAACTTGCGCGAGTAGCCCTCCCTGAGGGTCGGGCTTCTGACACTACACACTTTGCCGCTTCCGTCCACAAATCCAGGCCACGACGATTGAAATTGCGTACAGCACGAACATCGGGGCGGCGAAAAGCAGCATGTTCGGGACGTCATTGGTGGGCGACACGACGGCGGCGACAATCAGAATCGTGACAAACGCAATGCGCCAGACTTTCAGCATCCAGCCCGCCGTTATCAAACCCATGCGCGCGAGCACGTAAGTTATCGCCGGCATCTGCGCGACGCCACCCATGGCCAGCATCAGCAGTATGATGAAATCAAAGTAGTCATCAGCCTTCAGCAGCAAACGAAAGTCTGAACCCAGGCCGAGCAAGTATTTCGCTGCCGGGGGGAAAATCAGGTAATAAGCCGTCGCGGCGCCCAGAATGAAGAAAATAGACGAAAGCGCGACGAACGGCGTCACATATTTTCGTTCGTGGGGATAAAGACCCGGCGCCACAAAAGCCCAGATTTGCCAGAGAAGAAATGGTACCGACAAGCCGATGGCGGTATACAGCGAGACCTTCACGTATAGCGAAAACGCTTCGATTGTCGTCGTCACCACCAGCTTGTCGTTCGGGTCGCGCACCTTGTCGTAACCGGTGCTGAGGTTGATGGGCAACTTTACGTCTTTCGGCAGAATATCGTTGCCCGCTGAGAAGGGTTCATCAGTGAACAGGGCCAACGTACCGTCGGCTTCTCGATCGACGCGCGCCATAATTGAAGCGCCGGAGGGTATCGAAATCGGACCAAGCTTGATCAACTCCGGAAATGCATACCTGATCTTATCGTTCTGATGGAGAGTGTTCAGCGGGACAACCGAAACCTGTCCATTCAAACCAGCGATGGGCACCTTCCGCTGTTCCTGGGCTGCGGCGAGCGCGCGATTAACCGGCGCTTGCAGGAACCGAAAAATGTAGCCGGAAGCAAACCAGGCCAGGAACGCAGTGATCAGCACGAACGCCATGCTGCGAATCAAGCGCGTCCGCAGTTCGTCCAGATGCTCGAGAAACGACATCTGCCCGCCGAGGTCTTCGGAGGATGCTTTCTCTTCTTTTGATTTGATTAGGCGCAAGCGCGGTATTGAGCGGAGTCGTATTCAGTCTAGAGCCACTCGTGTTTGCCAGAAGCGCCTTCCGCCGGCGCAGGTTCTGAAGAAAAGTTTGGATCTCTCGGTTGCACCAGCGCGGGATCGACGGGCGTGATGCTGGGTGCAATCGTTTCGGCGGTGGCTGATACGCCGGCCGAATCGAGCGCCGCTGCCTCTCTGGCCGCGCGAATTTTTTCGGTGGCTTTATCGAGAAAAGAAGTGGTCGGATCTGGTTCGACACCCTGATCGAAATTGTCGAGATTTACCTCACGCTCCCAGGTCCGCTTGAAATCGTCCGAGGCGCGCCGAAACTCGGCCAGGCCTTTGCCAATTTGCCGGCTGAGCTGCGGCAACTTGCGCGGGCCAAAGAAAATCAGCGCCGCGCCGAGAATCACCAGCAATTCGGTGCTACCCAGGGAATCGAGGATTAGTAAATACATCGAGGTAAATCAGCCAACAGTTAGACTCAGCCTAAGGTCGGGAAAGATTGTAACGCGGACAGAAGCGAAAACCGAGGCGTAAACCATCGTTAGCCAAGTAGTGATGCAGTTTCAAGTTACCGGCTTACTGATGGTTTTCGACGCGTAGCGTCCCACTGAATTTAGCCCGACCTTTCAAGGCCGGGAGAGCTCGATTAATCGCGCGCGCGTCGCGTAGCGACGTTTGATTTCATTCGTCGCTACGCGACGAGTTGCCGCTTCTCTCGCGAGCCGTGGCTTAAAAGCCACGGCTAAAATCAAACCGACGCTACGCGTCGAAAACACTAACAACAGAACCTGCACCACTCTGCCTTGACACCGCGTGGGCGCTCACGCAATCTCCTGTTCCGTCAGTTATGCGAATCGTTTCATTATTACCCTCAAGCACCGAGATCGTCTGCGCGCTCGGCCTGGAAGATGAACTCGCCGGCATCACGCATGAATGCGACTACCCGAGTTCGGTAGCAGGCAAGCCACGGCTGACTGCAAGTCGCATTTCGCATGAATCGATGACCAGCGTCGAAATCGATCATGCCGTGCGCTCGCAACTGGACGGCCATGGATCGATTTACGATCTTGACGAAGCAAGACTGCGCGATTTGAAGCCTGATTTGATCCTCACGCAGGAACTCTGCGAAGTCTGCGCCGTCAGTTACAAAACAGTCGAACGGGCCGCCCGCGCTTTCGAAGCGGACGTTAAAGTTGTGTCGCTGGAGCCGAATACGATTGAAGACATCCTTGCGAATATTCGGCTGGTAGGTGAACTCACTAACCGCGCACCGAAGGCTGATGAACTCATAACGGCGTTAGCTGCACGTTTGGAAGTTGTGCGTTCAAAGACGGACGCCATCACAACCCGGCCGCGTACCTTGATGTTGGAATGGCTCGAGCCGCCGTTCGCGCCGGGTCATTGGGTGCCGGAACAAGTTGCGCTTGCCGGTGGCGATCATGCATTCGGCCAGGCCGGACAGCGAAGTGTGACGACTAACGCCGATGAAATTCGCGCCTACTCGCCCGAAGTCATCGTCTTGATTCCGTGTGGCTATTACAAGGAAGACATCCTGCGTCAGCTTCCCAACACAAGTTTGCCGGAGGGATGGAACGAACTGCCCGCGGTGAAAGCCGGACAGGTCTGGGCGACTGATGCGACTTCCTATTTCAGCCGCCCCGGACCGCGGGTAGTCGATGGCGTCGAGATCCTTGCGAAAATTCTTCATCCAGACATCTTTGGTTCGCCGACAGACGACGAGGCGATCCGCGTCAACTGAAGCTTTCGGTGAGCACCCATCCGCCCAATTCACTCGAATCATTCGGCCGGACCGCGGAAGCCGTGGCGGCGACCACGAAAAAACTGGAAAAAGCCCGCCTGCTCGGCGAGTATTTCGAACAACTGAGTGATGAAGACCTGGCGCGCGCCGCGCGTTATTTTGCCGGCCAACAGTTTGCCCAAAGCGACGTGCGCACGACGAATGTCGGCGGTAGCATTCTCAGTGAAGCGATGTGCCTGGCGACGGGAGTCGCCGGCGAAACGCTAGGCCCACGATACGCCCGCTGGGGTGACGCCGGCGATGTCGCTTTCGAAATATTCACCGAAGCTAAGCCTGACAACGAACCGAGTCTCACGCTCAGGGACACCGAATCTCTGTTAGCGCGATTGAGTTCCACGCGCGGTAAAAAAGCCAAAACCGATCTGCTAACGCGAGTCTTCACGAAGACGACACCGCTGGAAGCGAAGTATCTCGTGAAATTACTGGTCGGAGATTTGCGCATCGGTCTGCGCGAAGGATTGGTCGAGGACGCGCTCGCGCGCTCTTTCAAGCAACCGCTGGCCGATGTTTCGATGGCCAACATGCTGCGCGGCGATATCGGCGAAGCGGCGGTGCGCGCGCGCGCCGGCGCCTTGCGCGCAGTCGAGATGCGCCTGTTTCATCCGCTGAAGTTCATGCTGGCGACACCCGCATCCGATCTCGCCGACATCGAACGAACGATGCCCGATGATTTCTTTGTTGAAGACAAGTTCGACGGCATGCGCGGGCAGGCGCACGTACAGGCAGGGCGGTTAGCAATCTACTCGCGCACTCTGGATGAAATATCAATTCGATTTCCCGAACTGCATGAGCCGTTGGCAGCGCTGCCCACGGACGTGATTCTTGACGGTGAGATCATCACCGCGCGTGGCGAAGAGATTCTACCGTTCAGCGATTTGCAAAAGCGTCTGGGCCGAAAAATAGTCAGTGAGGAACTTCTTGCCAGCACGCCAGTCGTATTCGTCGCCTGGGACCTCCTGTACGCCGACAGCCAGGTCCTAATCGATGATCCGCTGGAAGTCCGAAGAGCGCGCCTGGAAGAGATCATCAGAACCGCGAGCGATAGCGAGCGGCTGCGTCTCTCAAGAACAAAACGCTTCCAAGCCGTCACTGAACTCGATGCCGAATTTGACGCCGCCCGTGCGCGCGGTAACGAAGGATTGATGATCAAGGACCCGCGCTCGTCCTATAAGCCCGGCCGTCGCGGACGTGAATGGCTAAAATTAAAGAAGGCGCTGGCGACTCTCGACGTCGTCGTCACCACCGTCGAACTCGGTCACGGCAAGCGTCGTAACGTGCTCTCTGATTACACCTTTGCCGTCCGGCGATCGGAAACCGAACCGGAACTTTTGAATATCGGCAAGGCCTACTCCGGATTAACTGACGTCGAAATCGCTGAAATGACCGAATGGTTTCGTGCGCACACCATTCAGGAATTTGCCCATGGCCGCGTGCGAGTGGTCGAGCCGCGTGTTGTGATCGAAGTAACTTTCGACCGGGTTCAACCATCCAAGCGACATAAAAGTGGTTATGCGTTGAGGTTTCCGCGCATTGTCCGCCTGCGGCCCGACAAAAGTCCTGATGAAATTGACACCCTCGAAACGGTGCAGAAACTCGCGAGTCCAGGTTGACAACCGCGGCCGCACCGGGAAAGATGCCCTAATGAATTTGCCCAGGCTTACCCTCGCAGCGTTCGCTGCTGCCTTGTTCTTTCTGGTTGCTACCGCGCAGACGCCAAGACGGCCCGGCTCGACCCGGCCGGCCCCGAAACCAACGCCGACCGCCAATCCGGCCGCGGCAACCGCGACGCCAACTCCGGCCGCCGATCCGGCTTCGCCTACCCTGGCTATGGTTGGCGATACCGCGATTTCAGCATCTGACATCGACCGCGACGTCGGCCCGATCGTCATGCGCGAAGGCGATCCTTTTCTCACCGACTTTTATACGGATCAGGCCAAAGCGGTTCGCGAAGCCCGTGACCGCGCGGTCGATGCGCGCGTCGCTTCAATGCTAATCGCGGCCGAAGCCAGGAAGCGTGGCAAGTCACCGAACGACATTATCGAGGCTGAAGTCAACGCGAAGGTGCCGGCTCCAAGTGAGCAGGAAATCCGCGCGGCCTACGATGCGAACCGGGCGCAGCTCGGCGGCGCAGACCTGGAGTCGGTGCGGGCGGAAATCGCCAATTACATCCGCAATCAAAGTAAACAGACGCTTTACACCGGACTGATCAATCGCTTGAAGATGACCAACGTCGTCACCAAGAATGCTGATGTCAACTCCAATCCTCCGTCAGGTACGGTCCTCTATTCGGTGGGTGGTGATCCCTTGCGCATAGACGCCATCAACGAACGCATGAAGGCTTACGTTTACAAGTTGCAGATGCGCCTGTATTCGATCCGGAAAGACATCCTCGATCGAAAGATCAACGATTTGCTGATCCTTGAGGAAGCTAAAAAACGAAAGATCGCACCGGAAGAAATCATCCGCACAGAAATAACCGAGAAGGCGAAGCCGCCCACCGACGCCGAGATCACCAAATTCTACGAAGAGAACAAGGCAAAGATTCCCAGTGATTTAGCCAGCGTGCGCACCCAGATCGCCACCTACCTGCAGCAGAAGCAACAGGATGAATTGGAACTGGGGCTGGCGAATAGATTGCGGACCAGCGGCAGTGTGAAGATTCTCATGCGAGAACCTGAGGCGCCGGTGATGAACGTCGGCCTGGGCTCCGGCGCGTCACGCGGCGATGTGAACTCGCCGGTGACCGTGGTCGAGTTCACAGACTTTCAATGTTCTGCCTGTGGCGGGATGTACCCGATTGTCGAAGAAGTGTTGAAGTCTTACGGCTCGCGTGTGCATTTCGTCATGCGCAACTTCCCGCTCACCAGCGTTCACCCGAACGCTTACAACGCCGCGCAGGCTGCTGAGGCCGCCAAGGCCCAGGGCAAATACTGGGAATACATCGACCTCCTGTTCAAGAACCAAAACACCCTCGATCGAGACTCGCTGAAGAAGTATGCGACCCAGGTCGGACTGGACCGCAAGCAGTTCGATGCCGACCTTGACGCGGGCAAGTATGAATCGATCGTCCGGCGCGACGTCGAAGAGGGCGAGGGTTATGGAATTGAAGCCACGCCGACATTCTTCATCAACGGAGTCATGCTCACCGAGTTTTCAGGTGAAGGCCTGCGCACCGCCATCGACAAAGCGTTCGCGCGCGCCGGCCGCAAACCATAATCAACCGCAAAGAGGAGAACTGAATGAAAAAGCCTGTTCGTTTGTTACTGACCGCCGCGCTCTGCGTCGCGTTTGTGTCGCCCGTCTGGGCACGCAAGCCAAGTCCTCAACCAGTCGTCACCGTGCCGGGAATTTACGAGAATTTCACCGTAGGGAAGGGCTCGGGCGACCTGGAAGGTATGCGTGTCGTCCTGGTGCCGGCCGGTGGCGGCTATTACGCAATCGTGCAGGTTGCCCAGGGCGGAGCGGAAGATCCGAAGCCTGAATTCGTGGCGGCTGAAGTAAAGGGCAAGAGCGTCAGCTTCGCGGTCGGCGAGACAAAATACACCGGCACGGTTAGCGCAACCGGAATGACAGTGAAAGACTCTGGCGGTCAAACGCAGGTATTGAAACGGAGAGCCTGCACGACCTACTTCAAATAGGGGAAAGAATGAACTGGAAACCTGGCAAGCTGTTCCTGCTTTTCGTCATCGCGAGTATCTTCGGCTGCACGATCTCAACAGCCCAACGACTCGGCGGCTATCGAGAGATCGACAAGGCTGATGAGGGAGCAACGACCGCCGCTGAATTTGCTGTTAAAGCGCAGTCTGAGAAGAAGGAAATGACTTATAAGCTCGTTTCCATCGAACATGCCGAATCGCAAACCGTGGCCGGCATCAATTATCGGCTGTGCCTGAAGGTCGGCTATCACAAACAGGACGATGACGTTGACGCGACCGAGTTTGTGCGCGTCGTCGTTTACCGAAACCTACAAAACCAGTATTCGTTAACGAGTTGGACGGAAGAGAATTGCGGTGACGATGGAGGATTAACGGCGCGCTAGGAGCCGTTTTTCCTTAGCATTTCCTCCATCGTGCGATCGAGGGCGATCTTCCAGCCGCCATCCTCTTTGACGAAATACATCGTGTCCCACCGGTTGGCGTCTTCGTTACGTAACTCGATCGTGGCACTATCGCCGGTAATCTTTTCGTTGCGCGTCTCGGGCATCTTGTCGACTCGCGCTGAAGGATTTTCCAGTTGGGTCTGAATCATCTTGTCCAGCGTGTAGTTTTGCTGCTTCGCGGACGCCTCCATCATTGCCAGCGAGGTCTTGGAGAGCATCTGCTTCATGCCCGCGACGTCCTTTTTCTTTTGCGCTTCAAAATAGGTCCTGAAGGTTGCTGACGGTGGCGGAGTTGATTTGCAACCGGCGGCGACCGCGACCAGCACGATAAAACCTATGAACAGAGTTTTCCTTATCATTTTGTTTCTCACACTCAATAATTGATTCGATCGATTGCCGGAAAGCTGCTATGGCGCAGCCTTTTTGTGCGTGAGGATATTGCACGCATCTGCGGCCCCGGTTGGATCGATTGCGACGCTGCCCTCATCGATATGCTGGATGATGCCGTCTTTATCGATTACAAACGTGGCGCGATTTCCGTAACCACCGTTTTCATTGTAAATCCCGTAGTCTTTCACCACGGTATGTTTTATGTCACTCAATAGCGGAAATGTTACTCCGAGTTGCTTGGCAAATTCAGCATTCGCATAGGGACTGTCGATACTCACGCCGAATACCTGTGTGTCGTTAGCTTCGAATTTGGCGATATCAGCCTGATACGCCTTCATTTCCTTCGTTCAACCACCGGTAAAGGCAAACACATAGAAAGCCAGCACGACGTTCTTTTTGCCTTTGAAGTCGCTCAGCTTATAGGACACCTTGCGGCCGTCGGGACCGCTGATCGAACTTGGCATAGTGAATTCCGGCGCCGGCTGGCCGACTTTGAGATTGGTATGCGGCGCCGGCGGCGCGGTGCGCTGCGGGGTCGGCGTAGGTGTCGGTGTCTGCGCAGCCGCCCACGACGCGGCGGCCAATAGGACAATCACACTGAGGGCTCGCTTCATAATATCTCTCCTTCTAACAGGTCTCGGAAGCAGCGAGAGTTTACCTTGGCCGGCCCCTTCTGACAATAAGGCGGTCGATTTCCCATGACTGTCTGAGAGTTACCAGTCACTGCAATCGAACCTCAAGAATTCCTCAAGGGGCTGTCGGCACAATCAAAACATCGCGGGACCGCCCGCTACATTTGCCATGAATGCTTTGCTTATGAAGTCTCAGGAACACTTTATTTACGACAAAATCGCCGTGCCGCAGGCCGCGCCCCGGGTTTCGCGACCGCGTCTATTACGGCGTTTGACTGAAAATCTCTATTCGGCAAACGCGACGATTCTCAACGGCCGGGCCGGCTCTGGCAAGACTGCGCTGGCGGTGGATTTCAGCCGCAATATCGGGCGTACCGTGGCCTGGTACAAGGTCGACGCCACTGACAACGAACTGCGTCAATTCGCGGAATATCTGACCACGGCGGTGCGGCGCCAGCGACCGGGGATAAATGCAAACACCCTGGTTCAGTTGGCGGCGAACCTTGACGGAAGCAACGCCGAGTTGCTGGCCGATGCCTTCGTCTTTCAGTTGGGCGAGACCAAAGGCGAGCCGCTGCTGATCGTCATCGAAGATTTGCACCAGGTTTACGACGCCGAGTGGGTGGTGGCTTTCTTTCGACGCTTATTACCGCTGTTGCCATCGGATGTTCATATGCTGATCACTTGTCGCAGCCTGCCACCGGCGCCCTTGTGGCGCATGCGTTCGAAGCAGATGCTGCGGGTCGTCGACGAAACAGAATTGGCGTTTACCGTTGACGAAGCCATCGATTTGTTCCGCACCTACGGGCTGGGCGAGGAGCACGCCCGCGCTGCCTGGGACCAGACCAACGGGCGCGCGGCGCTGATTTCTGAATTTGCGGCCACGCCGGGCCGTCCGGGACGCGCCGTGGCGGACAACCTTCTATCGTTCAAAGTTCCAGCACTTCGAGCAGTACCAACCACGTCCGATTTTTAGTTCTTACTCACCCCAAACGGGGATGTAAAACGCAGGCTGCCGGGTTTCGAGAGTGACCGGCAGCTTGCGTTACATCTATAGAAATCGACTATGCTACGCTCGGCCACGCTGCAAACTATGCCCAGGCAGAAACAATCTGCTGATTTGGCTGCATCCCGGGAGGCGCCCGGCGCCACGGCTTCGGCGCCGCCTTTTTTTCTACGCACGAAGCTTCTGCCACCGCGACCGGCGCCGGAGATTCTGGCTCGGCCACGTCTGATTGAACGTCTCCAGAAAAACCTCAACATGCCGGTCACTCTGATCACCGCCAACGCGGGATCCGGCAAGACGACTCTGGTTGCTGATTTCCTGCGCCAACAGGAAACGCCTTACGTCTGGTACCAACTCGATCAGGCAGACTCTGATCCGTCTGCCTTTCTTGGCTATCTGACTTTCGGAATCCAGCAGCGAGTGAGTAATTTTGGGGAAGCACTGTTTGCGTACCTGCAGCAATCGCAGGAATTGGCGCAGCAACCTGAACGCGCCGCGGACATTCTCCTGAATGAGATTCTGGAAGGAATCGAGCAGCCGCTGATTATCGTGCTCGACGATTATCACCATCTCGGAACTGAAACACAGGTCCACGCGGTGCTCGATCGGCTGATTGCCTATCTACCAGAGGTCATTCACCTGGTCATCATCTCGCGCGAGACTCCGCCGCTAACGCTCGCTCGTCTGCGTTCGCAGCACGCCATTGCCTTCATCGACCGGGACGATTTGCTGTTTACCCAGGAGGAGACTCAGGAACTGTTCCGCAAAGTGTTCGGGCTGGCGCTGACGGCCGAACAACTGCGCGAATACGGCGAGCGCACGCATGGTTGGATCACCGCGTTGCAGTTGGTGCGACAGGTGGCGCAGCGTCGTCCCCCGACTGAAGCCGATCAGAAGCAGGTCGATCCGCTCGCCGTGCTGCGGCATTCCGAACGCGACATCTTTGAGTACTTCGCCGAAGAAGTCTTCGCGCAGGAACCGGCAGAAGTTCAACAGTTCCTCATGAGAATTGCGTTGCTCGACCGGATTGACCTGGATAGCTGCGCGCGCCTGTTTCCTGAGGCGCGCGCCGCCACCATTCTTCCGTCGTTGGTGCGCGGCAATGTCTTCATTACGGTGGCGAGCGACGGAACGGGCGAGGAATATCGCCTGCATCCGCTGTTTCAGAGTTTCCTGCGCCGCCGCCTCCGGTCTGAGATTGGTCTGGCAGGCGTCGCTGCCGAGCATGCGCGTTTTGCGAATTTCTTCCTGGAAGCCGGTGTCCTGGAGTCCGCCGTTCAGCACCTGATCGACGCTGAATATTTCGATCAAGCGGCCGAAATAATTGGTAAGCATGGCGACGCCTGGATTGCCAGCGGCAAACTGGGAGCGCTGTCTGCTCTGGCCGAAGCCTTGCCGGCGGCGGCGCTCGATTCTCATCCGCGCGTACTCAGTTATCGGGCGGAAGTAGCGCGGTTGCGTGGTGATTTTGAAGCCGCGCAGACCCTGCTTCGGCGCGCCATTACCGCGCTGCGAGCACAAAACGACAAGCTCGGTGAAGCTGAAGCGCTGCATTCATTAGCGACCATCGCCCGGCGTCGGGGTGATTTTGACGCCGCATTTGAATACCTCGATCGGGCAATTGACCTGAGCCCGCCCGATTCCATGGTGCGCACCAAATGCGCGAACACCCGCGGCGTCTGTTATGTGACCAAAGGCGAATGGGCGGCGGCCGAACGTGAATTCCGGGCCGCGCTGCAATCAGCCGAAGAGCAGGATGACGAACGCCACGCGCGGCTGATCACGCACAACCTCGGGTTGCCGGCGATGATGCGCGGAGACTTTGGCGAAGCCTTGCTCTGGCTGGGACGAATGCTGCGCAGCGATGCCAATTTGCCGCCGATTCCTCAGGAAGCAACTGCGCACCTCAACATCGCGCGCTGTCATCTGTACCGCGGCGAGTTGGAAAAATGCGAGCAGCATTTGGATCTGGCCCTGGAAGGCTGTCAGCTCTTCAACATGGTCGGCCAGTTGGCCGAAGCCTTCGAAGCTTATGGCAACCTGTATCGCGAGCGCGGCGACCTGGCACGCGCGGCTGAATCGTATGAACGCGCCGAACGATCGTACGTCGATGCCGGAATTGATCCGGCCCGGGTTGAGTTGCTGGAAGAACGCGCCCTGATGGTTTTGAAGGCCGGCGACGCAACGCGGGCGCTGGGACAAATCGATCGTCTGCTTGAGCGTCGTCCGGCCGACCAGAACGCAATCGGACACAGCACGGCGCGTTTGACGCGAGGCCGCGTCTTTCTGGCTCTCCGCGAACATGAAAGGGCGCGTGAGGACTTCACCGCGGCGCTGAGTTACTTTCGCGAGCAGGGCCTTTACTACTACGACGCGCAGGTTTGCATGGGACTGGCCGTTTGCGATCAGGCTGTCGGACATGAGCCGGCAATGCTGGAAAGTCTGCGCCGCGCTTTAGACCTCGCGGCGCGCTACGACTACGAGTACTGGCTGCGTCAGGAAATCGCCGCTCACCCGAAGTTATTCGAATCCGAAGATGCCCAGGAATTGCTGCCGCCGGATCTTCGCGGTCGCGCACCGGCGCCGGCGCCGGTAGTTTCCGCACCGGCAGTCGTGACTGAATCGGCGCCACTCCTGGATCTCACCATCACAATGCTGGGCAGTATTGAGATCTTCCGCGATCGGGCTCGGCCGTTTGCGGCTGACGCCTGGACGACGCGCCGCGCGCGGGACATCTTGTGTTTCATCGCCTCCCGGCCGCATCGTCGCGCACCGAAGGACACCATCGTCGATACCTTTTGGCGGGACGTCGATTTGAAAAGCGTCGAGAAGAATTTTCATCCAACGATGTCGCACATCCGTAAAGCTTTGAACAGCAATCAGCCTTTGAAACAGAACTTCCTCGCGTATCGCGACGGTGAGTACCAATTGAACGCGGAGTTTTCCTACAACATCGACACCGAACAATTTGATCGGCTCATTGCTGACGGCGAAAGCGCCCGGCGGGAAAGGGATTTTGACGGGTGCATCAATCTATACGAAAAGGCGGTCGCCCTCTATCGCGGCGAGTTCATGCAGGGCAGCTACGACGATTGGGTTGAAGAGCAGCGCTCGTATTATCGCGAGCAATATCTTCGGATGCTTGAATCTCTGGCATCGGTGGCCGAGAAAAAGGCCGAGTTCGATCGGGCAATGAACCTGGCGCACAAAATCCTACGAGATGATCCCTTTCGCGAGGACATCCATTGCCTGATCATGCGCGCGCAAGCCGCACTCGGGAATCGCGTCGCGGTCAAGGAGCAGTACGAAGCCCTCCGTGCTCTTCTGCAAAAAGAGCTGGGAGTCGAGCCGGCGATGCAAACTCAGAAAGCTTACAAAGAACTGCTGGGTCAATGATGAGTTGTGGCGGCGGACTGTTCACTTCCGCACTTATTCTTGGATAAAGCGAAACCATACAAACCGGACATTCCTCCGACGTTGATGAATGAGCAATGCGTTTCGGCCAAGCCCCCGCAGGACGTGCAGGTGATCACGGCGTAGCGCAAGTTGTTAACTTGCGTGTTGAGATACAGGAAGCAAGTTAACAACTTGCGCTACTTCT
>JBIOZK010000024.1:0-6251 GCA_044870975.1 Pyrinomonadaceae bacterium
GGGAGCGGTAGCGACCGGATCAAGCGTATCCAAAAAAGAAAAGCTATATTTCTTCATCTTACGAATGTGGTTGATCCGGTCGCTACCGCTCCCGGTTCTGACACGGCCTTAAGCCGCGGCACTCGAAATCTCGTTTTCAATCCGATAAAACTCCAACGCGTTCTTCAAAAAGATCAACTCTCGATCAGCTTCACTGAGATCAGCCAATAACGTTTGAGACATTTCAAGCACCTGCTCGTACGTCGCGGCCAACAGACAGACCGGCCAGTCACTCCCAAACATTATTCGCTGCGGCCCAAAGTATTCCAACACGGTCTCGACATACGGAACAAAATCTGCGGCCCGCCAGTTTGTCCAACTTGCTTCCGTTACCAGCCCGGACAGCTTGCACCAGACATTTGGCGCCGAGGCCAACGGTTTCAATTCGCGCGCCCACTCGTCGACCTCAGCTCGCGCGACGGGCGGCTTGGCCAGGTGGTCAATCACAAATCGCGTCTCCGGACATTCATCCACCGCCGTCTTGGCGTATTTCAGGTGCCGCGTGTGAACCAGCAAATCGTAAGACAAATCGCGCTGTGAAAGCTGGCGCAAACCATTAATGACGCTTTTCTGAGTCAACCAATCATCAGCCGGTTCGCTCTCCACGAGATGCCGAACACCTTTGAATTTTGGATGAGCGGCGAACTCCAGCAGCTCGATTCCAACATCTTCCGATTGCAAGTCGACCCAACCAACAACGCCGGCGATGAACGGGTTCTCCTCCGCCAGATCCAACAACCAGCGAGTTTCTTCGACGCTGTCGCTGGCCTGCACGAGAACCGTTTGGTCAACGTCGTTGCGCCGCAGGATCGGATCGAGCGTCGGCGGCAGATAGTCGTGACAGAGCACGTCCAGCTCCGGCGTCATCCACGGATAATCGAACCGGCCGACTTGCCAGAAATGCTGATGACTATCGATCATGCAATCCAAAGTGGCACAGACTTCAGTCTGTGACTGATCTGTCCCAGGGAATCACAGACTAAAGTCTGTGCCACTCATTTTCAAATAACTTTGTAGACGCCTTCGCGGGGTTTCACCGCCCGCTTGCCTTCATGATCCTGCTTCGGCTCGCCATCGAGTTCCAACGCAAACGTCGTCACAAAATCAGGGGCCTTCCTGGGCAATCCGGTCAATTTGATCCGATAGTCGTCCTGCTGAAACTTCACCGGCTCGCCCGTCGCGAAGAGCTTCGCTGACAAAACTTTGTTCAATAGATTCCCGATAACTACCGTCTCGCCCGGCCAGTAATGCACGTGCGCATATAGCGTGTTCCCTTTGCGGGTGAAGCTCAAGTAGTTTCCCCGCCGCGGCTGACAAGGATCAGATTGATAAATCGTCGCCCCATTCTTCGCCATCCAATCGCCGACGGTCGAAAGGATGCGCACGGACTCTTCCGGAATCGTGCCGTCGGGCTTCGGCCCAATGTTCAGCAGATAGTTACCGCCGTCGCGCGCGCAGGTAATCAAGTTGCGAATCACGGTGGTAGGACTCTTCCAGTTAAAGTCCGCCGCGTGATAACCCCAACTGTCATTCAGCGTCATGCACGACTCCCAGGGTCGATTCTGTGACGCTTCAATTCTCTGCTCCGGCGTGTCGAAGTCCTCAGGTATCTTCGAGCGATTGTTGATGATGATGTCCGGCAGGATCTTTCGCACCATCGTGTTCATCTCAACGGACTCCCAACCCTTGGCATCGAGCGGCCAGGGGACGTCATACCAGAGAATGTCGAGCTTGCCGTAATTCGACACCAGTTCCTTCACTTGTCCATGGATGTAATCGACGAAACGCCGGCGTGCGGCCTCGTCGGTCTTGCACCTGCCGCCGTCAGGATGGTGCCAATCCATTAATGAATAATAGAAGCCGACACGCAAGCCTTCCGCACGCGCGGCCTCGACATATTCACGAACCAGATCGCGACCTGGCCCCTGCTTCGGCGCGCAATAGTCGGTAAGCTTCGTGTCGAAGTTGCAGAAGCCTTCATGGTGCTTGGTCGTCATCACCATGTATTTCATGCCGGCGCGTTTCGCCAATTGCGCCCAGGCCCGCGCGAAATTCGGGACCGGTTTGAAGTTGGGCGCGAGCTTTTCGTACTCGCTGACGGGGATGCCTTCGTTCTCCATCACCCACTCGTGACGACCGAGCGTGCTATAGAGTCCCCAATGGATGAACATTCCGAACTTGGCTTCGTGCCACCACTTCATGCGGCGCTTTCGATCCTCTACGGTCGAAGTCGTCGGGGCGCCGCTGTCCGCTGGCTGTTGCTGGCCCAAAGCAAGTTCGGAATGTCCGGCGGCCGCCAAGGCTCCCGCGGCCGCACCCATGAACGTTAAGTAGTCTCTGCGATTCATCTGTCCTCACTTAATGGAGCGCGGGCATCCTTCCCCGCATGAGCGCGGAGCGCGAACAAATTGAGCTTGCTGCGCAAGCTTTGCGGGCAGGGATGCCCGCGCTCCAATCACGAAGCCCTTTCTAGAATGAAAGCCTCAAGCCAAACTGAATCTGTCGCGGCGTCTTCCCCTGAGCCAGACCAGTAATTCTGCCGACCCCCGAAGCCACGGTCCCGTACGTCACGCCGTTGAGCGTCGCCGTGCCGGCATTGATCGTCACGCTCGATGGCACATCCCAACTCTGAATGTTGAAGACGTTGAATGCCTCCATGCGGAACTGCAGCTTGAATCGTTCGTTAATCGGGAAGCTCCGGAACAGCGACAGATCAACATTATAGACATTCGGCCCGCGCAGAGTGTTACGGGGAAATGTTCCAAAGGCCCCAAACGGAGCCGCAAACGCGCACGGATTGAACCAGGTCGTAATCGTACGCACCTGATCTGCGGCGCGACCGCCCTGCGAAATGGTCTTCTGGCAATTCGGATCGGGATTCGCTGCGACTGCACCAGCTACAAAAGGATCAGCAATCTGGTTCGGACGCAGATAATTATTAGGAGCACTCGAGCCGCTCCCCCGGAGGTTAGCCAGGTCGCCCGTTATCACGAGATTATACGGAGCACCGGTCCTACCTTGCGCGATAAAGTTGGTCTGCCAATTACCTAAGATCCAGGAGCCGGGCCCACTCTGTAACCACCTCTTACCCTTGCCGAACGGCAGTTCATAAAGGACTGCGGCGGAAGCGAAATGCGGAATGCTGTAAGACGCGGGCCCCCACGCCGTGCTCTGGTCCCAGTAGTTTTGGATGCTGGCGCTGCCGCCCGTTCCGTTCTCAACGTTGAAGTAACCGCTGCCGGTATCGAAGGTGCGGCTCCAGGTGTAAGAAACCAGCGCGCTCCACCCTTCGGCAAAGCGCCGCTGAAATTTCGTCTCTAATCCACGGTAACTGGCGCGACCCGTCGCCAGCGTGTAATTCAACCCCGCGCCGACCCAGGGCACCGGACGATCAGCATCGACCGTCGCTGCCGGTGTTCCTGCGGGAAATGCGTGCCGCGCCGTGTTGCCTAGTCCCGAATACGGCAAGCGACGGCTGACACTGCCGACATACGCAACTGAAAACATATAACTCTTTGCCAGCTCGCGCTGATACTCGACGTGCCACTGATGCGAGTAAGGATCCTTGTAATTCGGATCATCGTTAAAGCCGCCCACCGTCCATGGGCTGGCGGTCGGCAGCGGCGTGGCAAATCCCTGCCCCTGGATCTGAATGATGTTAAAGGCAGTGCCGTTCAGATAATTCGCAGTCGTATTGGCCGTGCCTGAATATGCGGTCGCGTCCGGCCAAACCGCAGCTTCAAGATCATTCTGCGCATATTGACTGCGCGCCGGAAGAGGATCGAAGTACAAACCGTATCCGAAACGCAGGACCGATTTCGAATTCAGCGACCAGGCTACGCCGACGCGCGGTCCCCAATTATCCTTGACCGGAGCCGGCGCAAAGAACTTTCTGCCTGCCAGCACCACATTATAGAAGTGCGGATCATTGAAGAACGCATCCGGAATACACGGGGCGGCATTGGTCACGCTGCACTTTGGCGGCATCGTATCCGCACCGATAATCCAACGCTGGTTCAACAGATCGAACGAATTCCAGAGACGGCCGTCGATCGTTTTCGGCTGCGTCAGGTAGTCATACCGCAGGCCGAGGGTCAAAGAAATTTTCTTGTTCACTCGCCATTCATCCTGTCCGTACCCGGCCCACGACGCATATTTGAATTGGACCGGGCCGCCGTGGAGTATCGGCAGTTGCGCATCGAAGTTGTTCGGGAACCCTAACAGCGCCGATGCTAAAGACAATCCCGTCGTGCCCGACGCCGACGCCGGATTGCGCGTCTGCTCATCGGCGAACGTGTAACGCTGGAATGTGTTCAGCTGAATGCGCTTGGCCTCGATATACCAGGCACCCACCTTGAAATTGTGATGGCCGTGAATCCAGGTGAGGTTCGGCGTCACACTCCAGTTCGGATTTTCGCGCAAGGCCGCGCCGCGAACTCCGAAATCAGCGCTGCCGCCGGCAGCCCAATTCGACAGCCGCACCAGCAAACCACCGTATTTATCAACATCCAGAAATCCTGCCGCCGCCAATGGTCCGGTGCCGGCTTCATGCTGGTTCTGTTGACTTGAATCAACTCCGGGCCGCCCCGCATAACCCGCGCGCACGTCAAGGATCATGTTGGGATTGAACATGTGCGTCCAACCGCCGCCATAGTTTCTGCCCTTGCCGCTGCCCGCGGTCGATCCGGCATCGCCGATCGGATTAAAGACTGTCACGGTCTGTTGCGTGAAGCGGAAAAAGATAGTGTCCGCGTCGCGGAAGCGATGATCAATTCGCACCTGCCAACCATTTGAGTTGTTCGTCGTCGGCCGGCCCTGGGCGAAGTTGTTCTGCGGATCACCGCTGAAGTTTGGCGCTGTCGAATAAGTCTGGAAGAACTTCTGCATCGGCGAGAAGATCAACGCCTGCGGAATCTTGAAGCAGACCGAACCAATGGTTTGATCCTGCTGCTTTGCTGCGTTCACCGGCAGCGGGTTCCCAGCCGCATCGCAACGAAACTGATCACGCACCTGTGTGCTGCCAACGGTGCGAGTTGAGTATGGGTTGTAGATTGCTCGCCGGAAAGGTGTGTTGGTGAAATCGCCGTTGATTTCGGCCGCCGTCGGGACATAGGAAAGACCAAGGGCCGCCTGACTGTATCGCCAACCGTCGTAACCGAACGAGAAGAACGTCTTGTTCTTGATAATGGGCCCGCTCACCACGGCGCCGAACTGGTTTTGGCGGAATGGCAACGGTTTTTTCGGCACACCGGTGGCCGTTCCGCATCGGGCAGTGGTGCAAACGTCGAAGCTGTTCCGCGCGTCGAGGGCATCGTTGCGCAGATATTCAAATCCCGCGCCATGAAAACTGTTGCCGCCGGACTTCGAAACCATGTTCATGACGCCGCCCATCGCGCCGCCAAACTCGGCCTTGGCATCCTGGCCGACGACTTTGAATTCCTGAACGAGGTCGATGTTCGGAATCACGATGTAGGTCGGCCCACGAACATTGGTGTTGATAATGCCGTCGAAGAAGTAGAGTTTCGAACGATTTTGCTGGCCGTGAAAAGATGGATCGACAAAGCCCGATCCGGGAATGCCAACGTTGCCTTCGACGCCGCCGATACTTCGGTTCTGCGATGTCGATAACGGCGTCACGCCCGGCGTCAGCGTCAGTAATTGCGTGAAGTTTCTGCCGTTCAGTGGCAAGTCCTGCACCGTCCGCTCATTGATCACGCTGCCGAGTTCCGACGAAGATGCCTGCACCAGTTCAGTGCCGGCGGTGATTTCGACGACCTCTGACATCTCGCCCACGGCCAGCGAAAGGTTTTGCGTCAGAGTCTCGTTCACACCGAGCGTGAAAGCGTTTGTCAGAGACTTCTTGAATCCTTTCACTTCAACTATCAGCGTGTACGAAGCAGGTTTCACATTCACGAAGGTAAAGAAGCCGCTCTGAGTGGTGGTCGCCTCTTTTTCGGTTCTGGTGGCCTGGTCGATCAATTTGACGACGGCTCCCGGGACCGCCGCGCCATTTGGATCGCTAACGGTGCCATTCACCTCACCGGTGGCTGTCTGCGCTTGCGAGGCAACGGCGGCCATCACGGTAAACAACATGGCGAGGCATGCCCTTTTTAGAAACTTCATAATTTCGCCCTCCTTCCAGGTCGGGTTCTGCCAAAGGCGTAACAGTCAGAATCTCCGTATGTTGTGTCAGAAGCCCGACCGTGAGGGAG